>NZ_SMJX01000272.1 GCF_004348535.1 Actinomadura sp. KC216
GCGTCACCGTGAACCGGCCCCCCGTGAACGCCCCCACTCCCTTCAGCTGGGCGTCGAAGAAGTCGCGCACCAGACCCTCGATCCGCTCGGTTTCGGGGGCGCCGCCGTCATGGCCGCCCTGGAACCAGACCACCGACACGGGCGCGCCGTTGCGGGCGATGGCGCGGGCGTTGGCGTCGGCGTGGTCGAGCGGGAACAGCGAGTCGGACTGCCCCTGGACGAGCAGCGTCGGCACCCTGATCCGGTCCGCGACGGACGACGGGCTCGACCGCCGCAGCATCTCGATCGCCGTCGCCGTGGGACGGCCCGTCTCCGCGACCTCCTGGTACATCGCGCACACGGACGGCAGGAAGCGCCCGCACGCCGTCCGGCCCGCGCTGCCGGTGAAGAACAGGCCCGCCCACAGCTTCTTGAAGGCGCCGCTCGAAGGACCCGCCCCGGCGGCGGCGTCCGGGAACAAAGCGTCCGCGAGGCTGTGCCAGGTGATCATCGGCGCGATGGCGTCGACGCGCCGGTCGTACGCGGCGGTCATCAGCGCGATCGCGCCGCCGTACGATCCGCCCGCCATGCCGAGGCGCGGGTCGCCGGGCCCGTCGAGCCGGACGCCGGGCCGTCGCGCCAGCCAGTCGATGAGCTGCCGGGTGTCCTTGACCTCGTAGTCGGGGGAGTTGAGGGCGATCTCGCCGCCGGAGCGCCCGAACCCGCGCGCGGACCAGGTCAGCACGGCGTAACCGGCGCGGGCGAGCCGTCGCGCCTCGCCCGCCACGTCCCGCTTGCTGCCGCCGAACCCGTGGCCCAGCAGGATCGCGGGCACCTCGGCACGTCCGGCCGGACGGTAGAACGTGGTGTCGAGCGTGACGCGCTGATCGTCGCGCGGACCGTCGACCACGGCAATGCGCTGCTCAGAGGTCTGGAGCCGGGACGTGCGCCCCGTCGTGGCACCGACACCCCACGCGGCGCCTCCGCCCGCGAGCGCGATCGCCGTCCCGGCCGCGGCCCATCGGGCGGCACGCCCCGTCCTGCCCCACCACGCGCGGAACGCGCCCCCGACCCTCATGGTCAGCACCCTATGCGCGCAGGTCCCGCCCCTCCGCGTCCGACGTGCGGAGCCGGGCAAGCGCGTCAGCGGGTGGGCGTTATGGGGGCCAGGGCGGCGGTGAACATGGCGGTGAGGCGGTCGGTGAGCTCGGCCGGGTCGGCGGCGCGCAGGTCATTGAGGCCGAGGAGGCGCCGGACGGGGCCGCCGCCCATGATGATCGTGGACGCGAGGAGCGCGCGGGCCCGCGCGTCCGGGCCGTCCAGCTGCGCGACCAGCGGCTCGACGATCATGTCCTCCAGATGGTGGAGCAGGATCTCCTTGACCTCCGGCTGCCCGGCCGACCGGTCGAGCATCCGCGACATCGGGGTGCCGCCGCGCCGGTCGATCTGCCGGACGAAGTGCTCGGCGAGGCGGCGCGGCAGGCCCGCGGGCTCCCCGGCGATGACCTCGCGCAGCACCGACTCGCCGGCCAGGACCTCGCCGAACAGCGCCGCCTTGGACCCGAAGTACCGGTTGACCAGGGCCATGTTCGCCTCGGACCGTGCCGCGATCATGCGGACGGTGACGCCGTCGTAGCCGTGCTCGCCGAACAGGTCGCGGGCGGCGTCCAGGATGCGGCGCCGGGTCGCCTCCCGGTCGCGCTTCGGCCGCCGCGCCGCCGCGTCACCGGCGTCCGGCGCGCCACCGGCGCCCTCGCCGCCCCCGCCCGGCACCGCGCGTTCGGTCTCGCCCTTGAGCCGCATCACCACATCCTGTCGACCGGTCACCCCCGGCGTCCAGCATCCTTCGAGTTGCAAGTAAACAAGCGCCTACATAAGATACATGCAAAGCACAGGTAATTCATCGGCTACGCGGAGCATGGGGGCAGGGTGGCTCAAGCGGGCGTGGCGTCGCAGGGCGCGGAGGCGTCGGAGCAGGCGAGACCGCAGTACACGCGCCGGCAGATCCTGGAGATCCTCTCCGGCCTCATGCTGGCGATGCTGACCGCGATGATCTCCAACTCGGTCATCGCGACGGCGCTGCCGACGATCGTCGGCGACCTCGGCGGCCAGGACCAGCTGTCCTGGGTGGCGAGCGCGTCGCTGCTGACCATGACCGCCTCGACCCCGCTGTGGGGCAAGCTGTCGGACATCGCGGGCCGCAAGCTGATGTTCCAGACCGCGCTGATCCTGTTCGTCGTCGCCTCGGTCTGCGCCGGGCTGTCGCAGGGCATCGGCCAGCTCATCGCCGCCCGCGCGGGCCAGGGCCTCGGCGCGGGCGGGCTGTCCGCGCTGGCCCAGGTGATCCTCGGGGACGTGGTCGAGCCGCGGCAGCGCGGCCGCTACGCCGGGTTCATGGGCGCGGTGTTCGGCGTCGCGACCGTCGCCGGGCCGCTGGTCGGCGGGTTCATCGTGGACGCCGACGCGCTCGGCTGGCGCTGGTGCTTCTACGTGTGCGTCCCGCTCGCCGTGCTCGCGTTCCTCGTCATCCAGCGGGTGCTCAAGCTCCCGACCGCACGCCGCGACACCCGCATCGACGCCTTCGGCGCGTTCACGATCACCGGCGGCGCCGCGACGCTGATGCTCCTGCTCTCCATGGGCGGCAAGCAGTTCCCGTGGAACTCCGCCTGGACCTACGTCCTCCTGGGCGCCACCATCGCGCTGCTCGTGCTCGCGATCGTCGCCGAGCGCACCGCCCGCGACCCGATCCTGCCGCCCCGGCTGTTCCGCAACCGCACGTTCGTGCTGGCCTCCTTCGTCTCGATCTGCGTCGGCATGGCGATGTTCGGCGTGATGATCTACATGCCGCAGTACCTGCAGATCGCCAAGGGCATGAGCCCGACCGCCTCGGGGCTGATGACGCTGCCGCTGGTCATCGGGATGCTGATCACGTCCACCGGCTCCGGCCAGATCGTCACCCGGACCGGCCGCTACAAGCTCTTCCCGGTCGTTGGAACGTTCTGCGTCGTCATCGCGATGGTCCTGCTGTCGCGGCTGCACACCGACTCGCCGAAGGCGCTCATCGGCGCGGACCTCGCCGTCCTCGGCATCGGCATGGGCCTGACCCTGCAGATCCTG
This sequence comes from Actinomadura sp. KC216, assembly GCF_004348535.1. Taxonomy (GTDB): domain Bacteria; phylum Actinomycetota; class Actinomycetes; order Streptosporangiales; family Streptosporangiaceae; genus Spirillospora. The sequence goes on from NZ_SMJX01000272.1 coordinate 3,097, forward strand.
ATCCTCGCCGCGCAGAACGCCGCGTCGACCGCCGACCTGGCCTCGACGACGTCCGGCATCTCGTTCTTCCGCAACCTCGGCGGCGCGATGGGCGTGGCCGCGTTCGGCGCGATCCTCAGCAACCGGGTGGCGGGCGAGATCGCGTCCGGGCTCCGGGCCGCCGGCATCCAGCGGGCGCCCGGCGACGGCCTCGGCTCGCCGGACGACATCCAGATGCTGCCCGCACCGGTCAGGAGCATCGTGCGGGACGCGTTCACGAGCTCCCTCGAAACCGTCTTCCTGGCCGGTATCCCGGTCGCGATCCTCGGTTTCCTCGCCGTCCTCGCCCTGAAGGAGCTCCCGCTGCGCGGCTCGAGCGGCCGGGCCGAGGCTGTCAAGGAGGCAACGGGGGCCGGGCTCGGCGCGCCCTGAGCCCGGGTGGCAGCTTGGCCGGATAAAACGTGATCTTCGCGGCCTCGTGCCATACTCCCGTCGCTGGTCAGGCGGGTGGGAGGGGCGACGGGGATGACGCGCGCGAAGAAGGACGGACGCACGTCCAAGATCAAGTGGATGGCCATAGGGCTGGCCGCGGCCGCGGTCTGCGGCCTGGCCCTATCCCTCCTGATCAGGGACTTCATCGTCCTCGGCACCGAGGCGGGCGGCTCCTGCGGCACCCGGCGCGGCCCGTGCCCCAACCACTGGGGCCTGATCTTCGTCCTCTCGTTCTTCCCGCTCCTGCTTCTGACCCCCCTGGCCTGCTACGCCCTCTACAAGGCGAGACCGGCGTGGATCGCGGGCCTGGTCGCGGCCGCGGTCTGCGTCTACCCCGGCTGGCTGCTCTTCGACGTCCTGCACGGCCCGACCCTGAATTACACCTGGTCAGCGCCGCACGACCGGGGCTCCGACACCGACACCGAGGGCGTCTGGACGTCCGGCGGCACCGTCATACGGGCCAAGTTCGACGGCCTGACCGCCTACGCGGCCAGAACCGGCCGACAGACCTGGACCTCGAAACTGCCCGCCCGCGACACCCTGTGCGCGATGAGCCGGACGTCCGAGAACAACGTCGGCCTGATCGCCCACGAGCCCGGCTCCGGCCAGTGCGGCTCGATCCAGGCGATCGACACCACCACGGGCAAGCCGCTCTGGAACCGGACGCTCCCGTCCGGCAAACCCGTCCTCGAAAAGGACGCCGACACCCTGATCATCTCGGGCACCACCGGGGCCTACCGCACGAGCGAGGCGATCGAGGGCTTCGGCCTCCGCGACGGCAAGACGCTCTGGCGGAAGGCCCGCACGTCCCCCTACTGCTCCATCGGTTGGCTGGCGGGCACGTCCAACCAGATCCTCATGGGCGAGCGCTGCACTCAAATAGACCCCGCCGCCCGGACGACCGGCTTCAGCCAACTAGTCCGCGCCTTCGACCCGTCCACAGGCCGCGACCTGTGGAAAACCGACCTTCAGGTAGTGGGCAACGCCACCGTAGACCTGGTCAACGCCACCCCGCCCGTGATCGCCGTCCGCGAGTCGGACGCCCGAGGCAAGAAGTCCCTCATGGCCCTGGACGCCCAAGGCCGCATCACCGCGACGATCCCCACCGACGACCCCGACGCTGAGATCGACACGTCCCCCCAGTCACCCTCGGCCGTCATCCAGACCCGCAAGATCGCCGCCTCCGGCACCACCCTCGTGGCGGTCACCCGCACCGACCAGGGCGAATACGCCCTCGCCGCCTACCGCCTCACCGACGGCCGTCGGCTCTGGACCACCGAGAGGAACCGCAAGTCGATCGAGGCCATCACCTTCGACGGCAAGGACGTGTTCACCCTCACCTCGCACCTCACCACACTGCAACTGCGATCCTTCGACCCGTCCACGGGCAAGGAACGCACATCCTCGGTCGTCCCGTCCCGCTGGAACGACTCCCGCGCCACCCTGCTTCCAACCCCGTCCGGCCTCCTGGTAGCCGGTTCCTCTGGCCGCAACCCCTACCACCCCCTAAAAATGCTGCCTCGCCCCTCATAGACGAACGGCCCGCCGAAGCGCGTCGAAGCCGGAAATCAACTGGCCTTGCGTCCCCGACAAACTTTGCGCTGGCAGATCAACCACCGCTTCACCACCGAACGCGGCTGGTACTACCGGCTCGACACCCTCAACGTCTCCTACGGCCACCGCACAGCCGAAGTCTTTCTGCACCCCCCCAACCCACCGAGCCGACGAGCGCTCACACCTCTGAAGCACTTACCGGCCCTGCCGCGCGACCTACGAGCGCTACACGACGATCCCGCCGCCGAACTGACTCCGGCAGAACGCCGGTACCTGGACCACTACGACGTCCCCTGAGCCCAAAGCGCAAGCAGACATACGAACGGCCCCGCCGGGGGGCGAGGCCGCTCCATAGAAGGTCGTTGGGTCAGAAGTCCAGCTCGCCCGCCTTCACAGCGGCGACGAGCCGGGCGAAGCTTTCGGCTGAGAGTGCAAGGTGCCCGACGTCAGGGGCCTTGCTGTCCCGCACACCGACCACTCCGGCGAACGAGGCCAGCTCAACGCATTCCTGACCTCCATCAGCGCCCGATCCGCTCCGGCTGGACTTGCGCCACTTGATCACTTCATGGCCTCCGTCATCTCAGCCTGTCCGCCTTCACGGCGGCGAGGAGTTGGGCGAAGCCTTCATGTGTCAGGTTGAGGTGTCCGGCTTCGGGGGACTTGCTGTCGCGGACGCCAACTACGCCAGCGAGAACGGCGAGTTCTACGCAGTCCTCGCCGCCGTGGCCGCCTGAACCGCTTCGGCTGGACTTTCGCCATACGGGGGGATTCACTTCATGGCCTCCATCAACTCGCGCAGGAGACTCCTAGTGGAATCTCGGGACAGGGCGTCATCGCCTATCCGGCCGTACTGTAGACGGTACTCCCTGACCCTCACCGGATCGGATACCAGGCGACCGCCCCCGACCGCCGAAGACCACGCGTACTCCGCTTGGCCTATCCGCAGGATGGTGAACGAGCCGTCCACGCCCGCGTGTGTCGCCTTGGATTTGGCTAGCGCACGGATAACGACCCCACGGTGCTGGCTCATGTCCAACAAGTGCGCCAGTTGGGCACGCATGACCTCCGGTCCCCCCACAGGGTCCTCCAGCACCGTCTGCCGCACGTACAGGCGTACCTCGTCGGGCGGTTCTGGGCGGTTGAAGATCTCTTGTCGAGCCATACGAGTCGCGACGGCGCCCTCGACGTCATCGACGATCTGAGCACCCGCGATCAGCGCTCGCGCATAGTCCTCGGTCTGGAAGAGAGCATGGATCGTGAGCGCGGAGTAGGCGCTGATGGTGTCGGAGCGCTCCTCGTACTGCGTGTACTGGTCGAACCAGTTGGGGTCATGACTGCTCTCGGCGAGCGTGCGAAGTCGGGTGAAATGCCCGCGAGTCTTCCAAACCCGGTCAAGAGTTTCGGCCCGGCGCTGAGGCAGCTTTGCGGTGCCCGATTCCCAGTTTGAAACCGTGGAATTATCCACATCGCAGATCCGGGCTACGTCCGCCTGGGACAGGTTGCGCTCCAAGCGCCAAACCCGCAGGTCAACGGCGAGCCAATGCCACACGTTGTGGTCAGGGTCAAGCCTGTCCAGCCGCGACATTCCATGATCCTTAATTTAGGGATCGGTGAACGAAACGGGAAAAGTCTAAACGCCGACGCCAGTCTGTGTCATGAGAAACGGATTCGCGAAAGGCCCATCCCATGGACGCCGTCACGCACAAAACGGACCAGACCCATCAATTTGCGGTGCGAGTTGCCGCATGTCGCGAAACGGTCTATTTGACCCGCGATCTTGTGCAGAGCAGCCTCATCACCTGGGGGCTCACCTCCTACCGAAGCGACGCGTGCCAGATCATGTCTGAACTGGCGTCCAACGCGGCTCGGTTCTGCTTGAGCGAGAAGATGCACGCGTGGGTCAGCCGCCTCGACGTCGGCATCGAGCTGTGCGTCTGGGACGACCACCCCGGCCGCCCGGTGCTGCAGTCGCCCGGACAATTCAGCCAGCACGGCAGGGGCCTGATTCTCGTTCAGGCATTCGCGACGGGCGGCTGCGGATGGGCCGAACTGCGCGGCGGAAAGATCGTCTGGGCCCGCATCGCCATCGACGAGCGGACCATACGCGCCGCCGCCCTGGCCGTGGGATGCCCCATACCCGGCGCTCTCCCGCACGTGGACCGGGCACCACAACGCATCACGATGCCCTCCTAGACAGGCCCTGGCCTCTGCGGTCGCACATCCCCCCGCACGTCCATCCCCCCAAGGACGTGCCCCGCCACCGCAGAGGCCGGGGCCGCCGTACGACCGAGGGCCGTCCGACAGCACATGCCGCGGTCTTCATTGGCGCAGCCAAAGCCGTTCGCCCTGTTCGTCGACCGTGATGCAGAAGTGCTCTCGAAGGCGGCCTCCCAGTCGCACGACGCCCACGCCCTCTCCGGGCTTCCGGCCTCGTACAGCAGAAGCGAGAACGTGCCGTCGTCGTTGTCCACGGGGAGCAGCGCCAAGCCGGGGCAGCGGACGGCGACCGGCCAGCGCCATTCCCGGGCCGGACCGCGTGATGGCGCGCGGATCCAGCCGGGTCCGGCTGGTGGTGGCTGCCCTCCGCCGAATTCGCGGCCACGGCTCCGCCGTCGCGTTGGGTGATGATCGATCCGTCGCTGTAGACCGCGCTCCACCACCGGGCGGGGTCGTCCTGGCGGCTGATGGGCCCGCTCGACTCGGCCCCCCGCGATCGGGGCTGAGCCACCCGATATCGGGGGCGAACTCGTGCCATGGGACGGCGAGCATGGCGTCCGCGACGCGGCCGTCATCGAGCAGACCCGCGGTCCGCAACGCCTCGATCATTGGCAGGTTGCCCGCACGCCCTGCCGCGCTGCCGTCCGTGCTCACTGCGGGCTCCCGATCAGCTCGTCGGCGATGGCGGCGGCACCGCTCCTGAAACAGTCTCTGCCCACACGTCGTACTGTCGGCGAACGAGACCGTTTGGCGGCAGGCGCCGAACACATCCAATAGGCGCGGAGGTGGCGATGACCGGTCCGCTTGGTCATCGCCACCCGTTGCTTGTGTCACGCGGTCTCGGTGGGGTGTTCCCCGCCGCTCAAGGTGAGGGCGCCTTCGGGGGGCGGTGGTTCCGGCGCTTGGGTGGCCGGATCGCCGGCGGGGCGAACCTGGCGCAGGGTGAGCACGGCGAGGACGGCGACGGCGGCGGTGAGGACGGCGCCGGCGGTGGCGGCGGTGGTGAGTCCGGTGGTGAACGCCTCCCGCGCGGTGGTCAGCAGCGCGCCGTCGGTGCCCGCGGCGACGGCTCCGGCGAGGGTGTCGCGGACGGCGGCGGGCGCGTCGGCGGGCATCTGGTCGCGGTAGGCGGCGGTGCCGAGGCTGCCCAGTCCGGCCACGCCCAGCGCCACGCCCAGCTCGGTGCTGGTCTCGCCGAGCGCCGAGGCGGCGCCCGCCTTCTCGGGCGGTGCGGAGCCCACGACGAGGTCGGTGCCCAGGGCGGTGGTGGGGCCGGTGCCGATGTACACCAGGACGAATCCGGCGACCAGCAGTGGCAGTCCGGCCTCGGCGTCCACCTGGGTCAGCAGCGCGTAGCCGAGCGTGGAGACCGCCAGGGCGGCGCCGATGACGTAGGCCGGGCGGACGCGGCGGGCGATGATCGGGGCCGCCAGGGACGCGATGATCAACGCGACTGCGGCGGGCAGCAGCCACAGTCCCGCCCGCAGCGGGGACAGGTCCTGCACCAGCTGCAGGTACTGGGTGATGAACAGGTAGGCGCCTCCGACCATTCCGGTGCTGACGAGCAGGCTCACCAGTGCCCCGGAGAAGGCCCGGTCGGCGAACAGGCTCACGTCCAGCAACGGGTCGGCCAGCCGCCGCTGCCGCCGGACGAACACCACGCCGGCCGCGATTCCGATGCCGATCGTGAGCATGGGTAGCAGGCCGGGGCCGTGCTTGGGCAGTTCTTTGATGCCGTAGGTGATGGCCAGCATCGTCACCAGCGACAGTGCCACGCTGGCCAGGTCGGGCCGTCCGGCCTTGGTGTCGCGGAACTCCGGCAGCAGGAACGGTCCGGCCGCCAGCAGCAGCACCATGACCGGGACGCCCAGCAGGAACACCGAGCCCCACCAGAAGTGGTCGAGGAGGGCGCCGCCGGCCACCGGACCGATCGCGATGCCCGCCGAGAACATCGTCGCCCATATCCCGATGGCCAGCCCGCGCTGCCGCGCGTCGCGGAACATGTTGCTGATGAGCGACAGCGTGGACGGCATCAGCGTCGCGCCCGCGATCCCCAGCAGCGTCCGCGCCGCGATCAGCGCCTCGGGAGAGGAGGCGTAGGCGGCGACCGCCGACGCGGCGCCGAAGGCGGCGGCGCCGCCCAGCAGCAGGCGGCGGCGGCCGATCCGGTCGCCCAGGGTTCCCATCGTCACCAGGAAGCCGGCGATCATGAAGCCGTAGATATCGATGATCCACAGTGTCTGGGTATTGCTGGGCCTCAGGTCGGCGCTCAGCTCAGGAACGGCCAGGTGCAATACGGTGATGTCCAGGGACAGCAGCAGAGTGGGGAGGGCCAGAACGGCCAGGCCCATCCACTCCTTGAGCCCGGCGCGGTGCCGGATGTCTGTAGCGGTCATGAGAGTGCAGAGCTCCTATATCGGTTGTTCGCACAACTGACGCCTTGGCGGAGGCCATTTCGAAAGCCTCTGTGAGGTTGCTGACAGGTCGACGCCCTGCCGTGGAGCGGCCCTTGAAACACCGCGGCGGCCGGTGTCGCCGCTCCCGCGCAGGGGTCACCTGACATCGCAGTGGCATGGGCCGATCAGGAAGTGCTCGATGTTCAGTCCGGCGTGGACGGCGACCTTCGCACCGGCAGGACGGCTTGAACGCCGCTTGGGCGTGACGCTGTTCGAACGCACCAGCCGCCGGGTCGCCCTGACGCCCGCCGGGCAGCGGCTCCAGGAAGGCCTGGCCCGGGGCCCTGGACGCAGGCGTATCGACCCGGGCCAGCACATACGAACGGCCCCGTCGGAGTGAGGCCGTTACGGGGCGGGCCTGTGTGGTGGACCGGGCTGGCTTACCTGCCCTTGAGTTGGGCTACCAGTTTGTTCGCGGCCGTCTTGTTCGGGGGGCCGGTCACCACGACGTTTCCGTCCGTGATCGCCATGTCCACTCGGGGGAGCGTGACCAGCTGGTTTCGGACGATGAACGCCAGGTCGCGTCCGACCGTGGCGCGGGTCAGGTCGGCGAACGCCTCGCGGTCGATCGGGCGCAGCGTGACCGCCACGTCGTACCCGCCCGGCCGCACCCGCGACTTCTGGACGCGCATGTCCGCGACCTTGTGGATCGCGATCCCCTGCGCCAGCCGGTAGCACGTCTGCCCCATGCCGGACTGCCCGGTGATGCCCTGCGTCCCCGGCGGGCACTGCCCGGGAGTCGCCTGCGTGACCGGATAGATGTGCAGGGGCGCGGCCAGCGTCACCGGACGCGTCCGCATCGAGGACGCGATCATGCCGCCGGTCACCGCGACCGCCGCGATCAGCAGCCCCAGCGTGAGCACCATGGTCAGCAGCGCCGACCGGTGCCGGCCCGCGGCCTTGGCGGGTGTCACCGGCTCCGGGAACGGACGGGGCGCCCGCCGCGCCGCCCGGCTCCGCTTCGCCTCAGCCGCCGCCCGCCGCCGCTCGGCCGCCCGCGCCCGCCGCCGCGCCGCCGGGTCCATGCCCGCGGTTCCCGCGCCAGCGGGCAACACGGCCGTCTTCGCGTCCTGGGGTGCGGGTGGCGTCGTCGCTGCCCCTGGCCCGCGCATCATGTCGGCCTCACGTGGCTTTTCCACGCCTTGCACCGTCCAGGGCCCGCGTGCGTTCTCCAGCCCCTGCGCTGGCGCTTCAGTGCCGCGCGGTTGTGCCGGTTCGGGGCTGCGCCGTGCTTCCGGGTGGGCTGTCTGGGGGCCGTGCCTTGGGG
>NZ_SMJX01000273.1 GCF_004348535.1 Actinomadura sp. KC216
GGCCGGAGGGACGGCGACCACGCCGAGGCCCGGCAAGGAGCGGCCCTCGGTGACCACCTTCAAATGGGCGTCGACAGAGCTCACCCCGCAGCTGAAGCAGACGGCCTGCCTGTACCGCGTCAGATACGGCAATTTCGGCAACACCGCTTTCGCCCAGGTCAGGACCTATGGCTCGGGCTGCGGGACGGTGACCGTCTCGGTCTATGGGCAGTCCGGCTCGTTCACGGGGACGTGGAGTTCGGCCGCGACGGCCCAGACCGGCCGGGACGGGTGCGGCGCCTACGTCGAGCGGCAGGCCACCTCGTCCGCGAACCACATCGCGACCGGGATGGCCGTCGCCTTCGGCGGCACCGGCGCGACGGCGCGCTACCTGCACGGCACCGGAAAACCGATCAGCCCGCACAGGGCCTGCTGACGCCCTCCCGGAGGGACCTGAAGACGGGTCTTGCCAGAGTATGTCTGACATCCGACAATCTACATATTACGTAGACCCTGACCTGCCGGCTACTTGGCCTGCCTGGTAGGAAACCCTCCGGTTCCCTACGGGTCTCTACGTTGCGTCCACAGAGACGGAGGGGGCGGCAATGCACGCGAAGCGCCGCCGTGACGTCTGGGAAAACTGACGGAGAAGGTGGTCATGTACCGCACAGTTCGGCGACACGTGTTCGTTGTCGCGACCCTCACCGCACCGCTGCTCGTCGGCTCCGCCGCACAGGCCGCAGGAACCCCCGCCGACGCGCGGGCCCGCATCTCCACCGCGTTCGAGATTCCGGGGGACCGGGTCTACCCCGAGGGAATCGCCGCCGACCCCCACACCGGCGACCTCTACACCGGGTCGTTCGAGGGCGGCGCGATCTTCAGGGCCCGGCCCGGGCAGCGCGTCGCCGAGGAGTTCCTCCCCGCGCGCGGGGACGGGCGCTCGCAGGCCCTCGGGCTGGAGGTCGACCGGTCCAGGCGCCTGTGGGTGATGGACCGCCTCACCGGGCTCGCCGTGTACGACATTCCCAGCCGCCGCCTGCTGGCCCGGTTCGTCGTCCCCAACCAGGACCCGCGCCTCGTCAACGACGTCGCCATCACGCCGGACGGCACCGCCTACATCACCGAGAGCCGGCAGGCCATCGTCTACCGCGTCACGCCGGAGCAGCTCGCGGAGGCCGGTGAGCAGGGCGGCGAGGTGCCGCTCACGCCCGCCTTCGACCTGTCGGAGGTCGTGGAGCCGCACGCGCCCAACACGATCACCCTCAACGGGATCGTGGCCGAGCCATCGGGCCGCTACCTGCTCACCGTGGACATGACCGGCGCCGACCTCTACCGCATCGCCCTGCCCTCCGGGGAGGTCGACAAGGTGGCCCTGAGCGGCGGAAGCATCCTCACGGGCGACGGCATGGAACTGCAGCACGGCACGCTGTGGGTGGCCCACCCCATCGCGAACGCCTACGCGATCAGCAGGTGGCGCATCGGCTCGGACGGCCGTGAGGCCCGGATGACCGGGCGGCTCACCGACCCGGCGCTGCAGACCCCGACGACCCTGCTGCGGAAGAACGGGAAGCTGTACGTGGTCCGCTCGCAGTTCGACAAGGGCGGCCCCACGGGACCGGGCACCCCGCAACTGCCATTCTCCGTCGCGTCCGTCCGCGGCTTCTGACCCGGTCGCCGTCCGCTTCGGAGTGATACCCGGGCCCTGGCAGTGGGGCACTGGTCGGGGCGCAAGCCTCGCCGGTGGCCAGGGCCCGTCCCGCCGCCGCGCGTAGTACCGGCCGTCACGCCGGCCCGGGTCAGTCGGGCTGGCGGGTCAGGGCCATCGTTTCGCGTTCGTAGGTGAGCAGGGCGTTGATCACCAGCCGCCGCTCGGCCGGGGACAGCGGCTCGAGCGCGGTGCGCCAGGCCGCCGCCCCCGCGCCCAGCCAGGCCTCGATCGCGGGACGGTGGGCCCCGGCGATGGTCACGATCGTCCGGCGGCGGTCGTGCTCGTCCTCGCGCCGTTCCAGGATGTTCTGCCGGCTCAGGTCCCCGACCATCAGGCTGACCGTCGTCGAGGCGAGCTGGAGCTGCTCGGCGAGCCGCTTGACCGTGGCGGACTCGTCGTAGAGCAGCAGCGCCAGCAGCGAGAGGTGCCGGGGCGTGAGCGCGAAGTCGCGCAGCCGCTCCGGGACCGGCATCCGCTTGGCGCGCGCCATCAGCCGCGGCATCAACCGGATCATCTCGCGCACGCCCTCGTCGACGGTCGGGCCGTCGGTTGACATCGAAACCCTCCGAGATTTAGTGTTGCTTTCAAATCTATTTTGATAGCAAGGCATATTATGCCGGAGGGCGCTCATGGCCGTCTACGACCTGGACCACTTCACGCTCGGTGTGCGGCACCTGTACGCCAGTGCCGAGCGGCTGCGCGGCGAGACCGGGCTGCGCTGCCACGAGGGCGGATGGCTGGACGCCGTCCCGACCGCCCACCGCACCATCCCGCTGCCGGGCGACGCCTACGTCAACGTCGAGTCGGTCATCGACCACCACGCCGAGCTGCCGCCCGGGGTCGGCGCGTTCCGCGACTGGTTCGAGCAGACGACCCGCCGCGGCGACCACTGGATGAGCTGGAACCTGCGGGCTCGCAGCCGCGCGGACCTCGAGGAGGTCGCGCGGCGCTTCGGCGGCGAGGTGGTCACGGCGCCCGGCGCCCGCCGGCCGGACGGCTCGACCTGGAGCACGGCCATGGCCCCGGGGAACGTCGCGGTGACCTGGGGGCGGGGGCTGCCGAATTTCTACTTCCACGAGGACATGGCGCGGCATCCGGCGCGCCGCGCGCCCATGGACCACGAGCGTCCGCTGCGCGGGATCGGCTGGCTGGAGGTGGGCGGCGATCCGGCCGAGCTGGAGGAGCACGTCGGCGCCGAGACCTTCGCCGCGCTTCCGCTGCGGTTCGTCGACGGTCCCGCCGGGCTCTACGGCGTCGGGCTGACCACCCGCGACGGCGAGGAGATCGCGCTGCGCGCGCCGTCCGGCGCCCCTGGCCTGGCCGAGCTCGCCGCCCGATCCTCCTGAGGCTCCCGGCCGGGGGCGGATCGCGTCAGCGGGGCGTTGTCCGGGCCTCGTCGAGGGCGCGGCGGCCGGTGATCACCAGGAGGATCTCCTTGGCGGGCAGCGCCACGACGGCGGGTCCGTCGCCGACGGAGGCGTCCGCGTCGGTGGCGACCAGTCTCCGTCCGGCGAGGTCGACGCCGAAGAACTTCAGCTGCTTGTCGGCGGCCGATCCCAGGACCAGCGCGACGCGCTCGGCCGGCGGTGAGGGGAGGCCCAGCGGTTCGGTCACGTCGAGGCCGTGGATGACGTCGTGGCTGAGGGCGCCCGCCTGCCCGCCGCCGGGCGGCCGCCAGGGGTGCTCGATGTTGCGGCGGAGAAGGCCGAGGAGGTCGGCCTCGCTCATCGCCCGGGCCGCCGACCGGGCGTCCCGGTCGGCGTACCGGTTGAACGAGAACCGGGCCCGGACCAGGCCCGTCACGAGCCCGAGGGGCTTGGTCCGGAACGGCATCGTCATGTGGGCGATCACCTCGCGGACCCGCCAGCCGTCGCAGAGGGAGGGGGCGTCCCACTGCTCTGGCGCGAGGTCGGCGAAGAGGCCCGCGAGCCGCGTGCGCTCCGCCCGCGTCTCGGTGGTCAGGTGGGCCGTGGACGTTTCCATCGCGCTGTGTCCTTCCGCGTCGTCGGGTGTTCACCGGCTTGTACGACGCGGCGCGCGGGAACTCATCGCTCAGACGGTGACCTCCTCCCCGGCCCGGAGGGACGCGGGGAGGCCGAACTCGGCGAACCGGCCCTGGGTGCCGAGGAAGGTGATCATCTGGGTGAGGCGCCCGTCCCGTATGTCGACCGACACGAGGGCGAACGGATGCAGGACGCCGCCGTCGCCGGGCCGGTACTGCCCGAACCCCGGGGCCCCGTTGATGCGGCAGGGGACCAGCCGCGCGCCCGCGCAGGAGTCGCTGGACCCGGCGAGCGCGGCGATCGTCCGCGCGCCGTCCATCCGCCACGGGAACGGCGGCATCGAGGCCACGGCGTCCTCGCGCATCACCGCGGTCAGCCCGGCGATGTCGTGGGACTCGAACGCGGCCACGTAGCGGCGGAGCAGATCGCGCTGCGCGGCGTCGTCGGGGTCGTAGAGGTCGAACGGGTCGGGACGGTTCGCGGCGAGGGTGGCCCGCGCGCGCTGCAGGGCGCTGTTCACCGCGGGGACGGTGGTGCCGAGGATCTCCGCGGTCTCCTGGGCGGTGAACACCAGGACGTCGCGGAGCACCAGGACGGCGCGCTGCCGGGGAGCGAGATGCTGGAGCGCCGCGATGAACGCCAGCCGGACCGATTCCCGCGCCAGGACGACGTCATCCGGGTTCTGGCCGTCGATCAGCCGCGAATCGGGCATGGGCTCCACCCACGTCTCCGGGGGGAGCGGGGCGCCGAGGTCCGGGCCCCGGGTCGCCGAGGCCACGTCCACGACCAGGGCGCGGCGCTTCGCCGCCCGCAGCATGTCGATGCAGACGTTGGTCGCGTTCCGGTGGACCCAGGTGCTGAGCCGGGCCCTGCCCGGGTCGTACTGGTCCCGCTTGGCCGACGCCCGGATCAGGGTCTCCTGGACCGCGTCGTCCGTGTCGGCGGACGAGCCGAGGAGCCGGTAGCAGTAGCCGGTCAGCGGGACGCGCAGAGCCTCCAGGTCCTCGATCGCCACCCCGCCGCGTGCCCGCACGAGCCACCCTCCTCAGTTTGTTGGTATGAGAACGGTCTATTAGACCACCCACTGGATAACCTGCGGTTCCGCACGGATCAGAGGCGATCGCCTCCGGCGAGAAGAGCACCGCGGACCTGTTCAGCCCGGTCAGCGTCGGCGGCATCTCCGAGGTCATCGTGGCGCAGATGCGGGCGCTGATCAGGGAGGGCAAGCTCGTCCCCGGCGACCGGCTGCCCAGCGAGCGCAGCCTGTGCCAGCGGTTCGGGGTCAGCCGGGTGACGGTCCGCGAGGCGCTGCGCGTCCTTGAGGCCGGCGGGCTGGTGGACATCCGCGTCGGCGCCCGCGGCGGCGCCTTCGTCACCAAGCCCTCCAGCGAGCGGGTCGGGGAGGGGCTCGCCGAGCTGATGACGCTGGCGCCGATGACCGGCGGCGACGTCACCGAGGCCCGCCTGATCTTCGAGCTGGGCATCCTGCCGCTGGTGGTGGAGCGCGCGACCGAGGAGGACATCGCCGAGCTGCCGTCGCTCGTCGAGCGCGGCCTGGACGCGCTGGAGGACGGCACCTACACGATGGCCACGTCCGCCGAGTTCCATGTGCGGGTCGCCTCGTCCACCCACAACCCGGCGATCGAGATGCATCGAGCAGCGCGACCTCGAACGGGCCCGCGCCATCATGACCCGCCACCTGCAGCGCACCGCCGACCGGCTAGCGGAGAGCGCCGGCGGCGAGGCCGCCGAAGCGGCCGAGCCGGAGAAGCTCGCCTAGCCCGGCGGCTCACCCGCTGAAGACGAGGCCGCGACGGCGTTCGAGGGCGCCAAGGACCAGCCCCACGGCCTGGTCTCGGCCTTCCTGCACATGGGCCTGGACCTCGGTAAGGTCCTGGGCCCGCCGATGGGCGGCGTGCTGGCCGAATGGGTAGGCGTCGCGGCGATGTCCAAGGTGGCCGCAGTGGGACTCCTCACGGCATACCTGATCTTCCTTGCCTCGCGCAGCGGGCATTCACGACACTGATCCGACCCCCTACCGCAGTTCCTTCCAACGCTCCCTGCCGCGCGAAGGGAGCGAATGACTGAACGCCCCGGGGGATGGCATGGCTTCGGTGTTCGTTGACGAGCTGGAGCGGCTGCTGGCCAGGCGTCGCCTGTCCTGGCGGAGGCTGGCAGAGCTCACCGGCTACCATCCGAGCTGGTTGAGCAAGATCAGGCATGGCGCCCCGCCCTCCGCCGACCTGGTCAGGCGCTGCGACGAGGCGCTGGAGGCCGATGGCGCGCTGATGGCGCTGGCGGCGGTGGGGAAGAAGCGGCGTCCCGCTCAGCTTCCCGCGCCGCCCGCGGGATTCGTCGGCAGGAAGAGTCAGATGCGACGGATGGCCGACGTCCTCAATGGCCGTATCCCGCCGACCGGCGAGGCCCCGCCGGGAGCGCCGGCGATCGTGGCCATCGAGGGTCCACCCGGCGCCGGCAAGACCGCGGCCGCGCTCCGCTGCGCCCACGACATCGGCGGGTCCGGCGAGGAGAGCTATGCCGACGGCCGCCTGTACGCCGACCTGCGGGGCTACTCTCCGGACGGCCGCCCGGTACAGCCGGGCGAGGTGCTGGCGGAATTCCTGATCGCGCTCGGCATTCAACCCCAGGACATCCCGGAGGGGCTTGAGCAGCGTGCGAAGGTGTATCGCTCGTTGCTGGCCACTCGGCAGCTCCTGGTCGTGCTGGACAACGCCGCGTCCTCCGGGCAGGTGGAGCCGCTGCTGCCCGGATCGGCGGGATGCGGGGTGATCGTGACCAGCCGCAGGAGGCTCGTCGGCCTGCCGATGCGGGTGGCCGTCGAACGGATATCCCTCGGCCCGATGACCGAGAAGGAGTCCATGGCGGTGCTCCGCGCCGCGGTCGGCGACGCCCGCGCCCGGGCGGAAACGGCGTCCCTGACCCTCCTCGCGCGCCGCTGCGGGCACCTGCCCCTGGCGCTGAGAATTGCCGCCGAGCGGGTGGCGGCGCATCCCCACCACCCGCTCGACGAACTGGTGGACGAGCTCGCCGCGGAACGGCACCGGCTGGACGCGCTGGAGGTGGACGACTCCGTCGCGGTCCGGACGGTGTTCGGATGGTCGTATCGCGAGCTGGGCGACGATGAGGCGCGGATGTTCCGGTTGCTCGGCCTGCATCGCGGCCCGCACATCAGCGTGGAGTCGGCCGCCGCGCTGGCCGGGACGTCCGTGGTTCAAGCCCGGCGTATTCTGCAGAAACTGGCCCTCGTCCATCTGCTGGAAGGGGCTCCGCACAGCAGGTACCGCTTCCATGACCTGCTTCAGGTTTACGCCGCCGAACGCGTCGAGGCCGAAAGCGCCGCCGCGGAGAGGAATTCCGCGATACGGCGCCTGGCGGACTGGTACCTGCATTCCATCGCCGCCGGGAGCAGGGCCCTGGCGCCCTTCCGGCCGAGCCCGATGGAGCTGGGATCCCCGGCGCCCGGGATCACCCCGCTGACGTTCAGCTCCGACCAGCACGCGCTGCGCTGGTACGACCTGGAGGCACCGAACCTCGCGTCGATCATCAGGCTGGCGGTGGACCATCGGCTGTACGAGACGGCCTGGAAAATGGGCATCGCGCTGTTCGACTACCTGCGTCTCCTCCGCAAGCCCGGCGCCCTGTGGCTGGCGACGGCCACGCTGGCGCACAAGGCGACCCGGGCCGCGGGCGACCGCCGTGCCCAAGGGTGGGCGGAGACCAGCCTGGCCGAAGGGTACCGCTGGCTGCGCCAATACGACCGCTCCCGGCAGCTCTTCGAGCATTCCCTGTCCCTGCAACGCGACGTCGGGGACCGGCACGGTCAGGCGTGGGCGCTGGCCGGGCTCGGGTTCGTCGCCGTCGATCGCGAGCAGATGGAGATCGCGTACGACCACGCCCGCGAGGCCCTCTCCCTCTTCCGCGAGGTCGGTGATCGGCATGGCCAGGCGTCGGCCATGTTCACCCTGGCGGACGTCCACCATGGGCGGCGGCGGCACGATGAGACGCTCGACGTCCTTGAGGCGGCGCTGAAGATCTTCGAGGAGATCGAGAACCACGACGGCCAGGGCCTGACGCTGGCGAAGATGGCCGAGACCTACACCGCCCTCGGGAAACCGGAACAGGCTCTCGACCACATCGACCGCTCGCTGCGGGCCCGCCGGCTGGCCGGCTCACGGTGGGGCGAGGCCGACGGCCTGGCCCGCCGGGGCCGGATCCTGCACGCTCTCGGCCGGCCGGAGCACGCGCGAGAATCCTGGGAGGCCGCGCTGGCGCTCTATGAGAAGGTCGACGACCCGCGAGCCGCCGACATCCGCGCCTACTTGCAGGGACAAACCGCCGACCCCGGAGCCGGAATATTGACACGGCCCGCATGGTGAGCCGCCCGCTCTCCTTACTGTTTCCTGTATGGCACAACAGGTCAACATTGCGTCCGGCAATACCGGTTCCTATGCTGGGGAGTGCATGTTTGGCCCGGCCTAGTTGTGTGCTCCCCAGGCAGGAGTTTCCATGCATCGCGAGAGAGCTGTCACCCCGACCCGCGCCGCCAGGGCATATCCGCGATCCGAAGCATTCCGGGCTCCACCACGCAAGATGGAGCGATCCAGAAGCCTCAGCGTGCCATCCGCACGTTCCCGCCGGTAGAAACCATCAGCCCGTCGTGCCCGTCGTGCTCGTCGAGCGGACGGGGCTTGTCACGAAGACGGCACGAAAGCGTCGAGCATCTGGCCGCCATGGCCGGCCGTGGGTCCGGGCTGCCCGAGCCCTGGCTCCGCGAGTGCCGTGCGAATGCGGCCGGAGGATGAGAGGTTCACGACCACTTTCCGATCGGCGAACTCGTCTGCAGGTAGCTGAGCAGGAGGCATACGCTGAGTACTCAAGCCGAATCCCAAGCGGCTCACCAATGGCTATCCAGTGATGAGCAGGGGGGAGGGGATGGTTGGTTACTCTCGGCAGAAGAGACGGTGCTCATTTCCGACCTGCTCCCCGCTGACTCACCACGCTCTGACAGAGAAGACTTGGAACACATACGCGTCATGGCGGAAGCGGGCAACACGCTTCCGCCGATCATCGTGCATCGGCCCACGATGCGCGTCGTGGATGGAATGCACAGGCTTAGGGCGGCGCGGTTACGCGGTGAGGACAAGATCGCCGTACGCTTCTTCGACGGTGATGAGCGGGATGCGTTTGTACTCGCGGTCAAGTTGAACGTCGCGCACGGGCTGCCCCTCTCCGCCGCGGACCGGGCGGCGGCGGCCCGGCGCATCATCAGGTCACACCCCGACTGGTCCGATCGCGCGATCGCCGCCGTCGCCGGGCTCTCCGACAAGACCATCAAGGAGATCAGGACGGCCGCCGGCGGAGAGGCGATGAAGGCGGTGGTCAGGGTGGGCCGCGACGGCCGGCGCAGGCCGGTCGACAGCGCGCTGGGCAGGGTGACGGCGAGCGAGTGGATTGAGAAGAGGCCGAATGCTTCGAGCCGGGAGATCGCCCGATTAGCGGGTATCTCACCCGCCACTGTCCGTGACGTACGGAACCGCCTTGACCGTGGCGAAGGACCTCTGTCCGCTTCGCAGCAGCGGGCCCGGACGAAGTCCTCCGAGCCGCGCGCCGCCGGCCGACGAAAAGGCGAGCCGCTCCGCGAGGAGAGTTCGACCGAGGATTTTAGCAAGGCGCTGGACCGCCTGATGAAGGATCCCTCACTGAAACGCACCGAGAAGGGCCGTGCCCTGCTGCGAAGCCTGAGCTTTCACTCCTTCCTCCAGAAGCACCAGGCGCAGCTGGCCGAAGTGATACCGCAACATCAAGCAAGGATGGTAAGCGAACTGGCGCGGACTTGCGCCTCGGTCTGGTTGAGGTTGGCAGAGGAGGCCGAAGAAATTGCGCTGAGGATGCAGGAGACGTGACGGGGCGCTGACAAGTGGGCAACTGCGGATCCACCGCAGTTGCCCAGCCCTCCCCGAGTTGCCCAGCCCTCTCCGCGACCGGTCCGCCGACCTGGCGCGACCTGACTTCACCGCCGGTGGCCTGCCAATGTCGGCACTGATTCGGCGTGGTGCACCGGCCCGTGCGGGCGGCCATGACAATGGCGCTCGCCCACGTGGCGCATTGTGATGCATTCGCGCGCACCGTTCTCGGCGTGCCTTGAATTGCGGCCGTGTGGTCGACAGGCTAGCGTGAAGCGCAGCGTGCGCGTCAATGGCAGGAATTGTCGGCCCAGAATGCGTCACTCCCGAGCCGGATGATTGGAGTCATCGACCATGTCTCATGCGCCTGAGACTCGGCGGTCCCACGTGCACCTCGGCAACGACGATGACCTCCCCGCGCAGCGCACGATCCCCGAACTGTTCGCCGGCGTCGTGAGATCCCGGCCCGGCGCGCCGGCACTGATCGGGCCCGATGGTCAACTGACCTTCGCCGAGCTCGACCGGCTTTCAGGGCACCTTTCCGGCAGCCTGGCGGCGCGCGGCATCGGACCCGAGAGCCTCGTCGCGATCAGAGTGCGAAACCCGGTGCGCAGCATCATCGCCATGATCGCCGTGACGCGGGCCGGGGGCGCCTACCTCGCGATCGACCACACGTACCCGCCGGACCGCCTCAAGTTCATCCTCGACAGCGCGACGCCCCAGCTCGTCATCGGCGACGGCGCCGACCTGGGCATCGAAGTGGCCGCCACCCTGCCCGTGTTCACGCTCCCGCCAGGCGTGGACGGGGATGAACGCAAAGCTGATCGCACGGAGCACCGCCCCGAAGAACCGGATATCTCAGCGGACAATTTGGCGTACGTCGTTTACACCTCCGGATCAAGCGGAGTTCCCAAAGGCGTTGCCGTGTCGCACGCGGGCGTCGAAACGCTGGTACGGGAACAGTCCGCCCGCTTTGCTCTCGGCCCTGATGCCCGGGTGCTGCAATTCGCCTCGCTGAGCTTCGATGCCTCGGTCTCCGAAATCTGGGTGACCCTTCTGGCCGGGGCCGCGCTCGTCTGCTCCGACGGCGAGCGCATCCTTCCCGGCGACGATCTCGTCCGCATCGTCGAGCGGTTCGGCGTCACGCACGTCACGCTGCCTCCTTCGGCGCTGCTCGCCATGGCGCCCGAGGACCTGCCCGGCACGACGATCGTCGTGGCGGGCGAGGAATGCCCGGCTCACCTGGCAGCGCGGTGGGGCCAGGACCGCCGTCTCATCAACGCCTATGGCCCCACCGAGACGACGGTGTGCGCCACGATGAGCGACCCCCTCGATTCGGCGGAGGCGCCCATCGGTCGTCCGTTGGCGGGACGGAATGCGTATGTGCTGGATGAGGCGTTGCGGTTGGTGCCCGAGGGTGTGGTGGGGGAGTTGTACGT
>NZ_SMJX01000274.1 GCF_004348535.1 Actinomadura sp. KC216
ACTCTCCCCGCGGTGAGAAGCTCGTCCTGCGCTGGCAGACGACGGGCGGCATCGCGGGCCTCGGCGGCCCGGGCAGCCTCCCCGACTTCTCGCTCTACTCCACGGGACGCGCGATCGTCGCGTCCGGCGGCCCGCTGGGCGAGCTGACCGAGTACCGCCTCAAGCCGGAGGCGCTCCAGCGTCTCCTGGACGAGGCGCGCAAGGCGGGTCTCGGCCGCACCCACAAGGTCGGCTCCGACCAGCAGATCATGGACGCGATCACCATCGTGTTCACCATGGGCGACGCGACGACCCGGGTCGTGCAGCCCGAGTCCCAGCCCGGCCCGGAGGCCGCGTTCCTCAAGCGCCTCGACCCGAACGGCTGGGCGGCGTCCGACCAGGCCGCCCCCGCCCGGCCGTACGAGCCGTCGAAGACGGCGGTCCTGGCGGGCGAGACGAGCGGCGGCGGCACCGTCAAGGAGTGGCCGCTCGGGCCGCTCGGCGACGGCACGCGGGCGGCGGGCGGCATCTGCACGGTGGCGCCGTCCAAGAAGGTCCCCGCCGCCAAGCCCGGCGTCACCTGGCGCAGCGAAGGCAAGACGTACTCCGTGCGGCTCCGCCCCCTCCTCCCCGCCGAATCCACCTGCGCCGACATCACCTGACCTACTGCCGGATTTGTTGTCCCTGGTGGTGGATAGCCTGGTTCGGTGGATGATGCGGTGGTCGTTCGCGAGGCGCGGGCGGATGAGTATGAGCTGATCGGCGAGCTGACCGTGGAGGTGTACGTCGGAGGTGGGCTGGTGTCGGCCGCGTCGCCGTATGTGAACTCGCTCCTGGACGTCGCCGGGCGGGCCGGGAAATCGGAGCTGCTCGTCGCGGAGATCGGCGGCGAGGTCGGCGGGGCCGTGACGTACTGCCCGCCCGGCAGCCCGTACGCCGGGCTGGCCGGGCCGGACGAGGCGGAGTTCCGGATGCTCGCCGTCCGGGAGAGCGCGCGCGGCAAGGGCGTCGGGCGCGCCATGGTGACGGCGTGCGTGGAGCGGGCCCGCGAGGCGGGGCTCAGCGGGCTGCGGCTGTCGACGCAGAAGAACATGGAGGCCGCGCACCGGCTCTACGAGCAGATGGGGTTCGTCCGCACGCCGGACCGGGACTGGGCGCCCGCGCCCGGCGTGGATGTCCTGACCTACGCGCTCGCGTTCTAGGACGCGGGTTCGCCGTGCTTCGAGCAGCGGGCCGTCCAGCCCAGGGGCGTGACCTGGACGATCATGCGGCGGCGGCAGCTCGGGCAGTAGCGGGGCGGCTCCATCTCGCGGGCGGTGCGGCAGGCGGCGTGGTCGCCGGCGGTGGCGGGCTCGCCGCAGCGGTCGCAGTAGGTGGTCACGGCCGGTCCTTTCAGCGCATGCGGCCGACGATGCCGGTGTCGTAGGTCCCGTCCGCGAACTCGGGACGGTCGAGCAGTTCGCTCAGGAACGCGAGGTTGGTGCGCGGGCCCTCGATGTGGAACGCGTCGACGGCGGCGCGGGCGCGGCGGAGCGCGTGGGCGCGGTCGTCGCCGTGGACGCACAGCGTGGCGAGCAGCGGGTCGTAGTGGGGGGTGACGGTCGTGCCCTCGGCGTATCCGGCGTCGATGCGGATGCCGTCGCCGACCGGCTCCTCCCACACGGTGATCTCGCCCGTCGACGGGCGGAAATGGTGGGGGTCCTCGGCGAGGACGCGGAACTCGATGGCGTGGCCGTGCGGGGACGCGTCCGTGAACGACACGGGCTCGCCGGCGGCGATGCGGAACTGCTGCTCGACCAGGTCGATGCCGGTGACGAGCTCGGTGATCGGGTGCTCGGACGGGAGGCGGGTGCTCATCTCCAGGAAGTAGAACTCCTGCGCGGCGGGATCGACGAGGCATTCGACGGTGCCGGCGCCCCGGTAGCCGATCACCTCGCCCGCGCGGACGGCGGCGGCAAGCATCCGTTCGCGCAGCTCGGGGGTGACGCCGGGCGACGGGGTCTCCGCGGCGATCTTCTGGTGGCGGCGCTGGACGGAGCAGTCCCGCTCGCCGAGCGCGACGACGGTGCCGTCCGCGAGGCCGAGGATCTGCACGTCGACGTGCCGGGCGCCCTCCACGTAGCGTTCGAGGAGGACGTCGCCGTGCCCGAGGAGCCGTTCGGCGTGGGCGCGGGCCGTCGCGTACGCCGCGCGCAGGCGTGCCTCGTCGCGGGCGGCGGCGAGGCCGATGCCGCCGCCGCCGGCGGCGGGCTTCACCATGACCGGGTAGCCGATCCGCTCCGCCTCCTCGACGGCGGTATCGGCGTCCGGGACGGGCTCCCACACGCCGGGCGCGACCGGGACGCCCGCCTCCTTCATCAGGTTCCGGGCGTTGATCTTGTCGCTCATCCGGGCGACGGCGAGCGGCGGCGGGCCGACCCAGACCAGGCCGCGCGCGGCGACGGCGCGGGCGAACTCGGCGTCCTCGGCGAGGAACCCGTACCCGGGGTGGACGGCCTGCGCGTTCGTCCGGTGCGCGGCCTCCAGGATCGCCGGGACGTTGAGGTAGCTGCGCACGGGGTCGGCGGGGCCGATGAGGACGGCCTCGTCCGCCTCCGCGACGAACGGGAGGTCGGCGTCGGCGTCCGAGTGCACGGCGATGGCCTTCACGCCCAGGGCGCGGGCGGTGTGGACGATCCGCCCGGCGATCTCCCCGCGGTTCGCCACGAGCACGGACTCGAACACCTGCGGACTCCCCTCGCGGATCTCGGCGGGACCGGATGCCCCGACCCGGCCGAGACTAGCGCCGTCGCCGCCGCCGCGTCCGGCCGTGCGTCCCACAAATCCCGGCGCGCGGATTTGTGCGCCAGGTCCCCGGGGGCCGCACGCGGGGGTGCGGCCCCCGGGACCGGGTCAGCCGGCGGCGATGATCTTCTGGGCCACCGGGGGCGGGACCTCGGCGTAGGAGTCGAACCGCATCGTGAAGACGCCGCGGCCCGACGTCATGCCGCGCAGGTCGCCGACATAGCCGAACATCTCCGCCAGCGGCACCAGGGCGTGCACGACCCGGGCGCCGCCGCGCTCACCGCCGCCCTCGACCCGGCCGCGCCGGGCGCTCAGGTCGCCGATGACCGCGCCGAGATGCTCCGCGGGGGTGGTGACCTCGACGGCCATCACCGGTTCGAGCAGCACCGGGGACGCGCGGCGGACGGCCTCCTTGAACGCCATCGAGCCGGCGATCCGGAACGCGAGCTCGGACGAGTCGACGGGGTGGAAGTCGCCGTCCAGCAGGGTGACCCGCACGCCCGTCATCTCGTGCCCCTCGAGGACGCCGGCCTGCATCGCGTCCTGGCAGCCCGCGTCCACGGAGGGGATGAACTCCTTCGGGATCCGCCCGCCGGTGACCCGGTTGACGAACTCGTACCCGTCCCCGATCGGTTCGAGGGCGAGCTGCACCTTCGCGTACTGGCCCTTGCCTCCCGACTGCTTGCGGTGCAGGTGGACGACCTTGTCCACGCGGTTCCGCACGGTCTCGCGGTAGGCGACGCGCGGCCGCCCGACGTTCGCCTCGACGTTGTACTCCTCCTTCATCCGGTCGATCAGGATCTCCAGATGCAGCTCGCCCATGCCGCCGATGACGGTCTGGCCGCCGTCGTCGCGCACCCTGAAGGACGGGTCCTCTTCCGACAGGTGCCGGATGGCGCCGGCCAGCCTGTCCACGTCGGCCTTCGACCTCAGCTCGACCGCGACCTCGATCACCGGGTCCGGGAAGTCCATCGACTCCAGGACCACCGGATGCGTCTCGGCGCACAGCGTCTCGCCGGTCGTGGTCTGCTTCAGGCCCATGACCGCGACGATGTCGCCCGCGCCCGCCGACCCGATCTCCTCCCGATCGCCCGCGTGGACGCGGTAGAGCTTGCCGATGCGCTCCTTCCGGCCGTTGACGCTGTTCAGCACCGAGGCGCCGGACATGAGCCGTCCCGAGTAGATCCGGACGAACGTGAGCCGCCCCAGATACCGGTCGCTCACGATCTTGAAGGCGAGCGCGGCGAGCGGGGCGCCGTCGTCCGGAGGGGACGCGGCGTCGAGCGGGGACGGGAGGTAGCGCGCGACCGCGTCCAGAAGGGGCTGGACGCCCTTGTTCCTGTACGCGCTGCCGCAGAACACGGGCGTCACGGCGGACGCGACCGTGAGCCGCCGGATCGCCGCGTGGAACTGCGCCTGCGACGGTTCCGTGCCGCTCAGGTATTGCTCCATGAACTCCTCGTCGTGGTCGCCCAGCGTCTCGATGAGCTCGGCCCGCGCCCGCGCGACGTCCGCGAGCATCCCGGACGGGACGTCCCCGATCGTGTGCACGCCGTCCGGCCAGCGGTGCGCGCGGCCGGACACGAGGTCGGC
Source organism: Actinomadura sp. KC216 (assembly GCF_004348535.1). Taxonomy (GTDB): domain Bacteria; phylum Actinomycetota; class Actinomycetes; order Streptosporangiales; family Streptosporangiaceae; genus Spirillospora. The sequence goes on from NZ_SMJX01000274.1 coordinate 4,357, forward strand.
GACGCCCTCGAACGCGTCCCCCTCCCCGATCGGGAGCTGCATGACCAGCGGGACGGCCCCCAGCCGCTCGCGGATCATCTCCACGCAGCGCCGGAGGTCGGCGCCGGCCCGGTCGAGCTTGTTGACGAAGCAGATCCGCGGCACGCCGTACCGGTCGGCCTGCCGCCACACCGTCTCCGACTGCGGCTCGACGCCAGCGACGCCGTCGAACACCGTCACGGCGCCGTCCAGGACCCGCAGGCACCGCTCGACCTCGATGGTGAAGTCGACGTGCCCCGGCGTGTCGATCAGGTTGATCGTGTGCTCGGCGCCGTCGGCCGTCCAGCGGCAGGTCGTGGCGGCGGAGGTGATCGTGATGCCGCGGTCGCGCTCCTGTTTCAGGAAGTCCAGCGCGGCGGCGCCGTCGTGCACCTCGCCGATGCGGCGGGACACGCCGGTGAAGAACAGGATGCGCTCGGCGGTCGTCGTCTTCCCGGCGTCGATGTGCGCCATGATCCCGATGTTGCGAACCTTGGAGAGCGCAAGTGTGGTTGTCATCGGGAATCCTCCGTTTCTCTCGGATGACGACCGCCGCCGGACAAGATCGTCCCTTTACGGCAAGCGCACCGTAACGGTGGAGAACCGGCGCGCGCCAAGGGTTTTCCACCGCACGCGGCGAGCGTGACACCCCGGGTTGACGCCTGTGGAGCTGATCAGTTAGAAGCGGGGACGGGGGACGGTTACGCGCCGGTGCACTCCGGGGATCCGGAGAACGGAGGACTGTCTTGACGAGGGTCGTATCCACGGCGGACGGACGAGAGCTCGCCGTGGAGGAATGGGGGGCCCCGACCGGTTTTCCCGTCTTCCTCCTGCACGGCACGCCCGGCAGCAGGCTCGGCCCCATCCCGCGCCCCATGGTCCTGTACCAGCGCGGGATCCGGCTCATCAGCTTCGACCGTCCCGGCTACGGGCTGTCGGGCCGGATGCGGGGGCGCGTCGTCGCCGACATCGCGGACGATGTGCGGCTGCTCGCCGACGTCCTCGACCTGGAGCGGTTCGCGGTGCTCGGGCGGTCCGGCGGCGGCCCGCACGCGCTGGCGTGCGCGGCGCTGCTGCCCGGCCGCGCCACCCGCGCCGCGGCGCTGGTGGGCCTCGCGCCGGCCGAGGCGGAGGGCCTGGACTGGTTCGAGGGGATGACGGCGTCCAACACCCGGGAGTACATGGCGGTCCGGGGGCAGGGGCCGCTCGTCGCGGACCGGCTGCGGACGATCGCCGCCCGGATCCGCGCGGACCCGGCGCAGCACGTCGCGAACCTGTTCGCCGAGCTGACCCAGTCGGACCGGCGCGTCGTGCTGGAGTCGGGGATGCGCAGGCTCCTGCTGGAGACGTTCCAGGAGGCGTTCCGGACGTCCGCCGACGGCTGGATCGACGACCTGCTCGCGTTCTGCGCGCCATGGGGGTTCGAGCTCGGCGACATCGTCGTCCCGACGATGCTGTGGCACGGCGCGAACGACACCTTCTCCCCGGCCGGGCACTCGCGCTGGCTGGCCGACCGGATCCCGTCCTCGACGGTCGTCGTCCAGCCGGGCTCGGCGCATTTCGCCGCGTTCAACGTGCTGCCGGACGTCCTGTCATGGCTGGCCCGCCCCGCCGCGCCCCTCTCGGACCGGGTGTAGCCCGGATCTCAGACCGGATGCAGCTCGAAGTCGCGGTCGACGCGCAGGCCCTCGCGGACGGCCGCGATCAGCGGATGCGGGCGCTGCTCACCGAGCCTGAGCAGCCCCGCGACGGCCCGCTCGCGCAGCTCCCGCGACTCCGCCGTCCGGCCCATGCCCTCCAGCGTCACCGACAGGTTGCCGCGGCAGAAGCAGGTGTCCGGGTGGTCCTCGCCGTACACCCTGACCAGGCCGGCGAGGGCGTCCCGCTCGCGGGCCTCGGCGTCCTCCAGGCGCCCGGCGGCGCCGAGGCAGTTCGCGTGGTTGACGGCCGCGAGCAGCACCAGCGGATGGGCGGGGCCGAGCAGCCGCACGAGCAGCGAGGACGTCTTGGCGGTGAGCGCGACGGCCGTCTCGATGTCGCCGGTGTAGCGCAGGTAGCAGCCGAGATTGTTCTCGATCATCACGGTGTAGGGGTGCTCGTCGCCCATCTGCGCCCGGTGCCGGGCGAGGATGGCGCGGGTCCGGTCGCGGGCGCCGACGAGGTCGCCGAGCTCGCCCATGCACGCCGCGACCTCCAGGTCGGCGGGCAGCGTGTCCGGCGACTCGGGGAAATGCCGCTGGTAGCGGGCGTAGGTGTCCTCCGCGAGCGCGAGCGCCTCCTCGCGCAGCCCGGCGCGGCGCAGCGACACCGCGAGGCTCTTGCCCGTCCGCAGCGTGTCGAGGATCTGGTCGCCGAGGACGTCCACGTACCGCCGGTACACGTCGCGGAGCTGGACGACGGACTCGTCGTAGCGGCCCGCCTCGCGCAGGTCGCGGGCCACGTTCGCCTCGGAGAACAGCGTGTAGGGGTGGTCCTCGCCGAGCTGGGCGCGGCGCATCCGCAGCGTGTCGGTGTCGTAGCGGTAGGCGCTCTCCCAGTCGCCGGTCAGCCGGTAGTCGATCGCGAGGTTGTGCGCGATCATCAGCGTGCGCGGGTGGTCCTCGCCCCACGGCGTGCCCGCCTGCTCGTAGGTCTGCAGGTCGAGGGCGAGCGCGCCGCGGTAGTCGCCCATCGCCCGCATGTCGGCCGCGAGGTTGCCCGCGGTGATCAGCGTGTGCGGGTGCGTCGGGCCGAGCGTCGGGGAGTTGCGCTGCCGTTCCAGGACGTCCTGGTCGAGGTCGTAGGCCTCCTGGAAGTTGCCCTGCGAGCGCAGCACGTTGGCGATCTGCGAGCGCAGGAACAGCCACTGCCAGTGGTCCTCGCCGAGCTTGCCGCTCCACTCGGCGACCAGCTCCTGCCCGGCCGCCATCGCGCTGTCGAACACGCCGCGCTTCCACTGGTAGCGGACGAGGTCGGTGAGCATCTGGCGGACGTCCTCGTCGTCGCAGCTCGCCGCGTTGGACGGCTTCACATGCGGGAGGATCTCCTCCAGGTTCGGCCAGTTGCTCGGATCGTCGGTGTCGCCGTGGCTCGGCCGCGCGCCCAGCAGGATCTTGTGCACGTCGTGGCAGGTCGTCTCGGTCAGCTCCGGGTCGAGCCCGTGCCGGATCACGGCCTGGACGAGCGGGTGCACCCGGATCGACTTGTTGCTGCTGCGGCCCGTGTTCCGAATCTCCGGCAGCTCCTCGCCAACGACAGTTCACGAGGTTGGAGCGACGTCGAGAGCACTTATGAAACCAGGTTCGGCCCACAGTTCTCCTCCACAGAGAATTGATCTTCCATTATAATGTCCGGTTAGGCGGATCAATGCAGGTGGAGATTGAATGAGAAGGTTTCGTCGGGCGGCCAGGGCGACGTCTGCAGCCACGGGGACGGTGGCGGTCGGCGTGGCGATAAACCAAATCCTCAATGGTGGCACGTGGAACCTGATGTGGCTGATAATTTCCCTGACGGCGGCGATGACCGCGGAAAGTATCAACGTTTGGATCGGCCGCCAGGATAATTCTCTCGATCAACAGAGTATTGGGCCACCCGCTGGACCCGGTAACACCGCAGGACACAGCACTGACAACGGTTCTGTACACATTTCACAAGAACGCCCGATACCGCGCCAGTTGCCCCGCCAAGCGCGCCATTTTACAGACCGCGAGGTTGAACGCTCGAAACTGGACGACCTACGCCGCAGTACCGCCGACCTCGTCGTGGTGTCCGGGCTCGGCGGAGTGGGGAAGACCGCCTTAGCCGTTCACTGGGGACACCAAAATAAGGATCATTTTCCTGACGGGCAGTTCTACGCAAATCTCCACGGATACGCCCCTGGCACTTCTATCGCAGTCGAAGACGTGCTGGACAACTTTCTGCGAGCTTTGGGCCTTGCTCCTGAACGGATCCCCCGTGATCCCGATGCGATGGCGGCGGCGTTTCGGTCGGAGATTAGCGGACGACGGATGCTCATCATCCTGGATAACGTCAGAACCGCAACTCAAGTCCGACCAATCTTGCCATCCTCCGGAAATTGCATGGTTCTGGTAACGAGCCGTAGCAGGCTAAAACCTCTGATCGCCCAAGATGGCGCAGAACTGATTGTTCTGAAACCGCTTACTGAGTCCGATGCGCTAGCCCTTCTGCAAGCCGTCGCCGATAGAGATAATTCCCTGCACCACGATTCGATGACGATCTTAGCGCGACAATGCGGATTCTTGCCGTTGACTCTGAGAATAATAGCCGAGTACATCCGAGGGCAGGACGGAGAGTTTATCGAAGACCTCATCGGAGAGCCCAGAGATCAGAAACAACGCCTAACGTTCCCTACCGGATATCAGGAAAGCATGTCAGTGCCAGAAAACGTGTTCTCGCGGGCCTATGACTTCCTCGCGCCCGATGCCGCGCGAATGTTCCGCCTGACCGGACTTCTGAAAGGCGCCGACTTCTCCGTCGAAGCAGCGGCAGCCGTAGCCGGTGTCGGCGTGATGGAAGCTCGCCAGCTCCTATCGCTTCTCATGAACGAAAATCTCCTGGAAAAGGCAAGTGCCGACCGTTACCAGTTCCATGATCTTGTCAAGGCTTATGCCATAGAGCGGCTCAACGCCGAAGAGAGCGCTGTCAGCCGCAAAGCCGCAGCTCATCGAGTGCTCAGCTTCTACCTGCGTACCGCAGACAATGTCGACCATGTCATCGCGCCCCAGCGCCGGCACGTGCTAGCCGCGCCTTCGCGATGGGCCAAGACCTTCGACAATCCGCAGAGCGCCCTCTCATGGTGCGAGGCGGAGAGACTCAATCTCATCGCCGCCATCGATCAATCCGTGCTTCTGGGGTTCGAGGAGATCGGATGGAAACTGCCGATCGCTCTGACATATTTCTTCATTCTGAATTCCCATCCAGTAAACCGCCACAGAACCGCCCTGGTGGCTGTTGACGCGGCTCGGCGGGCCGGCGATCGCTATGCCGAGGCGTGGGGCGAGACCTGCGTCGGCGGTGCTGAACTCGCACTCGGACGAGCACCTGACGCCCTAGGGCGCTTTCAGCGCGCACTCAGCGTTTGCATGGAGATCAACGATACTCAAGGGCAGGCCATCAATCTGGGTAATGTTGCCAACACCCTGGTCCAACTCGAGCGATACGAGGAGGCCCTCGACCACGCCAACGAGTCTTTGAGGTTGTTCAGGAGTCTCCATGATCAACGGAGCGAGTCTATCGAATTGAGACTGATCGGCTCGATTCACCGCGGCCTCGGCGATAACGATGAGGCATCTCGGCTGTACCACGCCGCGGTCAACGCTGCCCACGGCGTCGACCTCCAGTCCGAAGGCGATGCGCTACAGGAACTAGGTGAACTCGCTCGCAGTCAGAAGAAATTCCCTGCGGCGGTCACCTGGTTTCAGAAATCAATTGACGTCAGGCGAAGGATCGATGACAAGCTTGGCCTCGCAACAAGCCTGCTGGGCCTCGGATCGGCCTTCCGTGCACTCGATGACACCCACATGGCGTACGCGGCCCTATCAGAGTCTTTGACAATGTACGAACTACTGGGGAATGCAAAGGCGAGCGAGGTTCGCGAAATATTGGATAACATTACTGGACAACCTTGAACCTCAATGACCATCGCCGTGAACGCCCGGCGCATCGTGAGGAGGACTGTTCGCCGATTCCGGTCAGCGTCGCCGACTCTTGAATCGTGTTGATCGCATCCAAGACTCACCGCCGTGCAGGATCAGACTCGCCCGCGCCAAGCCGTGACGGCGCACGTGGTCGGCGATGCGTTCCGCCGTGCGCTCCATGGTGGTCACGGACATCATGGCTGGACGCCTCCGCCAACTCTGGCCGCCCTGCTCGAACACATAGCAGTGGTCACAAGCGAGGTCACATCTGCTGTGGACCTTGAGCATGCATTCTCAAAACGGTGTCGACAGAGACATGGCTACCGCAAAGAGATATCAGATGAAGGAGCGAATACGGCGACCCCGTCGGTCACTGAACCCTCCACGTTCCTCTCGTGTGTTCGGGTCAGCCTCGCGATGATGCACGCGGTAGCGGCTTAGCGAGCAGTTCCTCCGAAGTCAGTTGCCGCAGATCGGCGAGTTCTGGCGCGTCTTCTTCTTCGAAGATGCTCATGCTTTCCATGCCAGCCGAAGTCACCAGTGAGCAGGGCAGTCGGACGCCGACCGCCGTCCTTATAGAGGTGCCGCATCGAAACCGCACGTAGGTCACGTGTCGAGTCGGAGGGGTTCCACGGACGGTAGCCCGGCACAGGAAACCCTGATCAGGTCCCGCGCAATGATAGGACGGTGCGGCCCTGTCCGCACTAGAAGCATGTTGAGGAGCTGAGCAGGGACAGTACGGAGGAGTTTGTAACGTCGCACGCAAATTTCCAATGCGGAGGTTAGTGGAAATCCCCCAAGGGGATAATGTCTGCCGTGAACATGCTATCCATTCTTTCGGGGCTGATTCGAGCGCAATTCCACTGCGGTCGTGGCGCCGAGATCGTCGAGTACGCCCGCAGGCGTCATATGACCGTGCACGTCATCTGGCCGGAGGGCGCGCGGCGCACCGGAGCCCCCGCCGCGTGATCAGGGACGGGCGGGTCG
>NZ_SMJX01000275.1 GCF_004348535.1 Actinomadura sp. KC216
ACCCGCGCCCCGCCACGCACAGCCGTCGCGGAGCCCGCGACGGCGGATACGCGGAACCGGGCAAGGGGTAACCAATTCTCCAGCTCACACATCCGGTGACGAAATGATGCGTCGCGCGACACCCAACGCCCATTCCATGAACTCGACGCACACACCGTCGACTTCCGGATTGATGCTCACCTGCGCATCCGTCCACTCACTCGAACGGCTGTAAACAGCGAGCGCCGCCCCAGCCGACTCAGTCAATGAATCAACAAACTCCAAAACACGTTCGCCACCAACATCATCAAAGTCAATAACTTGAACTCTCCGCCCCTTGAATTCCTCATATCTCACAGATCGATCCCCAGTCACCGAACCAAAGATCCATCAGCCCATCCCATCAGGTCGAGCCATCACGATAACCAGATCGTATCCGCGCAAGCTGATATCCCAAATCCCAGCCCCCCGGCCCGGCCGTGGCTTCCCACCATACCGATCCAGAGGCCAGCCGTTCTCGCCCGGCGGCTCCCGGCGTCGACACGATTCGCACCGGCCGTGTGGGGCCTGTGATGGTGAGATCGTGGACGCGCTGACCTCAGCGGCCGGCCTGACGGAAGTTCAGCCTTTCTGCACGATGCCGCTTGAATGGACACGTAGCTCGATCACCAGTCGCGGTGATAGGTGAAGTTCTCGCCCTCCCCACGAGTCGAGTACAACATCTCGGAGATGCTCTGAAGCTCGGGCTCGCGTCCAGCGAAACCAGTGAGCACCTCGCCGAAAGCGCCGGCCTCCCGAGCAACCCGCCCGAACGGTGACTCTGGAGACAGGCCGATCAACCCGGCACTGTGCCAGAGCAGCGAAAGCTCGGCCAAGACTATGCGAATGTCGTCGATCTTGCTCGCCAGCGCCGAAGCACGGAGCCCCAGGAGGAGCCATTCCTCCTCCCTCTTCCTGACCGCGAGTACGGCCATTCGCTCGGCGAACAGCACCAGGAGGGTCTCTCCGAGATGAGCCAGCCGCCTCCTCGCACTCTCGTAGTCATCCGGTGTGTTCAGACCCCGGCAGATCCGCGCGATCTCCTCATCGTGAGCCGACGGGATCGGAGCCTGGAAGTACTCCGTTTCCGGATCGACACGCAGGTACCTTTCCATCTCTTCCGGTGTTGCATTCATGGCACCTTCTAAGGGGGCGGCAGCATGAATCGATGGTCCGGTGACAGACGATATCCCTGATTCCGCAGCTCAGCGATCTCCTCCGCATACACCCTTGGCTCTCCTCTTCCGTTATCCCAAAGATTTTCTCTGTTGAGGGGGCTGACCAGGCGGTATGTGCGCCGGGCGGCGGCACCTCGCCTGATCCAGGCCAGGTTGCGGGCTAGGCTCCAATCCGGGTCAGGGACCTTCAGCACTAGATGGCCCGGCTCGTTCAAGTAGGCGTCGGTGTCCTCCCGATTCCCGATAACGATCACATCGCTCGGGGTGCCGACATCGGTGAAATCACATCTGTCGTTATGGACGAGGACCGGCGTGGACCCGACGTTCACATGGTAGGTCTGCAGACGGTCGATCGTGAGGTTGTGAACGCGCTGGTGACGGATGGACCAGTGCTTCAGTGCGGTGACCTGGACGTAGGTGCTGGCGCTGGTGCGGAGCCACATGCCCGGCTTGAGATCGGCGGCCTTCACCCAGGCCCCGATGTCACCGGCGGCCCAGAAGGGGTGGGCGTCGGTGGCTATGACGACGCCGGACTTGTCGATGTGGGCCTTGCCCGAGCCGCGATCCTCGGACTTCAAGGGCGCGAAGGCGACATGGCGGTCGACCGTGATCTGGACGAGGTGCTTGTCGCCCTTGCTGGTGATCGTGCCGAGGACGGGTTGAGCGGTGGTTTCACCCGTCTCGGGGTCGGTGGCAAGTACCTTGTCGCCGACCTTGACATCCTCGATCGGCTTCTTCTCGCCGTTGGCCATGAGAACCGTCGTGCCGGGAACGAAACTGCTGCAACCCTTGGATCGTTTACCGCCGGCACCCTTGCCCTGCCCCCCGGCACCGGCACCTGCGGGACTGCTCCCTCCTCCGTCTCGTCCAAAGCCAAAGCCGCCGAGCTCGACGAAGTTGTTCATCCCGTAGCTGAAGAACTCCCCGCCGGACATGCGTTTGCAGCTGAAGCCGCTCATCTTGCAGAGAAGTTGCCCGAAATTGCCGATTCTTCCTAGGTCTCCGGGGAAGCAGGCTGTGCCGTCGCTGGCGCAGGCCGGCATGAGCTCGGGATCCAACGGACCGCCAGTGCCCGCGTACTTCATGTACACGTACCGCAACATCCGCTGAACACCGGCCACGTACGCGATGGAGTTCCGTGCGCGAACGTCAGTGTCGCCCCAACGGAAAGTCACCGGCTTGTTTGGCGACGAGAGGAATTTCCTGGGAGGACCCCAACAGTCGCGCCCGCAGCCGCCGTGTTTGGCCGGTTTGCTGTGGCCGACGTTCATGACGCCCTTGCCGCAGATGTCGGGCGGGCACTGGCCGTCAGGGTCGGCATGCGTCACGGGGTTGTTGTTGGCATAGGCGTAGCCGTTCATCTGCTGAGGGTCGGCCGGGTCCAGGACAGGGTCGACGGAGATGAAGCGACCGGCCTCGGGGTCGTATTCGCGGGCGCCCAGGTGAGTGAGGCCGGTGGGATCTTGGGTGCCGCCGACGAAGCCCTTGTCGTTCGGCCACGTGGCGTCTTCGTCCATGCCTCGGATGGAGCCGAAGGGCGTGAAGCGGCGAACGGTGCTCGCCAAGGTGGCCGCGTCGATGGCGACCTGGGCGGTGCCCTGGTGGTCGCCTGTCAGGTAGGTGACGGAGCCGTTGGACGTGCGCATCGCGACGGTCTGGCCTGCGAAGTCGTAGTAGCGGGTGCCGGTCGCGGTGGAGGCGCCGTTGAGGGCGCGGAGCTCGGTGCCGCCCGGCAGGTAGAGAGTGGCGCCGCCGGGGTCCTTGCGAATCAGGCGGTTGCCCTCGGCGTCGTAGATGAAGGTGGTGTCGTTACCGTTCTCCGTGACCTTGGTCAGCTCGCCTTCGGTGTTCCAGTCGAAGGTCTGGGTGCTGGGGGCGGGGCTGCCGTCGGTGGTCTGGATGGCGGTGGTGTTGCCGGTCGCGTCGTAGGTGTAGCCGTCCGTGCGCTGGCCGGCGGGCCCCGTCTGGGTGAGCTGATTGAGGCGGTTGCCCTGCCCAGGTGGTGCGTAGGTGAAGGTGCGGACGGTGTCGGCGCCGCCGCCGATGCCGTGGCGGGTCTCGCCGGTGCGATTACCGGCCTTGTCATAGGTGAAGGTGTGCCAGTACGGGGCCGGGCCGCCGATCAGCGCGGCGGTTGGGGAAGCGGCGCAGGCGTTGGTGGTGCCTTGCGTCCACGCCTGGGTGAGGCGCTGGAGGTGGTCGTAGGTGAAGCACTGGTTGTCGACGCCGTCGTCGGAGGTATCGGTGATGGATGTGACCGTCCCGGCGTCGGAGTAGTGGTAGAACGCACTGCGGGCGTAACCGTTGATGCCTTCGCGGGAGGTGTTGGCGCGTTCGAGGCGCCGGGTGCCGTACTCGTAGTGGAAGGAAGGCTCGCTTGCCGACCGGACCGAAGTCCATCAGCTGGACCTCGCCGGTGTCGCGGTAGGTGACATTGTCGATGTACGTGCCGAGATTGCTGGTCAGCCGGGTGGGACGGGCGAGTGCGTCATAGGTGGGCGTGAGGGATTCGTAGGGCAGTCCACCGGCGGTAGGTGGCCTGAAGGTTTGCAGGGTTCCGTCGCTGTTGTACGCGGAGACCGTGGAATAGGTCCCGGCGAGCGGACCTTCGGCTTGCGGAATGGTGACCGTGGCGCTGCGGACACGTCCCAGCACGTCGTATTCGGGAACTCTGCTGGTGTACTGGGCGCCGTTGTGATGACGGGTCGTGCTGGCCGCGAGGCCTTTCCCGCGCGTAGCGGTGTCATAGGTGAAGGACGTCAGCAGTGGCCCGTCCGATGCCCCCTCGCGGGTGGCGGTCTTGCGGCCCAGACCGTCGTAGGTGGTGAAGACCTTCTTGCCGCGGGCATTGGTGGTGGAGATGACCCGGTCGAGGTCGTCATAGGCGAACGTGGCGGTGCCCTTGTCGGGGTCGGTGGTCTCGGTCTTGCGTCCGCGCAGGTCGTAGGTGGTGGTGAAGGTGTTGCCGGACGGGTCGGTGACCGAGGCGATCTCCCCGGCGGGGGTGTAGGTGTAGCGGGTCGCGTCGAACTCACCGGTCGGGGTGGCGGCCTTGTACTGGCGGCGTTCGATCACCTTGCCGTGGGCATTCGTCAGCGTCGCGCTGGGGGTGCCGCCCTCGGGCGGGGTGATGGACACGCGGTTGCCGCCGCCGTAGGCGTAGGTGGTGCGCCACAGTTCCTGTTCGGGCTGAGAGCCATTGCCCTTCGTCAGTTTCTCGACGGTCTTGCGACCCAGCCCGTCGTATTCGGTGCGGGTCTGTGACTCCACGGCGCCGGGAGTACCGATGCCGAAAAGTTCCGGTTCTGGTGGGCCCGAGGCCGGGTAGGGAGCGTAGGTCTTGACGACCTGGCCACGGTCGTCGTAGAAGGTGTCGCTGATCAGCCGCAACGGCGCGCTTGCGGGCGCCTGCGTCTGGCGGGGCCGGAGCCATCCGTCCCTCAGTTCGATGCCGGTGACGCGCAGCTGTCCCGCGACGATGGCCTTGGACGTGACCGCGACGATCTTGCCCTCGGTGAACCGGTACTCGTGTTCGTAGCTGGGATCATCGCCGTTGACCTTGTCGCGGTCGGGCAGCCACACCTTGCGCAGCCGTCCGAGCCCGTCGTAGACCAGGTCCGTGCTCAGGCCGTTCGCGTTGGTGGTGCGGGTCGGCAGCCCCCACGCGGGATCCAGTTCCTCGATGGTCGTCAACGCCGTGGCGGCGTTCCCGGCGGTCGCCGGTGGTGTGGTCGTCTGCTTCCTCGTGGTCAGGCCCTGGGTGTCGGTGTAGGTGGTGGTTGTGGTGGCGCCCAGCGCGTCCTTGGCCTGGGTGACGCGGCCGAAGGAGTCGTAGACGTTGCTGGACTCGGTCACGTACTCCGGCGTCGTCCCCGTGTAACCGGCGAGCTTCTCCGCCTTGGTGACGTCGCCCTTGGTCGGGGCTCCACCGAACCCGGCGTTGTCGTAGTAGGCGCGCGTGTCGGTCACGACGTGAGCGGGACGGTTCGGGGTGACAGTGCAGGCGACCGAAACGGTCTCCACCCGGGACGGGAAGCTCACCATCCAGGCGTCGTCGTTGTCGGCATAGCTGGTGCGGGTGCATTTGTCGTCGGCGCTGGTGGAGGTGTCTCCGAGGTCGTTCACCTCGGTGACCCGGCCCGCACCCGGGCCCGTGTCGGCGTAGGTGTTGTCCGTCTTGGTCTCAGTCCAGCCGCCGCCGTCCTTGGCAGTCCAGGTGCGGGTCGTGTCGACGGTGACCAGGTTCGCGGTAGTGGTGCCCCAGGAGCGGGACCGGGAGGCGGTCTGCAGCCGCCACGGGGTGTTGACGGTCTTGGCGTGGACAGCGCCGCCGGGCCCCGTGTACTGGACGGTCCTCAGCGTGAACCCGGACAGCGCGTCGTGATCGGGGTGGGTGCCGCCCTCCCCGTCGGAGACGGAGACGTTCTTCTCCCCGCCGGACGTGGTCTGGCGGTCCCCGTCCATGCCGCGCATGAAATAGGCGTCGGACTGGGTGGACGGATTGGTGTAGTTACCGGTGAAGGTGCGGACGTGGCCGTAGCCGCGCCACTGCGACCAGGTCTTGTCCTTTTCCTTGGTCAGGCCGTCGTCGTCATCGAAATGCCAGGCGGCGCCGCCCACGTACTCGTACTTGGTGGCCATGTCCGGGGACAGACCGGTGCGGTCGGTCTGGATGACGGACGTGACGACATATTTGTGGAACCAGTCGGTGATCGGGTCTTCGCGGCCCGGCGGTGTCCAGATCACCGGCATGCAGCGGGTCGTGTTGGTTTCGGGGGTCGGCAGGTTGCTGAGCGAGCAGTCGGTCTCGGAGTAGGAGATGTCGATCTGGCCGCCGGACTCGTCGTAAATGGCGCCGAGCCGGTAACGGATGTAGGCCAGGATGTCGTCGCCGCTCTTGTCGAGCCGGTTCGGCCGCTGGATGTGGTTGAACGTGACCTTCGGCAGCGTGACGGTGCCGCCCCCATCGGTCGCGGCGTGACCGGTGTGGGTGATCTCCTTCAGGACGAGGTCCCGCTCGACGTCGGCGAATTTCCATTCGTGGTCCATCGACCATGAATCCACCGGCCGGTAGGCCGACCCGTCCGGGGTGAGGATCTGGGTGGTGACCTTCGTCAGGCGCATGCGGGACCAGAACGTCGGCGAGATCGTTCCGTGGTCGTCCTTGCACTCCTGGCCGGAATTGCAGTTCAGGTCCCACGGGACGTCCCACCAGCGGTCCGGATTGGCGCCGATCTTGGACGGGGCGCAGTCGAAGGTCGCGTCCGGGATACAGCGCTCGGAGGTGGTGAAGACGACCTGTGCGGGCGGCTTGGCGAACAGCGCGTCCTTGCGGAGACCGTAGGAGATCGTCTTGAGGTAACCTCCGCGGACATAGGGGGTCTCGTCCCCGACCTTGAGGTTGCGGCCGTAGTGGTTGATCTCCTTGCCGTAGGTGTAATTGATGGCGTTGCCCGCAGCGTCGACGACGTAGTCGAGATTCCAGCGATAGGCCTGCTGGCACCAGGATCCGGCGAAGGTGGAGTCATGGCAGGGTTCGTCGGTGTCGTCGCCGAATACCGGGGTCGTCCACGTCGAATTGGTCTCCGGCTTTCCGGTCGTCCAGCCGGGAAGGCGGTTGAGGCCGAAGTAGTACTGGGTGCCGTCGGTGGTGGTGACCTTCCAGTACTCGCCGTTGTCGTCACCGTTTGAGGTGGACGAGCTGGCGAGCTTCTCGAATTTGGTGCCGTCGTCGCCCTTCATCCGCCAGGAGCCGTCGGCGGCCTTGATCAGTTCCCCGCCCTTACCGTTCCAGGTCACGGTCGCGTTGTCGTAGCCCCAGCATTCGTCCCCGGGCGAGTTCCCCCACTCGTCCTTGGGCGCGCCGTCGTCCTCGCAGGACTTGTAGCTCCGCTCGATGAAGCCGGGCCACAAGTCGAAACCCTCACCGACCCAGGACGGCTGGCCATTGGTATTGGCGGTCTTGCCGTCCACGCTCGCCGAGGAGTAGGAGAGCGCGACCTTCGGGGTCAGCCCGCTGGGAACGGGTGGCACGCGCATCGGATACGACCAGGTGAAGTTACCGGTGTTTCCGCCGGCGTTCCACGTGGCCGACGCCTCCAGGGACGTGGCCTTGTAATCGCCTTGGGAACTTTCGGAACCGGCAGCGGCGACGAGCAGCGTCGCACTGCCCGACGTCGAGGCGGATGCCGGTGTTGCTTCCACTTCCGCAGTGAGTGTCTTCGCCTTGCCGTTGTTGACCGCGTCCAGCGGAATGGGCGTGCGGCAGGCAGGCCGGGACGGGGTGGTCAGGGCGCATTGCGGCATTGTCATGAGCCGCAGCCGCGCACCGTAGGCGCCGCCGAACGCCTGCTCGAACTTGGAATAGTCGAGCCGTAGCCGGACGCGTCCCGGGACGGTGGCGTCGGTGCGGGCGACGGTGAACGCCAGCCCGTCCACCCCGGCGGCTCGCGTGGCGCCACGATCTAGTAGCTGAACCCGTACCCGGCCGGCCGGCTCGACGCCGCCGGGTGCGCGTTCCCGGCCGGGCGCCTCAAGGATCTCGATGGGGAGAGCGCCCGCCTTCCGTCCACCGGCGGCGGCGCCGACTTCGGCGCTGCCGGGCGCCGGCCAGGCCGCGCGGGCCGCCGGGCCGGGGTTGGCGACGGCCGTGTCGGTCTTGCGGGGCTTGACCTTCAGGTTCCGGCCCGCGACGGGCTCCTGCCGGTCGTCCACCGTAGGACGGCCGAGGTTCGGCGGCTCGGCGAGCGCGCGCGGCGCCGACATCAGCCCGAGTGCCATGACAACCGCCGTCACGGCCGCGATCGTAGGCAGGCCCCTGCCTGGGTCCAGCACCAGCGCCTTGCGAGAGGCCCGACCAGATACCTTCCGGCCAGCGTTCACGACATCCTCCATCGCCGATCGCCCTGGGCAAGGGCCGATCACGGATCCAGCGGGTCAAGTGCAGGGACGGGTGCCGGGCTACGGGCCGGCGTCGGTTGGTATGTCGTCGTTGATGGCCAGGCGGGCGATCTGTTCCGGGGTCAAGGCGCCCTGGTACACCCAGATGTCGTCGAGGGCGTCGGGCCAGAACTCCGTACCGTTGCCGTCGGTGGCTCCGAACTTCGTGCGCCCGACCTGGAGCAGGCTGCCCGGGGTCTTGAAGCCCTGGACCTGACCGACCTGCGAGACACCGTCGCTGGTCTGGTACAGCTCAGCGTTGACGTACAGGCTCACGCGGTCGCGGAGCGCGTCGTACACCACCGCCAGGTGCATCCAGCCGTGCTCATCGAAATCGCCGTGGACGGCGGTGATCGGTGCGGCCGCCTGGTCGTCGGCATTGCGCATCTGGATCTGCCAGCTCCCCTGCAGGGCCGGGTCCGCGCCGGGGACGTACCGCAGCTGGAACACATCGGTATTCGCACCGGCCTGGGAGAACACGGTCACCGGCTGCTGAGGACGTCCACCGACGGGCGGCCGGACCCAGCCCGCGAGCGTGAAACTCTGATCGGTCTCCACGACCTTCGCCGCACTCTCGGCGAACGCCTTGGTTGCCGAGTTGAGCTGCAGACCGGCCACCGCGTCCAAGCCGATCCCGGCGCCGTCGACGATCGCCGCGCCATTGTGCAGAGCCAGCCCGGGCGAGCCCGCAGGCCCCTCGAACGCCTCGCCCACCGGCGCCTGGTTCAGCACCCACCGCGCCCTGAGCACCGGATGCTGGACGACCAGCTCCTCGACCTCCCGGTCGCCGAGAATCCGGTCGTAGACGCGCACGTCGTCGATCACGCCGGGCCAGTGGTCGGCCTGCATTCCGGCCCACTTGCTCCGGCCGATCTGGAATCCGCCCGCGGCAAGCCAGGACGAGGCGACCTGCGGGCTCTCCGTCCCGGGCTCGCCGTTCACAAAGATCTGCAGTTTTCCAGAGTGCTGGTTGTACACCCCTACCAGGTGGGTCCAGGAGTTCAGGATTGCGGGCTCTTTCGAGAACGCCTGATAGGCGGTGGTGTCATCACCGTTATCGACCTTGACCCTGGAGAAGGCCCACTTCTGATAGGCGGCATCATATTTGAGGTAGAAACCGCTCCTGCGCTCGCCGTCCTGGCTGAGGACCGTCCTGGTGCGGTCCCCCTTTTCCAGACGGACCCATGCCGATACCGCGAAACTGCGGATGGTGTTGATGACGGGACGGTCGGTCCCGGCGTGCGCCTGGGTGGTGTCGTCGAGCCGCAGTGCGCTGCCCGCCTGCCCCGGGGCACCGAGCGTCGCCGCGCCGTGCAGGCTCGCCTGCCACGGATCCATGGGGCTGTACACCCGCATCTTGCCCGCCGGCTCGTCCATGTTCCAATGCGCGGCCTTGTCCGCCCCCGCCGGGGCCGCACCATCGAGGAGTTGCTGGACCTGCTCGCCGAACAGCGCCTGGGTGAACACCTGAACGTCGTCGATGGAGCCGGGCCAATAGTTCCCGAAAGCCCGGTTGTAGAGGCTCCGGCCGATCTCGAACGCGCCGTGTGACACCAACGGTGCGCCCGCGGCCACGGTGGCCTGCAACTGCCCGTTCACATAAAGTCGCAGTTGTGCGGCGCTCTGGTCGTACACGCCGGTCAGATGGCTCCATTCCCCGAGGGGAAGCGGGGTGTCGTCCGTGGCCTTGGACCAGGCTCCGCCACCGCCGTCGGTGTCGGTGGCGGGCTTCTTGAACTCCGGCATCCCCGCCGGATCGATTCCCAGCTGGAAGGCGCTCTGGAACGTCGAGTTCTGCGCCAGGACGTTCACCATTCCGTACCGGGTCGGCTTGGCCCAGGCCGACACCGTGAAACTCTTGGTCGGGTCGACCAGCGGAAGAGTGCTCTCCACGAAGCCGTAAACGCCGTCCATCGACAGCCCGGTCCCGTGCTTGCCCTCACCACCCAGAGTCGCCGACCCCGCCACCGTCGCCGCAAGCCCCGGACCGGTCGAGGTCACCGCATTGGCTCCGACGCCCTCGTTCAGGGTGAACCGCGCTACCGGGTCGGCCCCCGCATTCACCAGGAACTCGTAGGAGACGCTGGCGCCCTTCTGGCCTCCGGCCGAGAACGCCTCGACCTCCAGGACGTTCGGCCCCGATCGGGTCGGTGCCAGACCCGCCACCTGCGCCGCCCCATTGGTGGTGGTGAGCGTTCTGATCGGAACACTGTTCAGGGTCAGCTCATACCGGCTGGCGACCCCCGCCGAGTCGGAGATGACGAACCGTCCGGCGTCCCCGACACCGCCGCGCCATTCGCCGCCCTCCGGGTACTCCTGCGAGGTGACGGTCGGCTCTCCCGGAATCGCCGGGTCGTAGAAGAAGTAGCAGCCGGTCTGCGCGCCGGAGTAGCTCCAGGCGCTGTACTGCTCGCCGTCCCAGGCCCGCACTCCCCAACCGATCTTGGTCCCGACCGGGATCGTGTGCGGCACCTCCACATCGAACTTGCTGCCCGTGGTCTTCGGGCCGATCAACCCCGACGTCCACTTCTCACCCCAGTCCGACCCGTCAGGTTTGTTCGCCCAGTGCAGCGTGAACTGGGCGTACACCTTGTTGGCGTCCTCGGCGTCGCGGTCCTCGAGGTAGGCGTACAACCTGGAGAAGTCGTTGACCGACTTGGCCTGCCCGCTGGGCAGGCACGCGGTGCCCGGGTCGGCGTACATCCTGTCGGTCTTGGGCTGCTCCGGGGGGTTGTTGTACTGGACCCGCAGGTAGGCGTCGTCGGCGAACCGCTTCCACCACGACATCGACGACTCGTTGTAGGCCTTCAGCCCGAACGTGATCGTGGAAT
Source organism: Actinomadura sp. KC216 (assembly GCF_004348535.1). Taxonomy (GTDB): domain Bacteria; phylum Actinomycetota; class Actinomycetes; order Streptosporangiales; family Streptosporangiaceae; genus Spirillospora. The sequence goes on from NZ_SMJX01000275.1 coordinate 10,967, forward strand.
GGCCCTTGTTGACCGCGTCCTGCA
>NZ_SMJX01000276.1 GCF_004348535.1 Actinomadura sp. KC216
CGTCCACCGGATAACAAGCGACACCGAAAGAACGCTCCCGCACCTGGTGAACGCCGTAGCCGCGACCCCCGCCGGGATGCTCGCACTCCACTGCCTAGCCGAAATCGGCCCGGCCGCAGCAGCCGCCACCCCACCCATCCGCGAAATCGCCGAGAGCCCACGCGTACTAGCAGCCGGACCCAGCACGGACAGAATCGCTACCGACCGCACCTACCAGTCCACAGCCACCACAGCCCTGGCCCGAATCAACGTCAGTCGAGGGCCCTCAACCGACCGGCAACTTCCTTAGCCAGACCAACCACCTGCGCCCGCTCCTTCTCCCCCGGCTCCGTATGCGTACGAGCCGACACATCCACGACCACGTTCGAGATCCGAAACTTGGCGTGAATGTCAAAAACCTTAATCTGAGCAAACACAATCACATACGACGCCCTATCGGTGGTGCCGTAAATCTTCATCCCGCCATCAACCACAGCCACCTCCGAACCGCGCCGAACCCGATTCTCATACCAGCGCACCAAACGCTCCTCCGCACGCTCCGGCCCGCTACCCTCCGGGCTCGCATGCGCGGTCTCGGCGAACACCCGAACCGTCCGGAACGGACGGTCGACCCCTCTCGGAACACTGCTCCACTTGCACTCCGAATGAGCATCACCACCCAGCCCGAGAAACCCCCGCGGCTCGGAATCCCCTGGTTCCCGCGCACCATTGCTCACCAAGGGCGCGAGCGTCGCCGCATCGGGCAAGATCCGGCAGGCATCAACGTCCTCGAACCGCCCATCCGAGTTGAAGACCCCCAACTGCCACCCAGCCATCGCCCCGCACCCACCAAGAAGGACAACGAAACCCGGCACAAGCACTAGTGCCAACCGCGAACGACCTCTGGACGAAACCGGTTCAACCACCCACTCAGAGTGACACACCAGCCCACCACACCACCCAGAGACGCCCAAGAACCCCAGCCGCCAAACCGCCACCGCAGACCCGGCTGCGTAGATCTCCGCCCCCTACCGTAAACGCATGCCCTGAGCCTGCCCACCGGGGTCCACGAGAGGCTCGCCAAGGAACTCTTCGCACTTTTCACTCGATCGCTTCGACCGTGGTCATCGTTGATGAGTTCCATCACGCGGCCACCGACTCATACAGCAGACTTCTCGATCGCCTCGGCCTGGTTGCGCTGCCTGGTCGCACGAGACTCGGTACCCCCTTCAAAGTGCTGGAAGAGGGCTATCCATCAACTGGGCCAGCAAGCATCGGCCATAGGGACGCCTGTTGGCGGCGGTTAAGTCATCTCGTGTTCATCTGGTGACCAGGTTGTGGCGGTAGTTGTGGCTCGTGCGTGCTGTTTTGGCGGTTTTGGTGTGTGTCGGGCTCGTGGGGTGTTCGGCTGCGCGGGCTTCTGTTCCGGGCGGCGATGTCGTCGTGGTCGGGGTTAAGGCCGACCAGCCTGGGCTCGGGTTCAGGGAAGGCGGCGTCTTCCGGGGGTTCGAGGTCGATGTGGGGACGTACATCGCCCGGCATATGGGGGCCTCGCGGGTGGAGTTCCGGGAGGTCAGGTCGGACGACCGGGAGCGGAAGCTGAACAGGCACCAGGTTGATCTGGTCCTCGCCTCGTACTCGATCACACCGGATCGGGCGAAGCTCGTCACGTTCGGCGGGCCCTACTACGTGGCGCACCAGGACGTCATGGTGCGGCGCGGGGAGACCCGGATTCGGGGTGTGCGTGACCTGGCGGGGCGGCGGATGTGCCAGGCCAGCGGGTCGGTTTCCACTGAGCGGGTGGTCAAAGGGCTGAGCATTCCCGCGAGGCTTGTTCCGGGGTCGTCCTACAGCGACTGTGTGGCCAAGTTGCGCGGTGGGGTTGTCGACGCGGTTTCCACGGGGGATCTGGTCCTGGCCGGGTTCGCGGCCGAGGATCTGGAGATCGTGAATGCGCCGTTCACCGACGAGCGGTACGGGGTCGGGCTGCGGAAAGGCGACGTCGACGAGTGCGAGGCGGTGAACCGGGCGCTCACCACCATGTATCAGGACGGGACGGCCGGGCAACTGCTGCGCAAGTGGTTCGGGAAGAGCGGGATCGAGCTGGTCGAAGAGGTGCCCCAGTTCGAGGGCTGCTCGTAATGTCGGTGCCACTGCCTAGAGTGGGCGGGTGGCTGAGGACAGGGTTGTTTGGGACGAGCTCCTGGCGGCCGGTTTCCTGCATGCGCTGCGGGACGCCCACCGGGACGCGACGCTGGCCGTCCTGGGCTCCCTGAGCCGGGCGGCGGGGTTCACGGAACGGTCGTACGGGGTCAGCGCGTTCGACGTGCTGGCGACGTGGATCGACCGGGTCTTCGAGGACGAGCCGCTGGTCATCCGGGACGATCTGAACGGCTCGCCCGGCTGGCGGTACGGGCCGTACCGGGTGCTGCTGAAGCGGCACGAGTTCGGGAACGTGCGGGGCATCCGGTGGGATCGCGACAGCCCCACCAAGCAGGCCGTGGCGCGGCAGGGATATGTCGAGGATCCGCAGCTGGAGCTGCCACTCGGCATCGGGCGCGACACGCCCGGGGTCGTGACGTTGGTGCTCGCGCACAGTGCGACCGATGAGCCGCTGGAAATGGAGCTTTTCCTGGGGCGGCCCAGGTGGAACGCGGACGGAGGGTCGGCCTGGCACTGGGTGCGGCAGCTCGACGACGCCATCGGCCCCGATCCACGTCGTAAGCTCGTCGAGCGGACGATGCCGTTGTGGGACGACGGGGAAGCCGATGTCCCGATGCGGCTCCGTGGGGAGACGAAATCGGCCTAGCAAAGGGTGGCGCGGGTGCTGTTCGACTGCGAGCGGCTGACGCTTGCCCGGCGGCTCAGGGGGTTGCGTAAGAATCAGGTCGCGCAGGCGGTGGGGACGACGCCGAAGGCGATCGGGCGATACGAGGCCGGGGTCCAGACGCCCGAGGAGCCGATGGTGCGGCGTTTGGCGATCGCGCTCGGCGTCCCCGTGGAGTTCTTTCAGGGCGGGCGGAGCCGCGCTTCGCTGGACGGGGCGCATTTCCGGTCGCTGAGGTCGACCAGCCAGATCGAGCGGGACCAGGCGCTCGCCTATGGACGGATCGCCACCGACGTGGTCGGCGCGCTGGAAGACCTTGTCGATTTCCCCGAGGTCGACCTGCCGGAGTACACGGTGTCGCCGGACGAGATCGCCGGAAACGGTCCGGTAGAGGCGGCGCGGGTTGCGCGAAAGGCTCTGGTCGGGGAGCCGGGCCCGGTGCCGCATATGGTGCGGCTGCTGGAAGGGCACGGTGTGATCGTGCTCGTCCTGCCGGACGCGGCGGAGCGGGTCGACGCGTTCAGCGTGGGCGTCCATCCGCGGCCGATGGTGTTCTTCAATCCGGCCAAGGGCGACTACTGGCGCAACCGTTTCGACGCCGCTCACGAGCTGGGCCATCTGGTCATGCACGCCGATGCCGAGCCGGGGGAGAAAATCGTCGAGGACCAGGCGCACCGTTTCGCGGCCGAATTCCTCATGCCGGAAGACGACATCGGCGGCGAACTCCCCGCAAGCCCCGACTGGGACCGCCTGGCCGAACTGAAGGCGATGTGGGGCGTCAGCATTGCGGCACTCCTGTACAGGGCGCGCACCTTGCGAATCATGAAAGAGGCCGCGTACCGGAACGCGATGACCGTGCTGAGTTCGCGTGGATGGCGGCGCCAGGAACCGGGGCCGGCGAAACCGCTTGAGCAGCCCACGATGCTGACACGGGCGATCGAGATCGTCGGTACGGCGGGCACCAGCCGCGACCTTGTGGCGGAACGGGCGCGGGTGACGAGAGCCGATCTCGACCTCCTCGTTCCCGCGCGTTAGCGCCCCGAGAAGTGGAACGATCCTGCCTGGCGTTCACGGACAATGATGTGATTTGTACACCAGGTCGGCGGTTACATACCTCTGACCGGAGGTTGCCTGCGCGTCCATCTCGCCTGTGAGACGCTCCGAGAGTTGTCGCGACGTACGAGACGCTGGAGGTCTTGTGCTTGACAATCGGCAGGCCGGCCCGACCGCGCTGCGCATGCAGATCGGCGCGCGGCTGCGGCGGTTACGGGAGGAGAAGGGCATCGGACGGGCGGAGGCGGGGGCCGCGATCCGCGGGTCGGCGTCCAAGATGTGCCGGCTTGAGCTCGGCCGCCACGGTTTCAAGGTGCGGGACGTCCTCGACCTCCTCGACCTGTACGGCCTGGACGACGAGGACGAACGGAGGAGTTTCGTCGACCTCGTCCGGGAGGCGAAGAAGCCGGGCTGGTGGCAGGGCTACGGCGACGTGGTCCCGACCTGGTTCGAGCAGTACATCGGGCTGGAGCAGTCGGCGTCGACGATCCGGAACTACGAGGTCCAGTACGTCCCGGGGCTGCTGCAGACGGCCGACTACGCGCGGGCGGTCATCGGGCTGGAGCACCACCACGCGCCGTACGACGAGCTCGACCGGCGGCTCAAGGTGCGGATGACCAGGCAGGACATCCTGCTCCGCCCGGTCACCCCGGTCAGGTTCTGGACGGTGATCGACGAGGCGGCACTGCGCCGGCCGATCGGCGGATCCGCGACGATGCGCGCCCAGATCGAGCACCTGATCAACGTGGCGGAATGCATGCCCAACGTGAAGGTGCAGCTGCTGCCGTTCTCCGCCGGCGGCCATCTCGCGCTGGGCGGCCCCATCACGATCGTCCGGTTCGCGGAGCACGACCTGGACGACGTCGTCTACCTCGAACAGCTGACCGGCGCCCGCTATCCGGAGGGCAGGGAGGCCGACCGCTACAAGGAGATCATGGACTCGCTGGCCGTCCGCGCCGCCCCTCCCGTCCGCACCGTAGCGGTCCTCACCGACATGCTGAAGGACTTCTGACCTCCCGAGATCGAACAGATGTTTGACTCGATGAGTACAGTGGGGACATGTTCCAGGCCTCACTGCTGGACGACACGGACGAGCGCGGTCCGCGCCCGCTGAGTTCCGCGCGGCGGACGCCGCTGGCGCACGGCGCCTGGGTGGACGTCCTGCCCGGCTGGATCCCGGGTGCGGACGCGCTGTTCGAGCGGCTGCACACGTCCGTCCCGTGGCGCGCGGAGAGCCGCCGCATGTACGACCGTGTCGTGGACGTGCCGCGGCTCCTGGCGTTCTACGACGAAGGCGACACGCTCCCCGACCCCGTCCTGGACGAAGCCAAAGCGGCGCTCGACGACCACTACGCGGAGGAACTCGGTGAGCCGTTCCGCACCGCGGGCCTGTGCCTGTACCGAGACGGACGCGACAGCGTGGCATGGCACGGCGACAGGATCGGCCGCGGCGCCACGGTGGACACGATGGTCGCGATCCTGTCCGTAGGGACGCCGCGGAACCTGCTGCTCCGCCCACGCGACGGCGGCCGGACGATCCGCCACGAACTCGGACACGGCGACCTCATCGTGATGGGCGGGAGCTGCCAGCGGACATGGGAGCACGCGATCCCGAAGAGCACCCGCGCCACCGGCCCCCGCATCAGCATCCAGTTCCGGCCCCGCAACGTCCGCTGAACGCTGTCAAGGTGGGACAGTCGGGCAAGGCAGGGGGTGTCGGGTGTGTCGACGGAGCCGGGGAGGCCGCTTGTGCCGCTTGCCGCGATCGATGCGGCGACGCGGGCGCTCCTTGCCACGGCGGACGGCTTCGATGACGGCGACGTCCGCGCGCCGTCGCTGCTTCCCGGCTGGACGCGCGGGCATGTCCTCACCCATGTCGCCAGGAACGCCGACGGCGGGACCCGCCTGCTCACCTGGGCCCGGACGGGCGTCGAGTCCTACGAGTACCCGAGCATGGAGGCCCGCGCCGCCGAGATCGAGGAAGGTGCCGGACGTCCCGCCGCCGCGCTCGTCGAGGACGTGCGGGACAGCGCCCGGCGGTTCGCCGACGCCTACGCGCTGATGCCGGACGAGGCGTGGACGCGGACCGTGCAGTGGACGTCGGGCGCACGCCACCCGGCCGCCCGCGCCGCGGACTCGCGGCTCACCGAAGTGCTCGTCCACCATGTCGACCTCGACGCCGGCTTCACGCCCTCCGATTGGCCCGCGGAGTTCACGTCGCGGGCGCTCGACAGCGTCGTCGCGGCCTTCGCGCGCCGTGAGGATGCCCCGCGCCTGCGGTTGCGCGCCACCGACACCGGCCGCGAACTCGGCAACAGCGAAGACCACGGCGCCGGTGAAGCCGCCAACGAAGGCGAAACCCGCGACAACGCCAAGACCCCCGACAACGACGAGACCCGCGACAACGACGAGACCCCCGGCAACCGCGAGACCCGCGGCGACGACGAGGCCCCTGGCAGCGGCGAGGCCCGCGGCGACGGCAAGGGCCCCGGCGACGACGAGGCCCGCGACAACGACGAGACCCGCGACAACGACGAGGTCCCCGGCAACCGCGAGGCCCGCGGCGACGGCAAGGGCCCCGGCGACGACGAGGTGCGCGGCGATGGCGAGAGTCCCGGTGGCGGCGGGGGCCTGGTGGTCGTCGCGGGGGCCGAGGCGTCTTTGCTCGCCTGGCTCATGGGGCGCTCCCGTGGGGAGGACCTCACCGGCGCCGCAGGCGTGACACTTCCCTTTCTCTACTGAGCACCGCGGCTTACGGCATCGGCGGCGCGTCCGGGCTCTGCGCAGCTCGGAGGGCCTCCCGAAGGAGGAGACGGCTCTTCCAACGCTCGCCCGGTTCCGCCGGGTCGGATGTACGGCGATCGGCCCGCCGGGGGCGGGTCCGTGAACGTCACTCGAAGATGGACGGCGGAACCGCTTCGGGACGCCGACGACGGCTCGGCGGCTCACCGGCGGTGACGGTGCGGGCGGTTCCGCCGCCGCGACAGAGTGGTCGGGTACGGTTCGGGGCCGATTCAGGTTTCGCCCGGGCTCGCCGAACCGTTCCCAGTTCGCAGGATTGTCAATAATAGCCAGTCAAGGCTTCCGGCCAGCGCCAGGTTCGACAATTTCCGCGATAGGCGCGAAAAAGAGTCCCGCGACTCAGCGTCCGTCCAGATCGCCGCTCTGGATCGCACTCAGCAGCTCATTCCACTGGGTGGAATCAAGGGCGATGACACCTGCCGAGGGGGCGAGCGAGTCCCGGACCAGCACGGACGGACCCAACGCCGCTACCTCCACGCAATCATCCTGGTTCACGCTCCGGCTGGCCTTGCGCCAGTTCAGCGCCGTTCCGTGAATCGATCGGCACACCATCCAGCAACCCTCCATCCATTGCCGGCGGGTGCCGTCTTGCCAACCGATCGGACAAGAACACCCGCCCGGCGAGCACCAAGCAGGGCACGGCAAACCACGACCTTGTGGATAATTTCCCGGTCATGAGTGTAAACGGTTCTAGTTATCCCGCCTACAAGGGACCACAAGATCACTCTGCGTGCTATGAAGGCCACTCGCCTTGGGGGTGCTCGATGCGGCCGTCACCTCCCGGTCGTGTCGAGTCGAGTTGCGGTGCTGGTGTCAGGCCATGGCCGGCGGTGTCGGGCCATGGCCTGACATGAGGCGATGGCTCTGGAAGTCAGGCCATCAGATCCTCGGCGGCCTGCCGGAGCAGCGCGATCGACTTCTCGGCCGGCAGTGCCTGCTCCAGCAGGAGCTCGAACGTGTCCCGGTACTCGGGGATCCTGTCGTCATCACCGGTGATCATCAGGCTCGCTCCGCCCCGGCCCTCGAGATAGAGGATGTCGTCCAGGTCCCCGTCGAACTCCAGGAGGCTGAACGGGCCTTCGAGCCCGAGGTGCGCGCCGCTGTTGAACGGGATGATCCGGATGGTCAGCCGATCGTCGCGCTCGGCGGAGTCGGCGATGCTGGTGAGCTGGGCGGGCATGATCGCGGGGTCGATCTTGATGCCGACATGGCGGCGGATCACCGCCTCGTCCACGATGTAGTGCTGGCGCGGCGGGTTCTTCCGCTTGGCGAGTTCCTGCTGCCGCTGGATGCGCAGCTTCGCGCCGAGGGCCCGGCCCTGCTCGGAGACCTTGCCCGTGGAGAGCACACTCGCGTATTCGGGCGTCTGGATGAGCCCCGGGATGACCGAACCGTGGAACTGCCGGATGTAGGCCGCGCCCGCCGAGTAGCCAACATAGTTGAGGAAGTTCGGGTCGAACTCGCCCCGGTAGGTGTTCCACCACGCGGGCTCCCGCGCGCCGCGGGCAAGCGACTGGAGACGCTCCTGCCGCCCCTCAGAGGTCACGTCGTACACCCTGAGCAAGGCTTGCAGGTCGGTCCGGGTGATGGCGTTCTTCCCCCCCTCGACCCGGATGAGCTTGGACGGAGACCATTCGAGCTGCCGCGCCACCTGGTCCTGCGTCAGCTTCTTTTCTTTGCGCAGGCGGACGAGTTCGGCGCGGAGCAGCGCGCTCTGGACGATCGGCCCCTGGTCACTGGTCATCTCAATCGCTCACTCTATGTAGTAGATGCCACCAGCTCGCATGCAACCTGGCAGCCCGCCATGTAGCGCAATACGTCCCGCCAGGGCGCTACCTGACGGGCCCGCGAGAACCCACCCCCGAGGGCCAGACCCGTCATATCGCTCGAAACTCGGCGATGGAGCTGCCAGACTGCTGCATGCCCGTAGACTATGTTGTAATGTGCTAGGTAGCAAAGTAGCAGACGTCGACCTGCCACCCGACGTGTTGCTACATAAGAAACTGGGAAAGACTTGACGCAGGGTGAGGGCTTGGACGGGCCACACGCGCTCCGTCCCGGGCCTCCCCGTCGGCGAACACGGGGACGGGCGCCGACGCGACGAAACAGTAGATACGCGCCGGGACGGGGAGGACAGGACGCCACGAAACGCCGAACATTCCGGAAACACCAGAAAAGAGAATAGAGTCGCCCGCCGCCTCCCAACGATCACCGGTTGCGAGCCAAGACGATCGAGGGAAAGCGGAGAGCGACTCCTCGAGACCGCGCGAGATCGTACCGGCCGGTCATGTCGGACTTTCGTGCGAAGTCGCTGAAAGATCCTGCCTGACCTGCTTAAACGCTCTCTGCGGACTCACCCAGTCTAACCGCGATCATGCGGTTCGGGCTAGTAGGTGAATGCGACTCGGTCCCCCCTGAACGAGCCGATGCCGGGCCCATCCCAGGCAGCCGGACGTACGGCGTCCGAAGTCGCGATTCGAGACATGGGGTTCTCGACATGTCAAGACTTCAAATTCTTGCCCCGACCATTGACGTCCACCGCCCCGCGAACCCACCATTCGCCGCCCCCCGCACACGATTCCCCAGCCGACTACCCTCTGCCATCCGGCCGATCGACTGGCGGGTGCGCTGATGGACGACCACGCCCGCCAGCACGACCCCGACCAGATCGTCGCGTCCGAAACCGGCCCCGCCGCCGACATCGCGTGGCCGGCTCACGACCGTCCCCAGAGCGACCGCCGGGACGCCGAACACCACCACCTGCCCGTCGCACCGGCCGGGCCGGGCCAGCAGGCGACCCCGCCGGCCCCGCCGGCTCCGCCGGTCCGGCCGGTTTCGCCGCCCCCGAGCCAGGGCTTCTGGGGCTACCTCACCGAGATCGAGCGGAACGACCTCCTCGCTCGCGTCGACGAGGTCGTCTACCCGGTCGGCACCGTGCTCTGGTTCGAGGGCCAGACCGCCGACCAGGCCGTCGTGATCCAGTCCGGGTCGATCCGGGTGTCGATCAACCGAGGCGGACGCGAGCGGATCATCGCGTTCCGCCGTCCCGGCGACATCGTCGGCGAGCGCGCGGCCCTGCTGCTGCGCCGCCGATCCGCGACGATCGTCGCCATGGACACCGTCCGTGGCCTGCGCCTCAGCACGCAGCAGTTCGTGTCCTACCTGAGCGACCACCCCCGCGTGGTCGCCGTCCTGGAACGCGAGCTGTACGACCGGCTCACCGAGCAGTCCATCCTGTTGTCCCAGCCGCAGTCGCCGTCTCCGTACATGACGACCGATCGGTACCAGCCCAACGCACCGCACGACCCCGCCGTCCAGTACGGCTCCATCACCTCGCACGGCTTCACCACGCCACAGCCGCCCACCGCACCGCTGGCCCCCGTCCCACCACATCTGCCGGACGCAACGCAGCTACCTGGCGCGACGCAGATGCCTGACACGTCGCGAGCCCCCAACATGCAGAACGGGGCGCAGAGGTACGCGACCGTGCCGATGCCGCTCCGCACGCCGCAGGATGATCAGGTCCACGACGCGGCGGCGGTGAACGGCGGAGCGGCCTACGCGATGCGGCCGCAGAACAGCGTGCCGGGGCCGGGGCAGGCGTCCGCCCTCGGCCCGTTCGAGGAGGAGCCGACGCAGCCCATGACCGCCGGCCGGAACGAGCCCGCCGGAGTGACGTGGGCGGGCCAGAACTGCACGATCGTGTTCACCGACATCGCGGGCTTCAGCGCGACCCACCGCAACGACCGCGACCGCCTCGACATGCGCCGCGCCATGTACGCGCTGCTCAGCGAGGCGTTCATGGAGTCGGGTGTGCCCTGGGCCGCCTGCCACATCGAGGACCGCGGCGACGGCGCGCTGATCGTCGTCCCGCCCGAGGTGCCGACCGCCGCCGTCATCGACCCCATGATCGCCTCTCTGGCGGAGGGGCTGCGCCACCACAACCAGCGGTCGAGGGACGCCGTCCGCATCCAGCTGCGGGTCGCGGTGCACGTCGGCCCCGTGATGCCCGACCCGCCCGGAGTGTCCGGCTGGGCGCTGATCCGCACCGCCCGGCTCCTGGACGCGCGCCCCCTCAAGGACCGCCTCGCCGCGACCGGCGCCGACCTCGGCTTCATCGCCTCGACGTTCGTCTACGAATCGGTCATCGTCCACGGCCCCGGCTACGTGAATCCGGCAGAGTACGAACCCGTCAGCTGCACGGTGAAGAAGCTCAAGACCGAAGGCTGGATCCATCTGCGCGGCGTGCCCGCCCGCTCCGCGATCTGACCTGCCGCCCGCCGGCCCGTTCCCGCACGGGCCGCTCCAGCCC
>NZ_SMJX01000277.1 GCF_004348535.1 Actinomadura sp. KC216
CTCGCCGTTCACGGCCCGCGTCGGTCATCCCGCCGCCCTGGGGGTATCTGGCCATGCCACCGGCATACGCCCACACCACCGGCCCGTCCACTCACCAAACCGCCATGACCCATTAACCCTGGTTAGCGCGTGCCAGAGCCTGCGCCGCCTGGGACCGGGTACTAAAGCTGACCGATGGCATCGACCCCAACAACGCATCACGCAGGTTGCCCACCAACAGCTCACCGGGCGCCGAACCCAGCTCCTTCGCACCGGCAACACCCGCCAAACCACCGGGCGCCGCCGACGCCGCAGCCGCCACCGCGAAATTCCGTAGAAGTTGCCGTCGCCGCACTGGGTCATCATCCTTCGCTGCCGAGTCGCCGGTAGGGGCGAGTCCAAGGTCTTCGTACGGTATTCGCAAGACATCCGCCACCACGCGCAAATCCTCGACATCGGTGAGTCGCTGGGCACCGGTCTCCCACCGTGAAACCGTAGAAGGCGACCTATGCAACACCTCCGCAAGTCTCGCCTGACTCCAACCACGTGCAACCCGGGCGGTCTTGATGGCCTCGCCAAGGAGAACGGCACTACTTGAGCCCACGACGGCCTCCCTACCGCTGACCTCTCAAGATCGTTAAGCTAAGGAAGCCCCAGGCGCACGCCGATCCGCACCCGGGACAGCAACAACGGTCACACGCCCAAGGCATGATGACGAGTACCCAATCGGGTCAGACGAAGGTTACCTGTACGACTGAACCAGCGGTGATCGTTCCCGCCCTGGTAATAGGCCAGCTGTGCTCGGAGATCTCACTCGATCGACGCCGTAATACCATAGTGACGAAACACGGACGCTCGGGAGAATGCGCGCATGCTACACCCCCTTGCTCAGCAGTTCCAACTTGGCTAAATAGGAATGGCTGCCCTCGCTATTGACGCCATCGGCATCTGCGAAGTGGGTCGACTGACTTGGCTCAGGACTTTGACGAGAAGAACATTTCCCTGTTCTTGTGCTCAGCCGTGGCGTTGGCGTTTGGCGTTCTTGGCAGCTTCGTAGGCCGCGGCAGGGTTGGCGGTCGGGCGGCGGACGGCGGCCCAGCCACCGTCAGCGGTGCCGGTGAAGGGGTACCAGCGTCCGTCCGGGCCCAGGCAGATCTGTAGCTTTTCGGCGTCGTCGATGATTCCGTTGTGGTTGGTGCGGACTGGCGCGCTCGCTCTACTCCGGATCTCGTCGATTGTGGTCGCAGCAGAGTTCATGGTGTCGCCGTCGGCGGTGATTTCGGGTTCTTGGCCGGCGAGTTGGAGCATGACTTCGACGCCGGTCGGCCCGCCATAGGTGAAGGCGGTCCGGAGGCGGGCCAGTTCCGCAGAGCGGAGCCCGGTGTATTCGATGACGGCTTGAGCGAGTTCAGGGTCGTTGCGGTCAGCGAGCAGTCGGATGGCATCAACAAGCGATGCCAAGGGGGGCGCAGCGTTGGCCAGAAGGTCCGCTGCACGTTCGGCGGCGTCGCGGCGGATCCAGGAGATGTCAGCAGCCGCCGGGGTTGGGGCCGGTGGGTCGTGCGGGGCAAGCTCGTTTAGTGGGATGTCCCTGCGGATCTGATCTCTGCGAGTCATGGGCGTGGGGTTACGGCACACAAGGCGATGAGTTCGGTCTCGGTGAGTCTGGTGTAGTCGAGTTCCCCGGAGGCCATAAAGGCGTCGACTAGACCGCTCTTTCGTTCGAGCAGGGCGGCGATGCGTTCTTCGATGCTGCCTGCGGAGATGAGGTAGTGTATGTGGACGTGGCGTTTCTGGCCGATGCGGTGTACCCGGTCATTGGCTTGTGCTTCCAGTGCCGGGTTCCAGGACCGGTCGTAGTGGATGACGTGGTTGGCGTGAGGAAGGTTGAGGCCGACTCCACCTTTTTGGGGTGTCAGGACGAGCACCTGGCCTTCGCGGGCGGTGAATTCTTCGAGTACGGCGGTCTGCTGACGAGGGGAGAGCGAGCCGTCGTAGCGCAATGTGCGGTGGCCGCGGGCTTTGAGATAGGCGGTAAGAAGGCGGCCAAGGACAGTGAAATTGGTGAACACAAGGGCGCTTTCCCCCTGCTCCCGTGCCTGGTGCAGAAGCTGGTGGAGCTTGGGAGCGCGGCGTGCGGCTTCATCTGGGTTTGCCCGGATGACGGCTGGGTTTTCGCGGGTGAAGTGGTCTGGGCTGTTGCAGATCTTTCTGCTGCTGAGGATGAGGTGGAGTGCGAGCTGACCGTAGCGGCGACCGTCGGGGCATGCCCGTATTTGCTGCTGGGTGTCGCGCAGCAGCCCTTCTAGGAGGCTGACCTGTTCTTTCGACAGCGCCACCGTGTGGGTCGTGTGGGATTTGTCGGGGAGAGGAAGGTTAAGGGCCGGGTCGGTCTTGACCCGGCGCAAGACGAACGGGAGGAGTAGTTTCTGTACCCGCTGACGAGCAGCTTCGGCTTGATCAGGGTCGGTAGACGTCTCAATAGGGCGGACATAGCGGGCAATGAACTGTGAACGCGGCCCAAACAGCCCAGGATTACACCAGTCCAAAATCGACCACAACTCCCCGCCCCAGTTTTCCACTGCAGTGCCGGTGAGCGCGAGCCGGGTCCGTGCGTTGAGCGCGCGGGCTAGGCGTGCCGTTGCTGTCGCAGGGTTTTTGATCTTCTGGGCTTCGTCGGCAACGATCAGACCCCAGAAGTGCGCGTTGAGCATCTCGAAGTCTTGGCGGAGCAGGGCGTAACTGGTGAGCACGATGCTGCCCTGGTCCATGCCGGTGAGGCTGCGCTGCGGCCCGGCGTAGGAGATCAGCTTGGTTACCGCCGGGGTGCGTCGTTGGATTTCCCGGGTCCAGTTCGCGATCAGGCCGGTGGGGCACAGCACAAGGGTCGGGCCGAGGCTGAGAGGTTGACGGCACAGGTGGTATGCCAGGGCGGTGATGGTCTTGCCGATGCCCATCTCGTCCGCGAGAAGGGCTCCAAAGCCCCGTGCGGTGAGGCGGTTGAGCCAGTTCAACGCGGTCTGCTGGTAAGGGTAGAGCGTGGTGTTCTGCAGTTCGGGGGAAAGTGGAGGCATTGCGGTCTGGTCGGGGCTGGATCGCAGTTCCTCGATCAGTTCGGCGAGGCCGTCGGCTGCGGTGCAGGCGTAACTGACTCCGTCGAGGGTGACGCGGCCGGACAGCACCTCAAGGAGGGCCTCGCGAGTGGTGATGGGCGGTAGCCGCCGGTTGCGTAGCTGTTGGCGGATGTCTTCGTCCAGCAGAACCCATCGGTTGTGTGTGCGCACGCACGGCAGGGCCTGCGCGGCAAGGGCGTCCATCTCGTCCTCGGTCAACGCAACGCCGTCGAGGGTGACTTGCCAGCGGCGGTCCAGTATTTCTCCCAGGCCGAACACTCCGTTGCCGACCGGTGCGGGCGAGCCGGTGCCGAGCACGACCTGGGCGGACAGATCGGCCGCCCAGTCCTTGTGCCACTCGACTGTGATGCCGGCGCGCTCCAGTTCTTGGCCCGCTTTGCCGCGTAGAGCGGCGGCATCGCTGAGGTGAAGGAGAACTGCTTCCGGTTGGGGCTGGGCGCCCAGCGGACGCAGCGCGGGAAACGCTCTTGCGGCGCGGCGCAAGGTTCGGGCCACGCGGCGCGCTAGGTCAGGGCTGTAGCCGGGGAAATCGCTGTGCCGGTTCCACACCTGCTCGGCGTCCACGGCGGTGTCCGGGCTGTCAGGCAGGGCCGCGAGCCGGAGGGTGGCGCGCAGCCTGCGTGCGCCGTCAGTGTGAGGCTCTGAAATGCGCAGGATCAACGGGACGACTGGTTCGGTGTCGAGTGCTTCCTGGACGCCGTCGGTCCACTCCTGTAGCGGCGAGATCGGATCGGTGTAGTCGACCGGTGCCGCGAACGGTACAGGCCCTAGGAGATATCGGAAGCCGGGGGCGGGAACGAATCGATCGGCTACCGCATCAACGCAGGCGCAGACCGCATCGACCGGGTTGGCCGGATCTTCGATCGGTTCACCTGCCCAGCCGCTCAGGCGCAGACATCGCGGGAGGTCGGCCAAGACTTCGGCGCTGCGGTTCAGCCGCTCACGAAGTTCGGCGGTGATGGGCCCGACCTGCCAGGCCGGTTGGCGGTCGCGAGGATGGCGGGCTTCGGCAACGGACGGGACTACCCGCCCGTTGCTGATCATTTCCAAGGCCAGTCGGATGACGCTCGCCCACAGCCTCGTCGCATCAGACCACCCGGGCTCCGGGGGGCCGGCCAGCGCATGGGTCACCTCCAGCACATCCGCGCGCAGGCAATCGAACTGCGTGAGCTCACCCCCTGGGAACAACAGCGGACGAGAGACAAAGCCGGGTTGGGCACGGTCCGTGCCGAAAGCAGCGGGCACGGTGCACAAGAACGTGGCCTGCCCGACCACCGGTCCTGCGTCAAAGACCAGATCAGCGCCGTGCGACAGGGCCTGCCGGACCAGTGGCCAGGCAGTTGCGACCGGCCGTTCACGCAATCGGAGCCGTGGCGGTGCCGCGTTTTCAGCGACGGGAGCCCCGCGTAGTCCGTCCACGGGATCCGGATCTTCACGAGCCCTGGGCACTCTGGGGTTGCCCAGCGGCGGGCCACCTAGCTTCCGGTCCAGTACCGTGCCGATCGCTTCGCGGAGCCCAGCCAGTTCGGCGAGGAGATCCACGTGAGCGCGCTGGTGCGCGACCTTCTTGGTCGGTCCACACCGCCACTGACCGGTCACCGGGTTCTCGCCGGCAATCACAGAAGCCTGGGCAGCGAAATTCTGCGTACCGGTCTCCAATCGCCGCTCCTTGGCGGTGGGCGGGAAGAACCCGGCCGACTGGCAATGGATCGACAAGATCGACACCGCGAGGTGCGGCGCTCGTACCACGCATTGCATCGCGGTCTGTCGTGCCGCAGACACTCCGGGGCCATCGATCGGTACGAGCAGCAGCGCACGAAGATCACTTTCCGCCAGCAGGCCGCCTCGGGCGCGTCGCTGGACCTCGGCTGCGCATTCCTCGTCCAACACGCCACGCCGATACACCGCCCGGAGCCACGCGGGGAATCCCTGGCTCATCGCGCTCGCCCGCCTTCCAGGATGGCGCGACACGCGGCCCGCAACCGTCGGAGAACATTCCCGTCCACGGCTCCGACACCATAGACTACTCGAAGTAATGGCAGCACCGCAGATAGTGGTGACATGAGTAATCCCGATGCGGAACCAATCAAGCAGGACGTGCCGGATATAGCCGGGCACGAAGACGCCCTCGACGATGCGTCCTCAATTCGCCGCTATCCCGACGAACGGGAAGAGCGCGGCTATTTCTGCCGCCACTGCGGGCGGATCAAACATGGCTTCTATCTCCCCAGCGGCTGGTATATCGTGCAACGCGCAACGGGCCATGGAAACAAGCATCACCGGCTCGGCCTGTACTGCAATTCGCGATGCTTGATGTCTTCCCACTCACGCCTCCAAAGGGGACATGAGCAACATGCCGCTCGGCTCCGGCTGCCTACCGACGAAATCGATGAGCCTGCTCTCATCCTTGAAGAGGCGCTGCACCTCATGCATGACAAGAATTTGAGCATTCGCC
Organism: Actinomadura sp. KC216; assembly: GCF_004348535.1. Classification (GTDB taxonomy): domain Bacteria; phylum Actinomycetota; class Actinomycetes; order Streptosporangiales; family Streptosporangiaceae; genus Spirillospora. The sequence continues at coordinate 5,569 of NZ_SMJX01000277.1, forward strand.
AAGCGGGAGACCTTCTCGATGTCCCTACCAGCGTTCTACGTGCATGGCTGAGCGCCGGAGGCATCTCCATCAGCAGCAATCACCCGTCGCAGTCGCAGTCGCAGTCGTCAAGTCCACACCAGGCCCAAGACGCCGCGACCACATTTCACCTCTCCAAGGAGGCCAAAAGAGACCCGCTGGTTACACTCAACGAACTCAAGCAAAAAAAGCTCATCACCACCTCTCATGCGCCTACACCAGCAGCGGACCACCTCACCAGCCAGCCTTTACGGCAACTATCGAAACCACCCGAGCAGACGACAGTGTCACTCTCAGTGTAAGCGGAGAAGCGACCACGAAGAGAAAAGCGCGGTCGAAAGCAGCTCGCGCACTCCTCGATCAGCTTATTGAGACCGCCCAGCCTGCCGAAAACGGCCCGATCACGCCTGAACGAACCCAGTCGACCATCGACTCCTTGCAATCGAAGCGTCTAAATGCTGACTAAGCTCCGGGTGAATAGCCGCGCGTTATGGGCATGATGGGTCTTCATCAGACTTCAAATGCGAAGACATATTTCGCTAACCCCATCCTCCTGCTGATGACGCAACTGGGGACCATAATCCGCCGATACGTGACCGGTCCCCTGCTCGCCAGCTACCGAAGACCGCCCTCAAGTTTCTCGGCCCTACGTGGAGTCAGCGTCGAGGTAGTCGGAAGATCTTCGACTGCCTTCAATAGATCGTTCACGATTTAGGTAAGGCGGTCGGGTGTCAAGCGCCCCGGATGCCGAAGCGGTAGGTCCCAGCACTCAGTGGGCACCTGCCTCATGGTCTCCCTACATGTAGTAGGCGTACCGGGTTGCGATCTTGGCGATGGATGGGACGTGCTTGAGGATAGAGCCGACGCGATAAGAGGTCCGCAAGGTCAGCGGATCACGTTCGTCCAATTGAGCGTTGTTCCAGTTCATTTTGGAGAGGCCGAGGATGTCGGTGGCCGCGAGCTGGAGGTCGGTGTTCTGCGACGCGGGCCGGATGAGCAGGGGCTGGGGCACGTACAACCCGGGATAGGTTCGGAAGTAGGGCACCGATCCGCGCGTGTAGAGGAGAAGTGATCGCTCGTCCATTTGGACTGAGGTGCCGCGAAGTGGCGGGAGTTGCCCAGTGCGGTAGAGATGAGGCGCGCCCCGACGCTGAATCCAGATCATGTCGACGTGGTCGATGTCGCGCTCGTCTGCGGCTTCGTAGAACCCGTCGGTTTCACTGCGGGTGAATTTGGAGGTCTTGTGGATGACGATGCGGGCCGGCTGGTGGCCATGGGTGTGGCGGTATTCGGCGAGGGCGTCCAGGAGGAGGCGTTTGGCGTCGGCTAGCGCGAGGTGGGGCTGGCGGTCGTGTTTGGAGATCTGTGCAGTGCCGCCGCGGACGACGACTCCGTCGCCGCGCTCGTTGAAGACCTGGGCGACGGCGGTGTGCAGTTCTTCGCCAGTCGCTGTGCGGTAGAAGCTGATGCCGATGTAGCAGGTGGCGAGGTCAGAGCTGTGTCGTGGCATCCGCCAGGGCGTTCCGCCGGCCTTGTAGTACAGAGCGGTGTGAAGGTTCCACGCCCTGGTGGCTTCGTCTTGCAGCGGCCGGGTCACCTCGTTGTCGGTCTTCGGCCGGGTGCCGGTCCAGGTTTCTCTGCGTATGAGCTGCAAGGGTGCCTGCAAGCCCAGCGTGACGGCCTTCAGCAGGTCGTGGAAGTCACCTCCGGCTTCTCGTTCATCGGCTTTCGTTTCGGGCTTATCACCGGTCTCTTGCGGTGGCCGGTCTTCGCGGTCATGGAGTTCGTCAGGTCGGGCACAGATCACGACTCTGCAGCGCCCGGTCTCAGCCAGCGACCGGGCTGCGTCGGCGTAGATCTCGACCGCCTCGGCAGTGGCGGAAGCGACCTCCGCCCGCGCGAGGCGGCGCAGCTGTCGTGCAGGGATTTCCCGGACCAAGGCGTCGTCGAAGACGAGAGTGGAACCGAACTGGGAGTCGCCGCTGAAGCCTGGGAACGGTTGGTGCAGGTTCTCCTGCCCTGGCTTGGTTTCCTTGGCCTCGATTGGATTCTGGCAGCGTTGGAGCCATTTTCGGATGCCGTCGAGGGCCGGCGCGGGGCCGACCAACGCGATCGGTATCTGGTGCGGCGCTGTCGGAGAGTCAGCGTCGGCGGGGCCAAAGAGGCTGATCCCGTGGCGAGGGTCGATATGGCGGTTGCCAGCCCGGAACTCCAGTTCGGGTTCGTAGAGCACACGCGCTTTCATCACAGGTCCCACAGCCCTTGGGTCAGGCCCTCAACCCTGGAGGTCGGTGGAGGATCTTGTGGTATCCAGGTCGACTCATCGATCGCGGCATCGCAGTCGATTTCGAGGAGTTGGCCGAAGCGAATGCGTTCATCCCGGTTGCTGAAGAGGGTGTCTTCGCCCTGAAGAAAGTCTGCCCAAGCACGAACCAGCTGGTAGACGGCGTTGTTGCGTTCCGCGCGCTTAAGTTTCGAGACGTACTCCGCGTCATAGAGCGAATCGCGCCGCCCGTCGATAGTGAAATGGTATGTGGGGTTTATCTCCAGGAACCATTGATCACTCCAGCGTCGAAAATACAGGCTAGCAGCGTAGTGACGACAAAAGCTGATCTTAGTCTCGTCGTCCTTACCGAAGTAGGGCTTGAAGAAGCTACGGCCTCGGCTTCGCGGGTAGCGGCCGCGAATCTTTCGGTTCGAGCGGTCCGGTGGAGCTTGTATGTAGACGATCTTCTTTTTGGGGTGCCACACCAGATTCGGGTGATGAGCTGACCGGAGTGTGAAATTCAGGAGCGACACGAATCGCCGTTGCAGATCTGGGTCTTCGGTCCGAGACCAAGTCTCGGTGGGCAGCGAACTCACCGGTCCATCACACAGCACGGTGAGAGGGCCATTGTCCAAGGGCTGCATCGCATAGATACGCTCCCCTGCCAACAAGAAGCCGCTCTCAAAGCTACTGCCGTTCGCTCGCATCCGCTCCCAAGCGTCGCCGCGCTCGCGGCATAGGGTGGATGCTTCGAAGATTTGAGGGGCGAACCCTTCAACGGCCAGGAGGTTCGAGATCAGCTGTTCGCTTCCTTCGAGGCGCGGAAGCGGTTCCCCGACTGGCACGCCCAACGCGGACAGCCTACTGAAGGCGTCCGGATCGAACCGGTCGACGGCTTTGGCGAACTCGACGACACGTCGCGCTCTGCGCTCGGGATCAGCGAACCAGGTATCGACGCGTTTCCACCATGCCTGCTGGATACGCAGGTCCACACAAATCAACACGACGGGTCTGCCCAGACGAAGCCAGTAGGCGATGTGATCGGGCTTACAGGTGAATTTGAACCCGGTCTCGTTGTCCCCCGCAAACCCAGCCTCGGTAGCTTTTACCTGCGCAACGACGGCAACTCCAGTGACTTCCTGGTCTACGGCCACGAACTCGATCTGGCCGTCGACCGCGAAATCTCGTTTCGTGTCGTTCCACACGTGGCCCGCGTCAAAGACCGCCTTGGAAACGAAAGCCTCGCCTCGGTAACCAGCCCGCTGCTGGTTGCTGCGTTTCGGCATCTACTACAGCTCCGTAGTCCGCACCGCCACGCATTCCGCGATCTTGACGGGACCGTGGTCTCGGCACTGCTGACCAACGTCGTTCAACATCGGAAGAAGATCCTTAACTGTCGCGCTGGGCCCCAGCCCCTTAGCGTAGAACGCTCCACCGACAAACGTGGAGCAAGTTGTCGCCGAACAGCCGACCAGCACAGATCCTCTCGACATCTCGCTGTTCCGAAGTTCAGCTCCGTTAGCGAAGGCTCAGCGAGCGAGCCTGGACCGCGGTGTCCTGCTCACGGCTTCGCTGTTGGACAGCCTCGCGGAACCGGCAGGTCGATAGCGGAGTTGCTGATGCCTGCTCAGGTGGCGTCCAGATCGGGCCTGCCAGACCGAGAAGATCAAAGTCCGGTGGGGCCGTCCCGCCAGGGAGCGGAAGGATCGGCGAGGGTTTCCAGCATGACCTCGCACCATGTACCGGCAGCGTTGACGGCCAAGCGGGCGTGTCGGGCCGACAGGCCCGAAGGCGCCCTCAACCGGCCGTGCCCCGACCCGTACTTGTTGCGCAGCTCGGTGACGCCCAGCGCCACCGAGGACAGCCCGCCCAAGATCCTCTTCACCGCATTGGCCGCATCTGGGCCGGCTGTCGCGCGACCGGCCGAGGTCGAGGACTGCTGCGGGTGCAGGCCGAGCGCCTGCTGGGAGCGTTTCACCAGGTCCGAAAGATCGTCATGATCGCTCACCGGTCGACCTCGTTCGGCCAAGACCACCTTGGCGGTCGCCTCGATCAACTGTTTTGCCGCACCGATCGCGTCATCTGGGTGCCGGGCGACCGATCGACGAACCCGCTCCAGTTCGGCATGGATGCCTGACGGATCGGTCAGAGCCGCGACATGTACCTGAAGACGCCCAACGTGACGCACTCGGATCCGCAGCTCTTCATCCAGCTCATACCCGTCACGAGCCAGCAGATCGCGCACCTCCTCGAACGAGGGCTCATGGCCAGACAATGCGTCCCGGCGCACCCGCCGCAACAGTGTCTCCATGACCCGCAGCGCACGCTCGACATGCCCAGGATCACTCCAGTCGACGGCGGCGGCATAGGAGTCGAAGGTCGACCGACGGATGCTGGAATCACGCGAGGGCAGGTCAGGGACCGCGGCGAATTCCTCGTTCTCCCAGTACTCGCGGATCGCCGCGACAGCCAAGTCGGTGACGTGACCACGAACCTCGGCGCGGGCGGCCCTACTCACCAGATCGCTATCGCTCATGAGCCTCGACGGTAGAGCGCCGTTGGCTAAGATCGCATCGGCGTTTCACCTTCTCTGGCACCCGCAGCGTCCGCCTCCGTCGGCCCACAGGTACAGCAAGGCGACTAGAGGGGATCAGACGACGCCGTTGCCGAGGTGGTGGCCAGCCTGGTGGCGATCTCCCGGACGCTGAGCACCCCCTGGCATGCAAGAGGTTGGCGTCATGGGGTCACGTTCGGAGAGAAGTAATACTGCTCGCGCTTGCGCCGCCAGTACAGAAGCTCGCTGGTACTACTCAGATCTAGAAGTCAAGGTCCTCCTCGGTCCAGGTCGCTCCGGCCTGCTCGGAATGCTGTTCAATCTCTTGGATCGCGGCAGGGGCTGCGGTGAGGTTGAGTTGGAGGTCCAGGAGTTGGAGGTCGCCGCCGATCTCGGGGTCAACCGCGTCGAGTACGGCTTGTAGGAGGTTGGCGATACTTCGCCGGGTGTCGTGGTCGGCGAGGCTTCGGTTTGGCATTTCGAGTTGGTAGCGGCGGTACTCCGGGGTTGGACCGGGTTGGTCCTCGGGCGTCCCCGGGGTAGAGCCGCCTCGACCAGGCCCGGGG
>NZ_SMJX01000278.1 GCF_004348535.1 Actinomadura sp. KC216
GCAGGCCACCCCGCGCTCGCCCCCGCCGTACGCACCACCGCCGCCATAGCCGCCCTGGGATCACTCCTAGCCCTGATCCTGGGCGGCTCCCGCACCACACTCGCCATGGCGCGCAACCATCACCTGCCCCACGCCCTGGCCGCCGTCCACCCCCGCCACAAGGTCCCGCACCGCGCGGAACTAGCCGTCGGCGCCATCGTCGCGATCCTGGCCGCGACACTGGACCTCCGCGGCGCGATCGGCTTCTCGTCCTTCGGCGTCCTCGTCTACTACGCCATCGCCAACGCCTCCGCCTGGACGCTGGACGAAGGCCGCCCACCTCGCGCCATCCCCGTCCTGGGCCTGCTCGGCTGCCTGACCCTGGCCTTCGCCCTCCCACCCGCCTCCGTCATCACCGGAGCAGCCGTCCTGGCCATCGGCGCCGCCCTCTACGCCCTACGCCGCGCAGCCCGTCCGAATGGGACCCGACCTCCCGGGTAGGGGACGCCCAATCACCAAAGCGGAGGAGCAAACCAATGAGCACGACCCAGGAGACAGGCGACATCACCGGCACGAAGGACAAGGACTACAACCTGATCTGGTTCGTAGAGCAGTGCCTGAGCAATGCGCTCCGCCTGGAGACCTACATCGCCGACGCCGAGCGCGCCGGCGACTCCGAGCTGGCCGACCTGTTCCGCCGCGCCCAGGCGGAAAGCCGCAAGGGCGCCGAGCAAGGCAAGGACCACCTACGCCGCCGCCTGACCGCCTGACCCACACCCCCACACACCGGCGCCGCCCACCCAGCGGCGCCGGATCACTGGCGGCAACAACCGGTCACCACCCATAACCACACGGCTACACAACCCGAACCCCCACCAACCCCAGCTACAGGGGGCGTGGGGGCGGAGCCCCACAGCTGAGCGCCTCTAGGGGGCCTTGGGGCGTACCCGGCTGAGCTGGGTCAGCGCGGCGCGCCCCGGCCGCCTGGCGATGCGGGGACGGCGCAGCACGCACCCAGCACCGGCTTGGTCGCAGACTTCTGGGACACAGCACGGTGATATAGGCCAAGAACCCCGAGCAGGCAGCTTCTCGACAGCCGCATCGGCCTCGCCAACCGGTCTCACCCCCATACTCGGTCAGGTACATCTCGGACCTGGCCGAGACCCCGCCAGTAGTGACTCAGCAGCCGCTGCATCCCGTCCAGCGAGGCATACCCGGCCGGCCGAACTTCGCGCGAACATCTCCCCCAACCCGCCGCCCGGCGAGCACGTTGACACCCGCCATCTCCACGCTGGCAGCAACGAGCACCGTGCTCTGCACAGTTAGTACAAACCCTACGCAGTTCCACGGCGACCATCCGTGTTCACGCCGCCACTCCGCCGCCCACAGAACGGCCTGGAGTGCTGATGGACAAGCCATACAACCCTTAGCTGTATCCCGGCGACCACCTTCGGCCTGTTGCCGCAGGTCTCGCCCGCAAGCCAGACCGATCCCTTGTGGTGGCATTTCTCCTGTACAGGGTTCGTCGCTCTCCACTAACCTATGGGTGTAATGACCACATGCCGCTCCCACATTGACGATTCCGGTCAACCCACCCCCCATCCGCTCGAGCGCGGGGCAGCGCAAGCATCTAGACAATGATCATCCCCGCTCAAAATCCTCAGCCCCCAGATGGAAGCCGTGGCCGCACCACCTCAACTTGGTCATCGACTGTGACTGGACACTTGGCAAGATATCTGCGAATGAAACGATGGAGGTTACAAGGTGGAGCCGAAGGTTCCGTCTTCTCTGGCTGCCAAACTGAACCAGAGCACTCCTCACGCACCCGAAGACGCCGAGGAAGCCGCAGAGCGGATGGCCGTCGCACGTCCCACTCCTTCACCGCCCTTAGCGGAGACCGGGGATGCCCCTTCCCGAACTTCCTCTAGCCCCCACGAAGCGACTCGGACCGGGTTGTCCAGCGTCTATGTCCCGACCACCCAGCCGGTAGGGCCGGGCGAGAAACCCGAGTATGAGCTCCGCGTAATGGAGGACGGTACGGCGGGGATCGCGGTCTACACCTCGGTCGATCGCCTCAGAGAGTGTCTCGGAGTCGATCAATCCTGGTCTGAGGCCTCGCTGTTGGAGCTTCTCTACCTGGTCGGAAAGAAGCGGATCGGAGTCGCCCTGAACCCGCGGATGGACCCCAGACTCACTCCGGCGCAGGGGGATGGCCCTGGGACGGGCTCATGAGCAAAGAGATCAAAGTCGTTTATGCGGACATTCTCAAGGCCTCGGGCACCTTCAAGGACAGCGGCAAGAAGTATGCCGATATCGTTCCCCGCGATATCGGTACGGTACCGAGGGTGACCGAGGGATCGCTGGAGAAGGCGATCTCTGCCGTTCTCGAGGCGATCGAGGTCATGCACGACGCACTCGGCTCCTCTATGCAAACCCACGGAGACAAACTCAAGTACGTGCATGACACATACCGGAACACCGAGGACGATATTAACGACCTCCTGGGCAAAATCGATGACCCGGAAGGTATCCAGCCCCGATTCTGACCCGTCAGGGAGAGGGACCCTTAAAGGCATGATCAACTAATTCCGGAGGTATGGAGTGGCTCCCAAGGAAGCCGCACCGATTCCATCCGGCGTGCAGCCGGTGGGAAGCCTATTCAGTTTAGGGGTGGACATCCGAGGCCTAGCGGCGCTGGCCACCAACTCTATGGATATGTTCCACCGTCAGAAAAGATCGTTGAAGAGATCGAGGCCTCAGTCAAGAGGCTGGTCAATGACGTCGGTTGGAAGGGAGACGATGCCAACGATTTCCAGGACGCCTGGGGGGCCGACGCCAGCGACGCCAATAAGCTCGCGATGTTCACCGATGACGCGGCGAAGATCCTAGATGATCTGGCTTCTGCGCTGGCAGAACTTCAGATCGCGGCAAACAATCGCAAGCTCGACTACGAACAGAAAAGCAACCGTCCGGCCAATGATCCGGAGCGGAAACGAGACCTGAGCCTGATCCTCCGAGATGCACAATCCAAATCCAGGGATATGCAGGAAGAAGCCGCGAAGCGCCTGGTGGAACTCTACTCAGGAAAGGCGAAAGGATCCTGGTCGGTTCTGGACGCCGCAAAGTCCCGCTCCAAAGACGAGGACATCTCGAAAAACCTCAGAGACAAGCTCGGAGGCGTTGAAGACGAACTCGATGATGGCCTGGCCGACGACGACTTCCCCTGGACCGAATTCGTGGGCTGGGTCGGGGGCGGTGCCGGGATTGGTGCCGCCGTCGGCGCGTTTTTCGGCGGTGTAGGCACCGTACCCGGCGCTGCCGTTGGAGGTGGAGTAGGTCTGTCGCCGGTGGGGTGGTAGGTGGCGGTAAGTGGGCCGTCGATCAAATCGATGACTGGTTCTAGAGAGGCGCTGTCGTGTCCGTGATCGTCTTTGGCACCCTAGGCTATGGATTGCTGGGACTTGCCTGTCTGACCACAGGCATGAGAATGCGCAGAGGCATCGGCAAGTACACCATCTCTCGCAAGGCGAAAGTGGATTACGCAGAACTTCCACTCACCGAGCGAATTCGCGCGAGTAATGCACTTCTCATCCTTGGGACGGCATTGCTCCTGTGTGCCACGTTCAGTATCGTGCCAGAGCCCGTCATGGCGCTGACCTTCTTGACGACGCTCTTCCTTTTTATCTTTTACCTGATAGTCCAGAGGGACCTTCGCAGGGCGGCACAGGAGATCGCCCGAGCGAGGGCGGGTTGAGCGCGATCAGGCTTCAGACGGGCGAGAACTGACAGCACCGCTGGCGCTCGGGCCTGCATGTCGTCTGGGCTCTGGCGCCATCATTTCGCAGTACGGGCAGGTCTGGGCACGTCAGTCGTTGCGCACGATCGTCAGGCGGATCGCCACGCTGTCATCAAACCTGATACCGACTGCCTGCTTGCCTCCTTGGAAGTTGTTCTCAGAGTCTCCGACATCGATGAGGGTCGGGGACGCTCCCAGACCGGTGAGCCTCCGCCAGACGTCCCGACCTACGACATCGTCAGTTGCGGACCAGCCGAGATCGCACTCTTCACACTCCCCACAGGCCCCGCACTCGGCCATACGCTGTTCTTCACGGGTACGGAACAGGTATTCGATAAAGGCAGAGGCATACACGAACGCCTGGAAGGGGTTGTCCCTCGGCGGGACCACCGCGTCCGGATGCGCCACGGTGCACACCGCGGTGAACCCGGTCGCGTCCCGCAGCAAGACCGCCTTGCGCGCCGCGTCCAGGTCCACCCCGTACAGGTCCGCCTCGAAGATCTCGTCGACGACGTCCAGGTTGTTGCGAATGAAGTCGAACAGCGCGCGGGCGACGAACTCCTGGGAGACGGTGCCAGGCCGACCGGCCGTCCGCCATTCCTCCAGAGCCAGATCCAGTGGCTCCCACCACCGGTAGGGATGTAGCCGGGACAACCGGACACGACCATCTTCGCCGACGTGGTCCGCGATCTCGTCCTCGGTCAGCTCGGGAAACCCGAACGGGAAACGGGACAGCTCGGCCGCCACGCCGTCCCAGTCACCATCGTTGTCGCGGCGTTCGAGCCCCTCGAGGTACTCCCATGGCGGCATGTCGTCCCATGTCTCCCTGCCCTCGCCAAGGGCAGTGTGGAGCACATACTCCTCCGCCAGAGTCCGGGGGTAGGGTCGCGTTCCTGCGCCGATCCGTTTAGCCACATCCTTGAAGGTGTCGGCAAGCTTCTTGTACCACGCATGATTGCCATGAACGCGAAACCACACCGTGTCGGGAAGCTCATCCAGTATGGCGGGCTGCTCTTCCCAGTCAGCGGCATCCAGGCCAACAAGCTGATCACTGGAGACCAGGAGTTGCGCGGCCATGGCCGGCGTCAAGGCGCTCCCTTCCATCCCGAACGTGTTGAGTCTTCTCACGTGCTCGGCTGGTCTGGCCGCTTCGGACACCTTCTCCTGCGGCCTGCGCTTGACCGTCTTGAGCGTCCGTTCGACGGCCGCACGAGTCTTGGCCGACACCATCGAAAGATCGTCCTCAGCCCTCCGCCACGTCGCCACCGAGATCCGCGCCAATCTGGCGGCCTCAGCCTGCGTCAAACCAGCGTCCTCACGGATCGCCTTCACATCCTGCAACGACAACTCCCTTCATTGAGCACTCAGAGAGCGCTGACTGCTCACTGAGTGCTCACTGTAGCCCTATATGGCCGAGGTGACGGGCTCGATGGCGAACTCGAACGTCATGAGCGTGTTCACCCGGTATCAGCGTGGATGTCGAGGGAGTTTGTGACGTAGGGCCCCGGGACGGCGGATCTGGTCGGCCACCGCGCCATGACAAGCACGGGACCTGGTCCGCAGGTCCATGTCACGAACCCGTCAGCGGTGCAGGGGGTACACCGCCGTACGCCTCGCCCTTGATACCCGTGGTGAACGTCTGCGCAGTAGTGGTGCTCCACAGCGGCGTATCTGTCCTTGAACGGCTCGCACCCGGTGAGCCGACGTCTTCATCGACCGCAACGCAGTGACTCAGCTTGTGGGTAATGGCTGCCTGTCGCCATGTTCTGCTTCCTGTCCCAGCTTGCGTGCGGCGTCAGGCGTAGAGGGGGTTGAGCTTCCACTACATGACGTAGCCGGCGACGCTTCGGGCTGAGATGGTGCCGCAGTACCGGAAGCGGCGGGCCCATAGCTTGCGGGGATCTCCCGGAAGAAGAAGTCGCCAGGGGTCGCCCGTCCGCGGCGCCGACCTCGTTGAGGGCATCGGCCACCGCTGGTCGCGGCAGGAAGGTCATGGGCCGACGAAGACGCGGGCCGCCAAGACGCTGGGGAGTCAGATGCCTGCTCTCCCGCCCCTTGGCGGGCAGGCCGCTTCCTGCGGTGCTCGTGGCGAAGACTCGACGAGCCCAGCACGGGAAGCCGAACCAGAGGGCACCTGGATACCTACTGGGCACATCAGCCCGTCCGCAGCCTGAGCCCCCCGGAGACCACAGCACCGCCACAGCGGCACAAACCGAGTGTCAGCCCTTCGGGCTCTGCAGACACTGGAAGGCTCGCCTCTACAAGCGAAGAACCCCGGAGCTCGGCGCTCCAGGGTTTGTTCCGTCACTACGGGGCAACGATTCTCGTTGGTACCCCTTCGGTGGGCTACCGACGAAACTCTTTGATCAGCGACAACGTGAAGCCGCCGCTCCGCCGGAATTCCACGCCAAGCAAGATCATCTTCCACTGGCGGGCATCCACCCAGCGGCGCACGAAACCCTGAGGGCAATACGTTCCTGGTCAGAGTCCTCGGCACCGCGTCTCCTTCCTCTGCCTGCTATCCGGCCTCGATGCGCTGGCTCAGTGCTGGGGGCTTGGTGTCGGCTCGCGAGGCGACCGGCGCCTGAGACTCCCCCGGCTGGTCGGCATGTGGTTTCCGGTGAGCCCGGCAGCCCGGAGCCCGGCCTGTGAAGCAGGGCTGAGGCAGGGAGGTGGTCAGATGACGGTGCTGCGCAGGGCGGACGGGGCGCTGCTGGCCGGCCTCAGCGTGCACCAGGACGGTGTGATCGGCTGTGGCGCCCGCGTTGTGACACCTGCCGACCCCGACTACGAGGAGCTGTCCGCGGCCGCGATCAGCGAAGCCGAGAGGGCGGCGGCCGCTGACCCCGCCCATCCCGACAACGTCCGCGCCCGTCGTATCTGCGTGCCCGGCACCAGGCCGAGGCCGTGCGGGTTTTCGCGGTCCGACTCGACGACGGTCGTCTGCTGCTCCTCGAACGGTACTGGCGGGAACCGCATCTACTGTTCACCATCGTCCCCGAACACGCTGACCACCGACGATGGGCAGCGCAGGTGCACCAGCACCAGCAGCGCCTGGCTGCCGGATGACAGCGCTCGGCGGCGCGATCCGATCCGGTCGCGATGGCCCTCGATTGGACAGGGCTCACCACGCCCGAGTCTTGCCTAGACGTTCGTGCTCGAAATTGGCCGCTCGGAAGTCATCAGGTCTTGACTTACTGCTCGTTGGTTGACGCGAGACCCACTGCTCGCCGCGAGCGGGCTTGGGGGCCTGGGGTGGCGGGCCCATCGTTTCCACTTGTCGCGGAAGTCCGCTGGGAGGCGTCGCGAGCGTGAAGGCGAAATGCGGCTTGTGGCGAGACATAGGTGACCTGTTTTCTGGCGGAAGGTGTCCCTCATGATCAGGGTTGTCCGGTCGTGGTGTCCGGGATGACGGCGGAGTCCGCGACCGGGCCGCGTCAGGATTCGGAACTGATCGCCGAGTCGTTGAGCCGGCCCGAGGTCTTCGGTGAGCTGTTCGATCGCTATTTCAAGGTGCTCAGCCGGTACGCGGTAAGGCGGCTGGGTGTCGAGGCGGCCGAAGACGTCGTGGGCGAGACGTTCCTCGTCGCGTTCTCGCGGCGGCAGCACTACGACCTGAGCTACGACGATGCCCGGCCTTGGTTGTTCGGCATCGTCACGAAATTGATCGCGCGGCACCGGCGGACCGAGGCCGCGCGGTACCGGGCGCTGGAGCGTAGTCCCGCCGAGCCTGACGTTGCGGGCCCGGCCGATCGGGTGGCCGCAGAGGTGACGGCCAAGGCGGCGGGTTCGTTGCTGGCGCGCGCACTGGGCGAACTCGCCCGGCGTGACCGGGACGTGCTGCTGCTGGTCGCCTGGGGCGATCTCACCTATGCCGAGGTCGCCCAGGCCCTGGATATTTCGGTGGGCACCGTGGGGTCCCGCCTTAACCGGGCTCGCCGCCGCGTGCGCGAGTTTCTCGGTGACCTCGAACTGGTGGAGGAACGACATGGATGAGCTGAAGATGCTTCGAGACTTCGGTGACCGGCTCGATCATGGGCCCGAGGCGAGGTCGGCGCGGCAGCGGCGACGGTTGCGTGAGGTGATCGAACAGGAGGCGCTCGCACGCCGTCGATTCGGCCGCCGGCGGGTCATGATCGCCGGGGGTGCGACCGCGGCACTCGCCGCCGGGGCGGCCGTGGTGCTCGTCATGGCGCCCACGTCCGAGATCGGCGGCAACCCGCCACCGGCCCAGGCCGAGGCCGTCGAAGTGCTCGACCACGCGGCCGCGGCAACGCCGGCGCAGCCACCGCCGCGCGGGGATCAGTACGTGTTCCTGGAGACGCGGGAAGTCCAGCAGGTGACATCCGTCTCCGGCGGAAAGGTGATGAACCGGTTCCCTCGCTCGCATACCCGTACCTGGCTGTCGGTGGACGGCACGCGCGACGGGTTGTCCCGGTCGGTCATCGGCAGAGGCACGGCGCTTGAGGCCTGGACACGAGCGGACTGCACGCCGACGAAACCTCGGGACACCGTGGTTCATGACCCGTGGATCGCGCGTCCGCCTTCGCCGGCCCGGACGTTCACGCAGGACTGCCCACCGCGCCCGGCTTACCGTGCGACGCTGCCGACAGACCCCGGACACATGCGCGAATACCTCTACCGCAACAGCCACGGCAACAACCCACCCGACGTGCAAGCGTTCATCACGGTCGGCGACCTGCTGCGCACCTCGATGCTGCCGTCCAAGGCGCGCGCGGCGATGTTCAAGGCCGCGACGCGGATACCGGGCATCGCCTTCGTGCCGCACGCGATGGATGCCGCCGGGCGGCCGGGTGTGGCCGCCGCCCTCACCCACGACGGCATCCGCAACGAGCTGATCTTCGACCCGCGAACCTTCGCCTTCCTCGGCGAACGGCAAGTCCTCGTCGCGCCCAACGACCAGACAAGCCTGGGCCTGAAACCCGGAACGGTACTGGAATCGACCGCCGTGCTGCGGACCGCGATTACCGACCGCCCAGGCCAGCGGCCCTGACCAAACGTCGCGTTCACCAACTCAGGAGGACACGTGCATCACTCTCGATCGCTAAGCCTCGCCGGCCTCACGGCGATAGCGGTGAGCGTACTCGCGGTGCCGCTCAAGGCGTCCGCGGGCCCGCCGCCGGAGTGGGAGATCTTTCGGCCTACCGGGAAGCAGGAGCAGGCGTCTTTGACCCGCGTCGCCGCACCCGGGCGCAACGATGCCTGGGCAATGGGGTCCACGGCGTTTCATTGGAACGGCCGGGCATGGCGGCAGGTGCGGGTGCCGCACGTCGGGGGCGTCAACGACGTCAGTGCCGCTTCGGCGAAGGACGTGTGGGCGGCCGGCGATAAGGCGACCCTGCATTGGTCCGGCCGTCGCTGGACGAAGTACGCCTACGTCGATCCGAGAAGTTCCATCGGCGGGCAGTTTCCTTCCGCCATTTCCGTCAAAGCCATCAACCCCCGGGACGCCTGGCTGGCCGGCAACGTACAAAAAGACGCAGGCGGCGTCAACCCGTGGCAAGGGTTCGTCCAGCGGTGGAACGGAAAGAAGTGGCAACTCCTTCACATTCCCGAACTGGGCGCCGGGTCGCTCACCACCGTCGGAGCCAGCGCTCGGCACGATGTGTGGATCGCCGGAGACGACGCGGTGGACAACCTTACCCAGGCGATCATCCTTCGCTGGAACGGTCGCACCTGGAAACGGTGGATCGTCGCGCCGAGGAACCCTGGATGGGAGACGTCGCTGCAAAAGGTGCTGGCGCTGAGCGGATCCGATGTCTGGGCTGTCGGGTACACCTGGGCCCACGGCAACGGCCCCGGCGGCCGCCGGCCGATGGCTCTGCACTGGAACGGCCACGGTTGGGCTCGTACACCGGTGCCCGACGAAGGAGCCCAGCTCACCGACGTGGTCAAGGCGGGCGGACACCTGTGGGCGTCCGGTTACACGACCGGCGGCACGCCGTACGCGCTGCACTGGACCGGACGCCGGTGGACCAAAGCGCCGGTACCGCGAATCGCCCAAGGTAGCTTCTACGGATTGGCGGGCATTCCAGGCGGCGGTTTGTGGGCCGTCGGCTCCAGATATGTAGGAAATGACGCCTACCCCTTGATCGCACGCCATCGCTGAACAACGTTTCGTGATCGAGGAGATTCACGCAACGACCGCACCGTCGAGTGAGGCAATTCCAACCTGAGTCCGCAGGTCACAGGCTGGTTGCGACTTGCGTGGCGTGCTTCTCCCGCGCCATCGTCGGCTGGGCGGCGGCGACCACCAAGCAGACCCGGCTGGTGCTGGACGCCGTCGACATGGCGCTGTGGCGACGCGACCGCACCGGCCGCCCGCCCGGACCCGGGCTGGTGGCCGCCGACGGCCCGCCCATCGCCTCCTGCTGCAAGATCCTGAACGTGTCAGAGTCCGGCTTCCACATGTGGCGCCGCCGGCCGCCCTCGGCCCGCGCGCTGCGGCACGCCTGGCTGACCGAGCAGATCCGAGCAGATCCGAGCAGATCCGCGCCGTCCACGCCGACTCCCGCGGCGCCTGCGGCGGCCGCCGCGCCTACGGCGGCCGCCGCGTGCACGCCGAACTCGCCCACGGTCTGGGCATCCACCTCGGCCACGGCGCGGTAGAGCTTCCGATGCGCAGGGCCGGGCTCAGAGGATTGCCCGGCGTGCGACGGCCGCGGCTCAAGCACCAGACCCCCACCGCCGCCGACCTGGTCGATCGTGACTTCACCCGAAGCGCCCCCGACCAGTTGTGGGTTACCGATATCACCGAGCACCCCACCCGGAAAGGCAAGGTGTACT
The DNA here is from genome assembly GCF_004348535.1 of Actinomadura sp. KC216. Taxonomy (GTDB): domain Bacteria; phylum Actinomycetota; class Actinomycetes; order Streptosporangiales; family Streptosporangiaceae; genus Spirillospora. The sequence continues at coordinate 10,583 of NZ_SMJX01000278.1, forward strand.
GCTGTGTGGTACTGGACGTCTACGCCCGCCGGGTGGTCGGCTGGTCGATCGATTCCACCCAGACCGCTGCGCCGGCCACTAACGCGCTGGGAATGGCGATCCAGAACCGCCAACCGCCACCGGGCACTTTGCCCCACTCCGACCACGTGGTGCAATACACCCCCTGGGCGTTCACCGAACGCGCCAAGGCCTCCGGCCTGGTCGCCTCCATGGGCTCCATCGGCGACTGCTACGACACTCAGTCCATGATCATAACTGTGGGCGTCGTTCCGGTGGCCTGACCCGTGCTATGACTGATCCTCCCTCGGAGTGTCTCTGCGTTGATCTGTCGGCCCCGGAACGACGTCCGTTGTGTG
>NZ_SMJX01000279.1 GCF_004348535.1 Actinomadura sp. KC216
GCCCGGGAGGCCGCCTGGTGCCGTGCCGCAGCCGCAGGTGCAACCCGGCGGGGCGTGGCCGCCTCCGGCTCCGCCGCCCAACCCGCAGGGATATGCCGCGACCTGGCCGTCGTCCTCCCCTGGCGCGCCGGACATGGGCACCGACGTCACCCGGCCGCGCGGCGGGCGCGGCAGGCGCGGCATGGGCGTGCTGGCGAGCGCGGGCGGCGCCGCGCTGGTCGTCCTGGTGGTGGCCGGGACGGCGATCGCCGTCAACCTCGTCGGCGACGGCGAGCCCGACCCGACCGCGACGACGGCGGGCGGCCGGACGGGCGGCACCTTCAAGATGGCGACCCGCGGCGCCGGCACCAGCTCCGACGAGATCGATCCGTCGCACACCTACGGCGGGACCGAGCGGTTCCTCACCAAGCAGCTGTTCACCGGCCTGACCGAGATCGGCCCCGACGGCGTCGCGCGCGCCCGCCTCGCCACCCAGATCACGCCGGACGCGTCCTGCCGGCAATGGAAGATCCTCATCAAGGGCGGGACGACGTTCAGCGACGGCAGGCCCGTCGACGCGCAGGCGTTCGCGCGCGGGTGGGCGCGCAGCGCGGCCACGACCGGCGGCGGCGGCTCCTACCTGATGAACGACATCGAGGGCTTCGCCGCGGTCGCGGGCGGCAAGGCCGACACGCTGTCCGGGGTGAAGGTGGTGTCCGGCACCGCCCTGGACGTCACGCTCACCTCCCCCAACTGCGACTTCCCCGGACGGCTGTCCGAGCCCGCGTTCATGCCCGTCCCCGAGGACGCCGGCAAGCCCGGCAACACGGCCTACAACACCCGGCCCGTGGGGAACGGGCCCTTCAAGCTGCGGGAGTACCGGCCGGACACGAGCTTCTCGCTGGTCCGCAACGACGCCTGGGCGTTCGGCAAGACGAAGCTCGACGGCGTGGACATCCGCCTCAGCGACGAACCGGCCTTCGGGCGCGCGGCCTTCGCCGCCGGGGACATCGACTGGTACACCGCCGGCAACGATCCGGTCAGCACCGCCCCCTCGGACGACCTGATCACCCGTCCCTCGCCGTACACGCGCATGCTCGTCCCGATCACCATGCGCGCGCCGATGAACTCCAAGGACGCCAGGCTCGCGGTGTCCTACGCGATCGACCGCAAGAAGCTCGCCTCCCTGGCGGGCGGCGCCTACAAGCCGGCGCACGGCATCGTCCCGCCGGGAGTCCCCGGCTTCGGCGGTCCCGGCACCTGCCCGTCGTGCGACGCGCCCGACTCGGCGAAGGCCCGCGAGCACGCGGAGCGGGCGGGCCTCGGGCCGGGCAAGGAGATGCGGCTCTACTTCCGGGCCTCGCCGTCCGACGAGAAGCTGGTCGAGGCCGTGCGGCAGTCGCTGGTGTCGGTCCTCGGCTGGAAGATCGACGCGCGGACGATCCCGCTCGCCGAGTTCGAGCGGTTCCGCAAGGAGCTCGTCGCGGACGACTCGTGCGGCCTCGCGTTCTTCTCCTGGGGCCCCGACTACCCGGGCGCCTACTCGATGCTGTGGCCGCTCCTCGGCGGCACGCAGGTGGCGACCAGCAAGAACACCTACTACAACCTGTCCGGCTGGAAGAACGGGACCTTCGACACCCTGATCTCCAGCGCGCTGCGGACGCAGGATGCCGGCACCCGCGCGAACCTGTTCCGGCAGGCCGAGAAGCTCGCGCTGGACGACATGGCCCTCATCCCCCTCGCCAACAACGGCGCGGCGGCGGTGCGCAGGAGCGGCAAGTTCACCGGCCTGGAGATGGACTACGACGGCGACCCGACCGTGGCGACGGCCGCGTTCACGTAAGCCTGCGCGAGCTGGAAGATCAGCCGGGCGGGAGGCGGACCGTGACGATCAGCCCGCCGCCGGGCCGCGGCGCCGCGTACACGGCGCCCCGGTGCGCCAGCACCACCGACCGGACGATCGACAGCCCGAGCCCGGCGCCCTTGGCCGACTCGACGCGGTCGGCGTTCAGCCGCCGGAACGGCTCGAACAGCCGCTCCACCTCGTAGGCGGGCACGGCCGGGCCGGTGTTCTCGACCTGGATCGTCGCGTACCCCTCCAGCATCCCGGTGCGGATCCACAGCTCGCCGCCGTCCTCGACGTTGTGCTTGATCGCGTTCTCGACGAGGTTGGACACCAGGTGCTCCAGCAGCACCGGGTCGCCGAGCGCCTTCCCGGACGTCAGCTCCGGGTGGACGGCCACGTCGAGGTCGTGGTCGCGGCGCGCCGAGTGCTCCAGCACGGTCGACGCCACCTCGGCCAGGTCGACCGGGGTGCGGGTGGCGAGCTCCCGCTCGCTGCGGGCGAGCAGCAGCAGGCCCTCGATGAGGCGCTCGTGGCGGGCGTTGGTGGCGAGGAGCGTCCGGCCGACGGCGCGCAGGTCGTCGGAGACGTCCGGGTCGCCGAGCGCGACCTCCAGCAGCGTCCGGTTGATCGCGAGCGGGGTGCGCAGCTCGTGGGAGGCGTTCGCGACGAACCGGCGCTGCGAGTCGAACGCCTGCCCGAGCCGTTCGAGCATCGCGTCGAAGGTGTCGGCCAGCTCCTTGATCTCGTCGTCCGGGCCCTCCAGCGCGATCCGCTCGTGCAGGGTGCTCTCCGACAGGCGGCGCGCGGTGGTGGTGACCCGCTGCAGCGGGCTGAGCGCCCGGTCGGCGACGAACCAGCCGAGCACCAGCGTGATCACCCCGACGCCGCCGAGCGCGAGCAGCGACCGCCCGACCAGCTGCCGCATCGTCTGCTCGACGAACTGGCGCTGCAGCGCGGCGGCCTCCTCGTCGGAGATGTTGAAGCCGATCACCTTGACGCCGCCGAGGATGTCGGCCATCAGCACCGACATCACGAACAGCAGGAGCGCGCCCGCCATGAAGAACAGCAGCCCGTACAGGAGGGTGAGGCGCAGCCGCACGCTCATCCGCGGCAGCGCCTTCATGTCGCCGAACGTCCCGCCGCCGTCGCCGCGCCACCCCACGCCCTTGGGCGCCTGGGCGGGCTGCGGGACCTGCTGCGGGCCGGGCCGCCGCCACGGCCCACCGCCGGCGCCGGACTTGTCCGGGCCGCCCTTGGGCGCGGGTTCGGTGGTCACAGCCGGTACCCCACGCCGGGCACGGTCTCGATCACCGGGGGGTCGCCGAGCTTCTTGCGCAGCGTCATCATCGTGACGCGGACGACGTTGGTGAACGGGTCGATGTGCTCGTCCCAGGCCTTCTCCAGGAGCTGCTCGGAGCTGACGACGGCGCCGTCCGCGCTGAGCAGGACCTCCAGGACGGCGAACTCCTTGCGGGTCAGCTCGACGGGGCGGCCGTCCCGGGCGACCTCGCGGCGGGCCGGGTCGAGGCTGATCCCGGCGCGCTCCAGGACGGGCGGCAGCGGCGCGGCGGCGCGGCGGCCGAGGGCCCGCACCCGGGCGATCAGCTCGGCGAACGCGAACGGCTTGGCGAGGTAGTCGTCGGCGCCGATGGACAGGCCCTCGACCCGGTCGCCGAGCTCGCCCGCAGCGGTCAGCATGATGATCCGCGCCGGGTAGCGCTGCGCGACGAGGTGCTTGCAGACGTCGTCGCCGTGGACCTTGGGCAGGTCGCGGTCCAGCACGATCACGTCGTAGTCGTTGACGCCGGCCCGCTCCAGCGCCCCGGCGCCGTCGTAGGCCACGTCCACGGCCAGCGTCTCCCGGCGCAGGCCGGTGGCGATCGCGTCGGCGAGCACGCGCTCGTCCTCGACGACTAGAACACGCACGAGGGTCCCCCTTCATGGGCCGGGACGCGGTCCGTCCCGGCCTCCAGGTATGCCACGGACACCGTAAGACGCCCGTAAACACCTGTTCAGAAGATCGTTGTCCGCACCGTCCTGGCGGCGGCGCAACAATCCGCGAAAATTGCACAGGCGTTCAGGTTTACCTTCAGCCTAGGCCTGGGTAGGCATGGGCACGATCCGGGAGGAGGCCTATGGGCGAGTTGTCACGCATGATCCAGCAGCGACTCGATGACGCGTACGCGTCGCTGCGCAGCGCCCATGCAGAGGGAGACACCTACCTGGCGGACATTCGCCAGGAGGAGATCAACGACCTGCGCCGGATCGCAGCGAACAACGACATCGGTGTGGAGCCGCCCCGCTGCGACTGAACACGCTCGAACGGCATCTGGAGCCCGGGATCCGCGCGGTCCCGGGCTCCCTGCTCTCCGCCGTGGTTCAGTCGCCGAGCGGGTCCAGCGGGGCCAGGAGGTCGTGCAGGGCCTCGAAGGTGCCGGGGCCCGCGGCGATGGTGAGTTCCGGGCCGGGCGCGGCGCCGTGCAGGCCCTCGACGCGCCCGCCCGCCTCCCGGACGATCAGCCCGCCCGCGGCGATGTCCCACGCCTGGACGCCGCGCTCGTAGTAGGCGTCGACCCGTCCGGCCGCGAGCGAGCACAGGTCGACGCAGCAGGACCCGGCGCGCCGGATGTCGCGGACGTTCGGCAGCACCCCGGTGAGGACCCGCGCCTGCCTGGCGCGCCGCCCGGAGGCGTAGCCGAACCCCGTGGCCACCAGCGCCTCATCGAGCGGCACCCGGGAATTCACGCGGAGCTCGCGCGTGCCGGACGCGGTGTGCCGGAGCGCGCCCGCGCCGCGCACGGCCGTGTACGCCTCGCCCCGGCGCGGGATGTCCACGACCCCGGCGACGGCGGTGCCGTCCACCTCGGCGGCGATGCTGACCGCCCAGTCGGGCAGGTCGTAGAGGTAGTTGACGGTCCCGTCGATGGGGTCGATCACCCAGCGGACGCCGCTGCCGCCGCCCTGGTCGCCGCCCTCCTCGCCGAGGAACGCGTCGTCGGGCCGTGCCGCCCGGATCCGCTCGACGATCAGTTGCTCGGCGGCGCGGTCCATCTGGGTGACGACGTCGGTCGGGGACGACTTGGTCTGCACGATGTCCGGACCGTCCGCGGGACGCTTGTCGACCAGCATCCGCCCGGCCTCCCGCGCGGTCGCGACGGCCAGCTCCAGGAGGTCGTCGGCGAGGCTCATCGGGTCTCGGCCAGGAGGTGGCGGGGCAGGGCGGCGAAGCGCGGGTCGGTGCCGGGGGTGGCGGCGCGCGCGAACGCGATGCCGAGGTCGGCGGCGCGTTCCGCGGCCTCGACGTCGAGGTCGAACTTGACCTCCATGTGGTCGGACACGAACCCGATCGGCACGACCGCCACGGCCCTGACGCCCTCCCCGTGCAGCTTCTCCAGATGGTCGGCGATCTGCGGCTCCAGCCAGGGCTGGGTCGGGGGGCCGCTGCGGCTCTGGTAGACGAGATCCCACGGCGTGCCAGGGGCCGCCTTCTGCGCGACCGTCCGCGCGACCGTCTCCAGCTCTTCGGTGTACAGATCCCTGTTGGGCTGGGACAGAGGGACGCTGTGCGCGGTGAAGACCAGCCGTGCGTCTTCGGGGAGACGGCTCAGGGCCTGCTTCGTGGCGTCTACGAAGGGGTCGATGAAGCCTGGCCTGTCGCAGTAGACGGGCAGCTTGTCGATCTCAGGCGCGTCCGGCACTTGTTCGCGCGCGCGCGCGATGTCGTTGAGGTACTGGTCGTTGGTGGAGAAGCCGCTGTAGGCGGACGTGACGAACGCGGCCGCCCGCCGCACACCGTCCGCCTTCATCTGCCGGACGGTGTCGGCCAGGTACGGCGTCCAGTTCCGGTTGCCCCAGTAGACGGGCAGATCCACGCCGTGGGCGGCGAAATCCGCCTCGATCGCGGTCTTGAGGTCGCGGCACTGCTGGTTGATGGGGCTGACCCCGCCGAACCGGTAGTAGTGCTCCCCCACCTCTTCCAGACGCTCCCGGGGGATGTTCCGGCCGCGGGTCACGTTCTCCAGGAACGGGATCACGTCCTCGGGCCCCTCCGGCCCCCCGAAGGACAGCAGAAGCAACGCGTCATACGAGGTCGCTACGCGCGCGCGCGAAGTCATGCCTCCATCCAATCAGCTGAACCTCGCGGCGTACGCGCGGGCCAAGCTGAGGACCTTCTGGACGTACCAGTGCGCATGGTTGTACTGGTACACCGCTCTGTAGAGCTGCTTGCCGCCCCTGCCCGCACCGTTGGCGCACAGGTATTTCGCGGCTCCGGGGATGGCGTCGTAGGGGTTCATGATGTCGGCCCTGCCGTCGCGGTCGCCGTCCACCCCGTACGCCTTCCAGGTCGCGGGCATGAACTGCATCGGGCCGAGCGCGCCCGCGCTGGACGGGCCCGCGTTGCGGCCGTGGTCGCTCTCGACCTGGCCGATCGCGGCGAGGACCGTCCAGGACAGCCCCCGGCAGGTGGTGGCCGCCTGCTTGTACAGGTCCAGGTAGCTGCTCGGACGGCCGCCGTCGCCGGGCGTCTGGTACTCGTGCAGGTTGACGACGTTCGTGCCGGGGCCGAGGACCTTGGTCACGGCCTGGACGACCTTGGCCGGGCTCACCCCGGGCGCGTTGACCAGGACCGCCACGTTCGGGACGAGCCCGATCTGGTTCCCGGAGCTCCCGCTGACGAGCATGTCGATGCCGGGCAGGCCGAAGGGCCCGGCGCCGCCCATCATGAGGTTCGGCATCGTCCGTCCGATCACCGGGTACCGCGTGCCCCGGGCGAGCCCGAGCTGCTCGGCGGCGGCCGGGGACACCACGAACCGGTCGGCGGCCAGCGCCTCCCACAGGGCGCTGTCCTTCGCCGTCCCGGGCGGGGTCCAGGAGCGGAACGCGGACGGGTCGACGGCGAACGCGTTGACCTGGCGCCCCTGGAGCTGGACGGCGCCGCCCGCGACCGCGACGACGTCCCTGACCCGGCCCAGCGAGGCGATCTTCTTGATCTTGGCGGCGGGGATCGAGCCGCGGCCGACCGCGAGCACGTCCGGCGGGACCACGCGGCGCAGCGGCGCGACCGCGCCGCCGGTGGCCACGTTGACCGGGTCGCCGGGCGGCACGTTCGGGGCCGGCTGCGCATCCGACGAGCGGGCGGGCTCCGTCGGCTCCGTCGTCAGCGCCGCGATCACGCCGCCGGACGCGGTCGCGACGGCGAGGGCGGCGATCGCGGCGATGGCGAGCGGCGTCCCCCGGCCGCGGCGTCCCGTCCCGGGCCCGGTGCGCGATGCTGAAGGAGGAGCCACAACATTTCCCAACGACTGTCGCTACGGACGGTTCCCCCGCCTTGTCCCTTCTTCCCCACCTGTACCGGGATCATGAGCGAGCCGGTATCCGACCGGATAGTACGGTATCGCCGGATTCTCCCCGGACCTTTCCCGGCGGAGAACATGAACTTTCCTCATGAACACCGGCCGAGTAGAGTCACCGCATGTCCCCCGTGAGCAACCAAAAGTGGCAGAACTGGGCGGGAAACCAGCAGGCCACGCCGCAGCGCGTCGTGACGCCGCGCACCGCGGGCGAGGTCGCCGAAGCGGTGCGGTCGGCCGCCGGCGACGGCCTCACCGTCCGCATGACGGGCACGGGCCACTCCTTCACCGGCGCCGCCGTCGCGGAGGGCGTCCTGCTGCGGCCGGAGGGGCTCACGGCCGTCCGCTCGGTGGACACCGCGTCCGGGCTCGTCACCGTCGAGGCGGGGCTCGCGCTGCACGCGCTCAACCGCCTCCTGGACGATCACGGTCTCGCGCTGGCCAACATGGGCGACATCCAGGAGCAGACCGTCGCCGGAGCCCTGCAGACCGCCACGCACGGCACCGGGCGCGACGCCGCCGGGCTGGCCTCCCAGGTCGCCGCGCTCGAACTCGTCCTCGCCGACGGCACCGTCCTGACCTGCTCGCGCAAGGAGCGTCCCGACCTGTTCGACGCGGCGTGCGCGGGCGTCGGCGCGCTCGGCGTCGTCACGGCCGTCACCTGGCGGACCGTCCCGGCGTTCCTCCTGCGAGCGCAGGAGGAACCGATGAAGTGGGACGAGGTCCTCGCGCGCCTGGACGAGTTCGACACCGCCAACGAACACTTCGAGTTCTACTGGTTCCCGCACACCGAGGGCTGCCTGACCAAGCGCAACAACCGCGTCGAGGGCCCCGCGGAGCCGCTGCCCAAGGTCAAGCACTGGCTGGACGACCGGTTCCTGTCCAACACGGTGTTCGGCGCCGTCAACCGCCTGACGCACCGGGCTCCCGGCACGACGCGCTACGTGAACGGCATCTCCGCCAAGGCCCTCGGCGCGCGCGCCTACAGCGACACCTCCTACAAGGTCTTCACCAGCCCGCGGACCGTCCGCTTCAAGGAGCAGGAGTACGCGATCCCGCGCGAGGAACTCGTCCCCGCGCTGCGCGAGCTCCGTGCGCTGTTCGCGCGGCGGGACTGGCGCATCAGCTTCCCCATCGAGGTCCGGACACTCCCCCGCGAGGACGCCTGGCTGTCGATGGCCCACGGGCGGCGCAGCGCGTTCATCGCCGTGCACGTCTACCACCGCGACCCGCACGAGGACTACTTCCGCGGCGTCGAGGACCTCATGACCGCGCTCGACGGGCGCCCGCACTGGGGCAAGCTCCACACGCGCGACGCCGCGTACCTGGAGAAGGTGTATCCGAGGTTCGGCGACTTCCGCGCCCTGCGCGACGAGCTCGACCCCGACCGCCGCTTCGCCAATCCGTACACGACACGGGTCTTCGGCGATTAGGGCCCGTCGCTGATCAGGGGTGATCAGCCGGCGGGCGCCTGCGGTTCGGCGCCGCCGCCCGGCTCCTGGCCGCCGCCGTCCGGCGGGCCCTCCGTGGGCGCCGGGGTACTCGGAGGCGCCGGGCCCGAGGACGTGGGCGGGGTCGTGGGCCGGCCGGTCGGCTGGTCGGTGGGCCGCGTCGTCGGGCCGCCGTCCGGCGTGGTGGGCCCCGTGGACGGCGCGTCACCGGTCGGCGACCCGCTCGGCGTGCCGCCCGGCTCGGTCGGGCTGCCGGACGGGTTCGGCGACGGGTCGTCGTCCTGCCGCCCGCCGTCGCCGCCGCCCAGCACCTGCTTGACGGTCAGGCCGCCGCCGCCCTTGCCGAGCGCCTGCCCGGTGGTCGCCTCGTAGATCGTGATCCCGGCGATCACGATGCCGAACACCACGGCCGACGACACCGCCAGCATCGCCCAGCGCGCCCTGGCCCACTCGACCGTGTTCCGCCACGCCGACCGCCGGGCGGCCTGGCGCACCGCGTCGTCCCCGGCCGCCCCGGCGAGCGACGCGGCGACCGCGTCCACCGGGTCCAGGCGCGTCGCGCTCGGGTCGCCCGGTCCGGCGGCACCGCCGCTGGACGGGAGGTCGAGCCGCGTGGCGTTGGGGTCGAGCCGCGTGGCGTTCGGATCGCCGCCGGGCGGAGGGCCGAACCGGCGGGTGGCGTTCGGGTCGCCGGACCACACGGTGGTGCGGGTCGGGTCGGCGCTGGTCGCCTCGCTCGCCGCGCCCTCCGCCGCGTCCCGCCGCCGCGCCGCCGCCTGCTGATGCGTCAGCTCCTTGAGCCGCCCCCGGCCCTGGTCGAGGTAGTGCTTGCCCACCGCAGCACCGGCCGTCGAGATCACGCTCATCAGCGCCGCGCCGATGATCGTCCCGTAGACGCCCAGGTAGGACGCCCCCAAAGCGGCGGCCGCCGTCGCCGCGGCGCTCGCGATCAGCTGCGTCGTGCTGACGTCCGGCAGCTTACGCGGCATGCCACTGGTCCCCTTCGTCCATCGCCGTCGAATCCCCGGAACATGAACTAACCGGGACATCCAGGTTGTTCCGATCACGAACGTGACACTCGCAACGCCGGACCGGTGGAGCCGCGCGCACCCGTCAGGCACGGTGAGGAAAAAGATGGACAAGAATCAGGCGGGGCGGCGCCCCGCCGGTCGCGTTCACCGGCAAGCTTGGTCAGGTGCCCTCTTCGACCTCGTGGAGGGGGCTTCGAGAGCGGCGATGTTCGGACATGCCGGGTACGGTGCTGGCAGCAGGTGTGTCCGAAAGAGAGACTCGGGAACCCGGGGGAAGGGCACGCATGCGCCCTCGGTGGGCATCGGACGGCCGGCCGGTGAGAGCAAGGCCCGGCCGGTCCGAGGTCCTCCGTGCCATCAAGACAGGGCAGGAAGGACACGCATGCAGGAGCTGCGCCTCGTCGCGGTCAGCGAGGACGGTACGTACCTCGTCCTGGCCACCGCGGGCCGAGGCACCCGGTTCACCCTGCCCGTCGACGACCGGCTCCGCGCCGCGGTCCGTGGGCACTTCTCCCGCCTCGGCCAGTTCGAGATCGAAGTGGAGAGTCCCTTGCGCCCCAAGGAGATCCAGGCCCGTATCCGCTCCGGCGAGACCGCGGAGGAGATCGCCGAGTCGGCGGGAATCCCGGTCGAGCGCGTCCGCTGGTTCGAGGGCCCGGTCCTGCAGGAACGCGAATACATGGCCCAGCAGGCGCAGCGCGTCGCCGTCCGCAGGCCCGGCGAGTCGTCCCCGGGCCCGCCGCTCGGCGAGACCGTCGAGGAACGCCTCGGCCGCGGCGGCGTCGACCTCGAAGAGGTCGAATGGGACTCCTGGAAGTGCGAGGACAACACCTGGCGCGTCCGCCTCTCCTTCTTCGACAACGGCCGCCCGCACGCCGCCGAGTGGACGTTCGACCCGCGCCGCCGGCTCGTCTCCCCGCTGGACGAGATCGCCGCGCGCCTCACCGCCGTCGAGTGGGACGAGGAGCCGCTCTCCGACACCGTCACCCCGCTCGTCCCGCGCCGCCCGGCCATGAAGGTCGTCTCCAGCGACCGCGACCCGGCGCTCCGCGGCCTGCCCGCCGAGCCCGAGCAGCCCCTCGCGCACGAACGGCACGCCTCGTCCGAACGGCAGACCCCGTACGAGCGGCACGCAGCGCCGGAGCAGCACGCCGCCCCCGAGCCGCTCCGCGCCGCCGAGCCCCGCACTGCCGAGCCTCGCGCCGCCGAGCCCCGCACCCGGTTCCCGCAGCCGGGCGAGGCCGCCGCCCTGCGCGAGGCCGTCCAGCAG
>NZ_SMJX01000027.1 GCF_004348535.1 Actinomadura sp. KC216
GGCTTCTCGAACGTCACCGCCTTCGGCGGCACGGGAATGTCGGAGACGGTCACGGACGACCGCGCCTCGGACACGTCCACGGGCTCGTCCTCGGGGTCATCTTCGGGGTCGTCGACCGGGACATCGGTGAACGTGGCTCCCGGCTCCTCCACCTGCGCCACGTCCTGGGAGGTCACGCCGGGGTCGATGAGATCGTCCACGGGCTCGTCGACGATGGTCGCCTCCGGCCCCGGCGCGGCGGCGGCCTGCGGCTCCGCGGCCTTGCCCGGGACGTGGAACTCGGCGGTGGTCTTGTGGTCCGGGGGCACGTACCCGGGCTCCTCGCCGCTCAACTCGTCCACCTTCTCCTGTCCTCGATCTCATGGAGTCCGACGACGGGCACGGCGGTTCGGTTCATGACGAACCGGGAGGAGTCGGAAGGCGTCAGCCGGTCGGAGCGGGTTCCAGCCCGCGGCGCGCCGCCTGCCGCAGCTGCCGGTTGAGCATGTCGGTGATCAGCTCGATGGCGTCGGGGGTGGTGGCGTCCTGCGCGCCGCTGAGCCAGCGGGTGGCCTCGGCGAGCAGGTCCTCGGCCGAGTCGGCGGCGGTGTCGGCGTCCGCCAGGCGGCCCAGCACCGCGCCGAGCCGCAGCGCGGCGTCCGCGCGGCCCGACTCCGCGGCCCGCCGGTACCAGCCGGCGGCCTGCTCCAGGTCGCCCTCGCGCTCGTAGGTCTCGCCGAGGCCGAACGCCACGTCCGCCCACGTCCCGTCCGTCGGACGCCCAAGGTCCTCGGGGCTCCAGGGTCGGACAGGCATACGATCACTCCGGCGGGTCGGTCAACTGAGAGACGGCACGTGGAACCGTCACACGTGCCGCGCGGCTCTCATAGTGGACGCTCCATCCGAAATCCGCCACCGCTTTCGCGCCTTTCAGCGAAGTTTCTGCGTGGCCACCCCGATATTGGCGGAAACACGCCGTCTACGGACACCAACCCATCGGGCCCCAGCCGTCGCGGACGGGTCCAGTGGCGCGAAAGCGCCCCAGGCGTGGGCCCACCACGGCGGCGAACGAGGCCACGGCACAGACGAGGGTGACGGGCGGCGGCGCCCCGACGCGGCGCCCGGTCTCGGCGGTGATCAGCAGGGCGACGCCGCCCGCCACGACCGCGCCGGCCAGGTCCGTGACCGCCGCGGAGGCGGGGACGCGGGCCTCCGGCACCGGCGTCAGCACCAGGCGCGGATGAGCCCCGAGGGTCGGGGCCTCCGGCCACACCGTCACCGGCCGCGTCTCCGGGCCCGCACTACGCCGGGCCTGGCCTCGCCCGCTGCTCTCCATGGCGATCACTCCTCGTCAGGCTTGCGGCCGCGGCGCGCCGCCGGCGGACCGTGCGGATTCGGCACTCACGGGCAGGACGCCCGCAGGCCCCGCCGGCTGGGCGATGGCCTCCACCGGGCGGCGGTCGGCCAGCACGACGTTCATCAGAAGCGCCCGCCGCCCCCACACCGGCTGCGGCCGGGGACCGCGGATGTCCAGACCTCGCGTGCGGAGGCCCATCCAGAACACGTAGAGCGCGAGCAGGAGGAACAGTACGGCCGGGCCAAGGACCCAGAAGGCGATGGTGAGGCTGCCGCTCATCGTCGACGCTCCTTCCAACCGAGTGCCGGAGGATGAACCCGACCAGCTGGTCCAGGTGCCCAGGTCCCTGGCTAACCAGGTGATCTACCCGGTAGCATCGGCGCCAATCAAGGCTGTTCGATCCAGCTGTAGGGGGTTCTGTCCTACTAGAGGTGTAACCAGCACTCACCGGGGCAAAACCTGATCGCGGCGACCAATCGCGTTGATTGCAATGAGAGGCGGTCATGGCAGACAACATCCCTAAGTACCTCCAGATCGCCAAGGACCTCCGCGACCAGATCGAGAGGGGGGAGCTCGAACCCGGTGCCCAGCTGCCGACCGAGAAGGAGCTGGCGGACCGGTGGGACGTGTCGCCGAACACGATCAAGAAGGCCCTCAACGAGCTGCGGATGGACGACCGCATCGAGACCATTCCGCAGACGGGAAGCTTCGTCAAAGAGGCCGACCAGCCCCTCGTCATCACCCTGAACCACACCGATCTCGGCGACAAGGACGCGCCGAGGCTGGGCTTCGGCGGCGGTGAGGGCAGGGCGTTCGAGATCGAGGCCGAGCGGCAGAACCACGAGGCCGTCTCCTCGAAACCCGAGGTGAAGGTCGAAGATGCCAAGGACTTCCACATGAAGGCGTTCGGCATCCCGCCCGTCCCGGCGGGCCAGCTGAGACCGCAGATCGTCCGCCGGTCCCAGGAGCGGCGCGTGGACGGCAAGCCGAACTCGCTCCAGCACTCCTACTTCAGGCTGGAACTGGCGATCGAGGCGCAGCTGCTGCTCAACTCCGCGGACATCGCCGAGGGCACCGTCGCCTACCTGAAGAAGTGCGGCCACGAGCAGACCGGCTACGTGGACGTGTTCAACGCGCGCCCGCCCACGGAACCCGAGCGCAAGTTCTTCCGCCTGTCCAAGGACAGCCTCGCCGTGATCGAGCACACCCGAACGGCCTACGATCAGAACGGTGAGCCCTTCCGTCTCACCATCACCGTGTACAAGCCTGGCGCCAACCTGATCCGATTCATTGCCGGACAGGTGCCCGACGAGGTGTGGGATAAGGAATCATCCTGACTCGTCGCCCTACCTCACCAACACCAGCAAGGTCCATATGTCCTATTTGGTATACCCGGCGCACCACCCGGACCGGGAGATCGACACCGCACACGGCTACATCTCGACCACGGTCGAGGCACTCGCCCGTCTGGGCGTCCGGGTGGACCACAGCTGGCTCGACCCGCGCGGTCCCATCGACGCCACCATCGTCACGGGCGGCGACGCGCTCGTCTGGGACGAGTGGACGGGCTGGCGGGCCGGAACGTTCCTCTCCGGCACGCAAGGCGAGCGCACCGTGCTGCGCGACGCCGTCCAGCTCGGCGGAAGCGTCCTGCTGGAGCCCGAGAGGCTCGCCGACCTCTACGCGCACGGTTCCACCCTGCCGTTCGTCACTCGCGAGCCGGAGGCCCGCGACGGACTGTTCGACAGGCTGCGTCGCTACTGACCCGCGAAATCCCGGTCGTGGCCGTTTCCTGACGGCCACGACCGGCCACGGTCACCCGATGCCACCCGCCCCGGCCGGGGAAGGAATCGACCCGATGGCTCGCAGAACACCTCTCCGCTGGCGCGATATCGCCGAAGACATCCTCCGCCGCATCGAGTCCGGGGATCTCGCCCCGCGGGACGGCTCGGCCGTCCGGCGGCGCCTGCCACCCGAGAAGGACCTTGAGAGTTATTACGGCGCGTCCCGCAACACCATCCGGGAGGCGCTGTCCTACCTGCAGCAGCGGGGACACGTCATCTCGGAACAGGGCAAGGGGACGTTCGTCGTCGACCGGCCCGGCACCGTGCACGTCACGCTGTCCGGCGCGGAGCTGGGGCTCGCGCCCGGCTCCGGGTCAGGCGAGGGGTATCACCGCTTCGCCCTCGTCCCCGGGCACCGTGAGGTGACCGTGTCGCCGGTCAAGGTGGAGGTGCAGGTGGGCACCGAGGTCATCGGCCGGTACCTGCAGACCGACGCGGAGCTCATCTCCCGGCACCAGGAGCTCTTCCTGGACGGCCGGCCGTGGGCCCTGCAGACCTCGTTCTACCCGCTCGACTTCGCCACCAAGGGCGCGTCCCGCCTGCTCTCTCCCCGGGGCATCCCGGAGGGCGCGGTGGCGTACCTGCGGGAGGCCCTCGGCTACACCGAGGTCGGCTTCCACGACGAGATCAAGGCCAGGGTGCCGGACGAGAACGAGAAGCGGTTCTTCGGCCTGGGCGAGTCCGCCGCCGACGCGGTGTTCGAGACCGTCCGGACGGCGTACGCCCCCGACGGCAGGGCGTTCCGGCTCACCGTGACGGTCTGGCCCGCCGACCGGACACGGCTGCACTACAACGACGGCCAGGTCCCCGACGACGTGCTCAAGGCACCGGGAGCCGAGCGGCCCGGCGACACCCCGCCCGAATCCCCGTCGCCTGGTCGCGGGTCCTGATCAGACGAAGCGGACGAGCATCAGGTCGCTGTCGGGGGTCTCGCGCCAGTAGACGGCGCCCGGTTCGCGGGACATGCCCTCGACCTCACCGGCGATGATCAGCGCCCGGTTGATGCAGTCGGTCTTGTTGTAGCCGGTCAGCTCCTGGAGGCGCTGGAGGGACTGGACGGCCTTGCCGGTCAGGTTGACCGTCACGCGCTCGGGCTGCGGGACCGCATCGCCGCGGTGGGGCGGTTCGCCGTCGTTCATGCTTCCACCCGAGGTGTCGGAGGCTGCTCCGGAATTCGTCATGAGCGCGTTCTCCAATCCGGGGCGGAGGCCGGGCGGCCCGCCGTCCGTCCGGCGGGGGGCGTCCGGGCCGGCCGCCGGGCAGCGATGACACAGCCTTCCGCCAGCGAACCCATGCCCCTCGCTGAGGGTGCACGGTAGTGGTTCCCGCGCCGAGCGGGCGGAAACCCTCGATATCTCGATTCTGCCTGCTTGTCGCCATAAGGATACCTAACACTCACCAGGTTTCATACAGTCAACATATGGTCTTCGTATGCATCACCGTTTAGTCTGACGGCTGGGGAGAAGTGGGGACACGACGCCGGGAGGCGGGCGTACACTACGGCGCACCTTCCCGGGGGAAGGACTACTTCGTGAGCACTGACCGTTTCGGGGCGCTGCGGCGGAGGCGGGCGGCCTCACGCGGCGGCGGTGGGCTGCTGAGCGCGAAGGTCACCACGCCCGCGACGCTCCTGGCCGTCGTCCTCGGGTACGGGCTGGACGGCTCGCCGGGCGCCGCGATCATGGGCGTCCTGACGTTCCTGACGTTCCCCGTGGTGAGCGTGACCAACGCGTTCGTCCAGTACATGCGGGCCGGGGCGCTGCAGGTGCCGCCCACCGGTCCGCCGCCCGGGCCCGCTCCCCCGGCGCCGGTCGCCGCCCCCGCCGGGTCGCCGGCCGGCGAGCTGGTCGAGCGCCCGGAAGCCGCCGCGCACGGCGGGACCACGTTCTGGGGCGAGCTGACACCGGCCGAACGCCACACCCTCCTCTCGCTGGCACGCAGGCACGTGTTCCGCAAGGAGGACGTGCTGTGCTGCGAGGGCGGCCCCGCCACCGAGGTCATCGTGATCCTGTCCGGCTGGACGCGGGTATGGGTCGACGAGGGCGCCGACCAGCGCATCCTCGCGTTCCGCGGGGCGGGCGAGCTGATCGGCGAGCGGGCGGCGCTGATGGTCAAGGACCGGTCGGCCACCGTCACCGCCGAAGGCGACGTCGAGGCGCTGCGGGTCGGCGCGCGCGACTTCGGGATCTTCCTGGACGCGCATCCGCGCGTCCGGGCCGTCCTGGAACGGCAGGTCTACCGGCGGCAGGTCGAGCGGCCGGAGCGGGCCGAGCCCCCGGCGCCCCGCGCCCTGCCGGACTGGTCCGGCGGCAACTGCACGATCCTGATCACCGACATCACCGGGTTCAGCTCGCCCGCGCGCACCGACGCCGACCGCAGGCACGTCCTGGACGCCATGTACCGGCTGCTGGAGGAGTCGTTCACCGCGTCCGGCCTCCGGCTCTCGGACTTCTACCAGGAGGACCGCGGCGACGGCGCGCTCATCGTCGTCCCGCCGACGACGCCGACCGAGGCGGTCGTCGACCCGATGCTCGCGCGGCTGGCCGTGGAGCTGCGCCGCTACAACCGCCGCGCCGCCGACGCCGCCCGGATGCAGCTGCGGGCCGCGCTGCACGTCGGTCCGGTGCAGCGCGGCCCGAAGGGCGTCTCCGGCATCTCGATCATCACGGCGCGCCGGATGGTGGACGCGCCCGCGGTGAAGCGGCGGGTCGCCGACACGGGCGCCGACCTCGCCTTCGTGACCTCCGACTTCGTCTTCGACACCGTGATCACGTCCGCGCCGGGGTTCGTCGACCCCGGCCGGTACGCGCGCGTGCGGGTGCGGCTGAAGGAGACCTCGCTGTCGGCGTGGCTCACCCTCGAAGGCGGCGAATCGCGGCTCCGGGCCGTCTGACCGCCGCCCTCCGCCCGGCGCCGGCCGTCAGGCGGCCACCAGGTCCTGGTAGTCGGGGTGCCTTCCGATCCACTTCTTGATGAACGGGCAGATCGGCACCGGCGCGACCGACAGGCCCCGCGCCCGGACGTCGTCCAGGACGCCCCGCGCGAGCGCGCCGCCGACGCCCTTCCCCTCGAACGCGGACCCGACCTCGGTGTGGATGAGGGCGACGGAGCCCTCCCCCATCGCGTACTCGACGAACCCGGCGAGCTCGCCGTCCAGCCTGATCTCGTAGCGGCTCTGCCCTGGGTTGTCGGTGATCTCGGTGCTCATGCCCCCGATAATGCCCAACGAGCAGCAGGAATTCCCTGCCGCCCGTGGGGGGGACGCCCCCACGCCCCCCCGGCGAGAAGTCAGCCCGCCTCGTAGCCCGCGCGGAGGAGGCAGTAGGTGACGGCCTCCTCCAGCGCCTGCCAGGACGCGGCGATGACGTTGTCCTCGACGCCGACCGTGCCCCATTCGCGTTCGCCGTCCCCGGACTCGACCAGCACCCGCGTCCGGGCGTCGGTGCCGTGCGCGCCCTCCAGGATGCGGACCTTGTAGTCGACGAGCTCCAGCCGCGCCAGCTCCGGGTAGAGGCGGCCGAGTGCGATGCGGAGCGCGTTGTCGAGGGCGTTGACGGGGCCGTTGCCCTCGCCCGTGGCGATGATCCGCTCGCCCTTGGCGTGCAGCTTGACGGTGGCCTCGCTGACCATGGACCCGTCCGGGCGGCGCTCCACGATCGACCGCCACGACTCGACCTCGAAGTGCCGCTGCCGGACGCCGGTCAGCTCCTCGCGCAGCAGCAGCTCGAACGAGGCGTCCGCGGCCTCGAAGGTGTAGCCGTCGGACTCCAGCTCCTTGACCTTGGCGACGACGGCCTTGGCCTTCTCGCCGGACAGGTCGTAGCCCAGCTCGCGGCCCTTCAGCTCGACGGACGCGCGCCCGGCCATGCTCGACACCAGCATCCGCATGTCGTTGCCGACGGCGGCCGGGTCGATGTGCTGGTACAGGTCCGGGTCGACCTTGACGGCGGACGCGTGCAGCCCCGCCTTGTGCGCGAACGCCGACAGGCCCACGTAGGGCTGCTGCGAGCTCGGCGCGACGTTGGTGACCTCGGACACGGCGTGCGCGATCCGGGTCATCTCGGCGAGCTGCGCGTCCGACACCAGCGACATCCCGCGCTTGAGCTGCAGGTTCCCGACGACGGTGAACAGGTTGGCGTTGCCGCTGCGCTCGCCGTACCCGTTCGCGCAGCCCTGGACGTGCGTCGCCCCGGCCTTCACGGCGGCGAGCGAGTTCGCGACCGCGCAGCCGGAGTCGTCGTGGCAGTGGATGCCGACGCGGACGCCGAGCGACACGACGTCGTGGACGACGTCGGCCAGCTCGTCCGGCAGCATCCCGCCGTTGGTGTCGCACAGCGCGACGACGTCCGCGCCCGCCTCGGCGGCGGTGCGGACGGCCTCCAGCGCGTAGGTGCGGTTGGCCTTGTAGCCGTCGAAGAAGTGCTCGGCGTCCAGGAAGACTCGTTGGCCCTCCGCACGCAGGTGGGAGACCGTGTCGCGGATCATCGCGAGGTTCTCCTCCAGGGTGGTGCGGAGGGCCAGCTCGACGTGCCTGTCGTGACTCTTGGCGACCAGGGTCACGACAGAAGCGCCGGAGTCGCGCAGCGCGGCAACCTGAGGGTCGTCGGCGGCCCGCACACCGGCCCGGCGGGTCGCGCCGAACGCGGTGAGCTGCGCGTGCGTCAGGTCGAGCTCTGTTCGAGCGCGCCTGAAGAACTCGGTGTCCTTGGGGTTGGCTCCGGGCCAGCCGCCCTCGATGAAGCCCACGCCAAGGTCGTCAAGATGCCGCGCGATGGCGAGCTTGTCGGGCACGGAGAGGTTGAGCCCCTCCTGCTGCGAGCCGTCGCGCAGGGTGGTGTCGTAGACGTGGAATGCGTCGCCTTGCATAGCGTGGTACCCCCAAGGGGCTGCGCCAGGACACAAAAAAGACCCCTCACGGACGTGAGAGGTCTGCGCGCCGGCGCTGTCCCGTTAGCTGCTGCCGGCGCGCCAGCCGATAATCACGAGGCTGTCGCGCATGATGAGCGCCAGTCTGCCACATGGTTTCCATTGATGGGACATCTGTCTCAGATAGTGAGACAGAAGGATCTCGTGAAAGGCCGCGGCCCCGGCACGTGCCGTGCCGGGGCCGCGGTCGTACCGCCCTGTCAGACGATCTTGTGGACCCAGCCGTAGGGGTCGGGACGGGTGCCGTACTGGATGCCGACCAGCGCCTCGCGCAGCCGCATCGACACCTCGCCGGGCTCGCCGTCGCCGATCGTCCACTCGCGGTCGGCGCCCTTGACCCGGCCGACCGGGCTGATGATCGCGGCGGTGCCGCAGCCGAACACCTCGGTGATCTCGCCGGACCTGCAGCCCGCCTCCCACTCCTCGATGCTGATCTTGCCCTCCTCGACGGGGACGCCGAGGTCGGGCGCCAGCTTGAGCACGGAGTCGCGGGTGACGCCGGCGAGGAGCGTCCCGGTCAGCGCGGGCGTGAGGACGCGGGCCTGCGTGCCGGAGCCGTAGACGAACAGCAGGTTCATCGAGCCGACCTCCTCGACCCAGCGGTGCTCCACCGCGTCCAGCCAGACGACCTGGTCGCAGCCCTCCGCGACGGCCTGCGCCTGCCCCGCGAACGAGGCCGCGTAGTTCCCGCCGGTCTTGGCCTCGCCGGTGCCGCCCGGCGCGGCGCGGGTGTAGTCCTGCGACAGCCACACCGAGACCGGCTTGATGCCCCGCGGGTAGTACAGGCCGGACGGGGACGCGATGACCATGAACAGGTACTCGTTCGCCGGGCTGTTGACGCCGAGCGCGCGCGTGGTCGCGAACATGAACGGGCGCAGGTAGAGGCTGTGGCCCTCGGCGTCGGGCACCCAGTCCTTGTCGGCGCGGACGAGCGTCTCGATGGCGTCCACGAACAGCTGCTCGGGGATCTCCGGCATCGCCATGCGGCGCGCGGACCGGTTCATCCGGGCCGCGTTCATGTAGGGCCGGAAGGTGACGATCGAGCCGTCGGGCTGCTTGTACGCCTTGAGGCCCTCGAACAGCTCCTGGGCGTAGTGGAGCACCTGGCTGGCCGGGTCCATCTGGATCGGCCCGTACGGCTCGAGTTTCGCGTCGTGCCAGCCGCGGTCCGCGGAGTACCGGATGGTGACCATGTGGTCGGTGAAGTGCCGGCCCCAGCCGGGGTCGGCCAGGACGCGCTCGCGTTCCGCGGCGGTCACGGGCCGCTCCGTACGCGTGATCTCGAAGTCCAGGGTGTCGCTCATCGCGGTTCACGTCCTCTCGCGGATCGCCGGCACGGCCCCATCGCCGTCTCGGCATCCTCATCACCATTGTCGTACTTCGTCCAGACTGACTCCTTCACCGGACATCTTCCTCCGGCGCGGGCCGTGCCGAAGAGGAAGCGTGTTCGCCACGGCGCACACGGAAACGGGCGCGCCGCGTGGGCACGCCCGGAGTTCTCTGTTCCGCGGACCGGCAGAGAAGCGTGCCCTCAGCCGGATACTCGCTTGGCGATCGCGTCGCCGATCTGGGACGTGGACCGCTCCCCGAGCGCGGCGCGCTCGGCGAGGTCGTCCGAGACGGCCTGCTCGACGCGGCGGGCGGCCTCGCCCGCGCCGATGTGGTCGAGCAGCATCGCGACGGACAGGATCGTGGCGGTCGGGTCGGCCTTGCCCTGCCCGGCGATGTCGGGGGCGCTGCCGTGCACCGGCTCGAACATCGACGGCGCGGTGCGGGCGGGGTTGACGTTGCCGGACGCGGCGAGCCCGATCCCGCCGGCGATCGCGGCGCCGAGGTCGGTGATGATGTCGCCGAACAGGTTGTCGGTGACGATCACGTCGAACCGCTGAGGCTGCGACACGAAGAACATCGTGGCCGCGTCGACATGGCAGTAGTCGGTCGTGACCTGCGGGTACTCCGCCGCGACCTGCTTCAGGACGCGCTGGTACAGCTCCCCCGCGAAGGTCAGGACGTTGTCCTTGTGGACGAGCGTGAGCTTCTTGCGGGGCCGCGAGGCGGCGACCTCGAACGCGTACCGGACGACCCGCTCGACGCCGTAGGCGGTGTTGACGCTCTCCTGCGTGGCGACCTCGTGGGGGGTGCCCTTGCGCAGGACGCCGCCGACACCGGTGTACGGGCCCTCGGTGCCCTCACGCACGACGACCATGTCGACATCGTCGGTCGTCACGCCCGCCAGCGGCGTCGCGACGCCCGGGAACAGCTTCACCGGGCGCAGGTTGACGAAGTGGTCCAGCTCGAACCTGGCCCGCAGGAGCAGCCCGCGCTCGAGCGTCCCGCTCGGCACGCTCGGGTCGCCGACGGCGCCCAGCAGGATGACCTCCTGCTGGCGCAGCTCGTCCAGGACCGAGTCGGGCAGCGTCTCGCCGGTCCGGTGCCAGCGGGCGGCGCCGAGGTCGTAGGAGGTCCGCTCGAACGCGAGACCGCTGGACGGCGACACGGCGTCGAGGACCTTCAGCCCTTCGGCGACCACCTCGGGACCGATCCCGTCTCCGGGGATGACGGCCAGACGAACACTGCGGGAAACCATGCGCGAACTCTACTGCAAACGTCTCAGTGCGTGGGCTTTCATCTCACATTTCGGAACGAATGGTCCCGTTTCAGGAGGGAGCAGTCGCCGCACATCCCGCCGCCCGGGACGCGGTAGTACAGGCAGCAACTCCGCCGGACGTACCCCTCCGGCCCGAAGCCTCCCGCCGCGGCCAGCGGCTCCCGCGCGAGCACCTCCCGGACGACGGCCCGCCGCGCGGGATCGGGCGCCCCGACGTTCAAGCTCCCCGCGAGCGCGGCGGCCGCGTTGCCCCAGACGAGGCCCTCCGCGAGCCCGGCGATGGTCGACAGCACGTCGCGAAGCGGCTTGAGGAGCCCGTCCACGACCATGGGATGGATGAGAGCGGCGGCCTCGGCGGCATCGCCGACCCGCCACCCGGACGGCTCGTCCAGGCGGAAGGCGATCGCCTCGCCCGGCGCCCAGTACCAGCGCAGCGCGCCCAGGTCGGGCACGACCCCGCGCGCCCCCGCCGCGACGACCGGTGACCAGATCCGCGCCGCGAGCCCCTGAAAGACCAGCGACCCCGCGACCCGCCGCTCCCGCGTCTTGAGCCGCACGGCATAGTCCTCGGTCATCGCGACGAGGCGGGCGGCCTCACCGGGAAACGGCTCCCAACCGGGACCGCCCGCCCCGATGCCGATCTCGAAGAACTGCCCGAGCCGGGCCACGTCCCGAAGCACCCGGGCAACCTCGGCAGAACCCACGTCGAGCGCCATGACCCCCAGTGTCCCAGGGGCGGAGGAGAGGCGAAACGCTAGTCGGCCCTACGGTCCAGGGCGGCCTGCAATGCGCGGGCGGCTTCTTCTTCGGCGTCGTCGGCCGGGGCGTTGTTCAGGATGTCGTTCATGATGGTTCGCTCCGTGTCGCTGTGCTGAGACCAGTGGGGCCGCCGGGAGACGTGGTTCGCACGGTCCGGCGTCGACATCGGACTCACGGCCAGGCAGAGCCTCCGCAGCGGGTGCCGGCCTGCCGATGATCAGGCCCCGCTGCGGCAGCGAAGGATTACTACGAAGCGCCGCATGACTACCTGCGAGATTACCCCCGGCGCGGCGGGCTGTCCCGACCCGTGGCGGAAAATCTCACCATGTGAGACGTAGAGCGGGTGAGATCCGCCACGGGATGGGACGCGCGTCGCCGGCGGGAGCCGGTGGGGCTCAGCCTTCGAGGTCGACCCGGCGGCCCATGTCGGCGCCGACCTCGGCGCTGATGGCGTCGACGAGCTGCGGCGGGATGGCCGAGTCGACGGTCAGCGCGATCAGCGCCTTGCCGCCCTTGGCGTCCCGGCCGACCTGCATGCCCGCGATGTTGACGTCCTCGTCGCCGAGGATCTTGCCGACCGCGCCGACGATGCCGGGACGGTCGACGTAGGAGAAGAACGCCATGTGCTCGGTCGGGACGAGCTCCATGTTGTAGCCGTTGATCTCGATGATCCGCTCGGCGTGCTTCGGGCCGGTGAGCGTGCCGGACACCGACACGACGGCGCCGTCGGACATCGTGCCGCGCACCTGGACGACGTTGCGCCAGTCGGGGCTGTCCTCGCTGGTGGTGAGGGTGACCTCGACGCCGCGGTCGCGGGCCAGGAGGGGCGCGTTGACGAAGGTCACCGTCTCCTCGATCACGTCGAGGAACACGCCCTTGAGCGCGGCGAGTTCGAGGACCTTGACGTCGTGCTCGGCGATCTCGCCGCGGACGACGACGTCGAGCCGGACGGGGACGCCGCCCGCGAGGGAGGTGAAGATGCGGCCGAGCTTCTCGGCGAGCGGCAGGCCGGGCTTGACGTCCTCGGCGACCGCGCCGCCCTGGACGTTCACCGCGTCCGGGACGAACTCGCCGGACAGCGCGAGCTTCACCGACCGGGCGACCTGCGTGCCCGCCTTCTCCTGCGCCTCGTGGGTGCTGGCGCCGAGGTGCGGGGTGACGACGACGCTGTCGTGGTGGAACAGCGGGCTGTCGGTCATCGGCTCGGTGCTGAACACGTCGATGCCGGCGCCCGCGACGCGGCCGTCCTTGAGCGCGAGGTCGAGGGCCTCCTCGTCGACGATCCCGCCGCGGGCGGCGTTCACGATCCGGACGGTCGGCTTGACCTGGCGCAGCTCGCGGTCGCCGATGAGGCCGAGCGTCTCGGGCGTCTTCGGCAGGTGGACGGTGATGAAGTCGGACTCGGCGAGCAGCTCGTCCAGTGTGACGAGTTTCACGCCGAGCTGGGCGGCGCGGGCGGCCTGCACGTAGGGGTCGAACGCGATCACGTTCATGTCGAAGGCGGCGAGGCGCTGCGCGACGAGGACGCCGATGCGGCCGAGCCCGAGCACGCCGACGGTCTTGCCCTGCAGCTCGACGCCGGTGTACTTGGACCGCTTCCATTCGCCCTGCTTGAGGGCGCTGTGGCCCTGCGGCACGTTCCGGGCGGTGGCGAGCAGCAGCGCGATCGCGTGCTCGGCGGCGGTGACGATGTTGGACGTGGGCGCGTTGACGACCATGACGCCGGCCTTGGTGGCGGCCTCCACGTCGACGTTGTCGAGACCGACCCCGGCGCGGGCGACGACGCGCAGCCTGGCGGCGTGCTGGAACACCTCGGCGGTGACCTTGGTGGCGCTGCGGACGATCAGCGCGTCGACGTCGGCGACGGCGGGCAGCAGCAGCGCGCGGTCGGCGCCGTCGACGTGGCGGACCTCGTAGTCGGCTTCCAGCACGGCGATGCCGGCGGGCGAGAGTTCTTCTGCGACGAGGACGACGGGCTTGCTCAAGGGAGACAGTCCTTAGGAAAGTGGATGGCCGTGTGATGTGCGTGCAGGTGACGTCTCGGGTCACCTCGTCGTGCCCTCGCCCCCAGGCGTCGATTCTATCTCCCGGGGGCGGGCGCGATTCGCGGCGGGGAGACTCCTACCGGTAAGTCCGGCTTGGCCGAAACGTGCGCAGGGTGGGGCCCGATGCGCGGCTTTCGCGGCCGGCGGTCCGGTCCGGTCTGGTCCGGTGCCCGCCGTCGCCCGCCGGCGCGGGCCGGGCCGGTCAGGCCGCGTTGGGCTCCGGCATCGCGACCAGGACGGACGCGACCTGCTCCGCGTCGGCGACGTGGACGTGCGGGACGTCCACGTACACGCGCAGCGGCCCGGCGGGCAGCCCCAGCTCGTCGGCGACCTGGACCTGCACCTCGCGGAGCGGGATGTAGGTCAGGTAGCCGCGGTAGACGTTCTGCGACCGGAACATCGCCGTCATGATCAGCCGGTAGCCGCGGATGCGGAAGGACAGCGCCGTGAGGCTGGGCAGCCCGTCCGCCGGCTCGCCGGGGATCGTCAGGGAGATCCAGGCGCTGGTCGTCCAGGGCCTGGCGCGCAGCAGGTCGACGACCCAGCGGATCTGGTCGTTGCCGTCGAGGTCGTGCAGCCGCGGCCAGTACCGCCCGCGGACGGCGCGGCGGGTGCGCTCCTGCGCCCGCCGGACGATCCGCGTCCGGTCGCCGTGCTCGTGGAGGATCGGGTCCTCCCAGCTCAGCGAGGTGACCTCGAACAGCAGCGGCGGTCCCTCGATGATGGGGTCGCCCTCTTCGAGACCGGCCTCGCCGGCGCTCCAGACATGCCGCAGGACGCCGATCCAGGCCTCTCCGCAGCTCTCGAAGCGCCGGACGTCCTTCTCCTCGTCCGCCGGCACGTCACGACTCCCCGCCGCAATTCATGCGATGGCCCGCATTGCGGATCCGGGAATACTCTGCCCGCGGCATTGCCGCGCGGAGGGGGATTTCCGCGTCCCCTCCGGCCCGTGACCCTCCGTTGTTGTTGAACAGCATCACACCACTCATGCTCTCCGCCCCAATACCCGCCACGGCGGCGGTCGCACGAGTGTTTGCGCGGGGTCCCCGCGCCGGCCGCAGCCGTCACGGCTTTCTTCAAGTATCAGGCAAGAAGCGCTAAAACGACAGAGGAATTTACCCGGAGAGTGCCTTCACCGTCATTCTGACCCGTGCTTCGGCGATCGGTCACCTGGACAATCTGTCCAAAATGTCGCGATTATCGTGGGTTCTGGGTCCCGGACGTGCGGTGCAGCACGATGTAGCCCTCCTGCCGGAAGACCTCGCGGTAGCCCGCCGCCCTCAGCTCCGCCACGCGCCGCCGCTGGTCGGCCGCGCTCGCGAACGGGAACTCCAGGCGCCCGACGTAGGCGACGACCCAGGGCGCCCCGCGCGGGTGCTCGTCCCAGAGCATGACGCGGGCGCGGGCCGTCAGCGCGGGGCCGACTCCGTTGGCCGCCTCGACGAGCGCGCCGTCCGGGATCTTCGCGGCGGCGGCGGACGCGGCGCGGGCCCGGTCGTTCTGCGCCCAGAGCGCGGGATCGGCGAGGTGGCGGTAGGCGAAGAACGGTATGCAGACGATCATCGCGGCCAGGATCGCGGCCGGTGGCAGCGCGGACGGGGCTCGTCGCAGAGCCGGGATCCTGCCGCGCAGGCGTACCGCACCGTCCACCGCCGCCAGGACGAGGACGGCGATGATGAACGCGTTGTAGTGGTAGTGCGGCTCCCACCAGTTGCTGAAGCGGCTGTTGAGCATCCGTTCGGCGAGCAGCGGCAGCGCGGTCAGGGTCAGCGGCGATGCCAGCGGAAGCAGAAGCAGCGGAAGGACGACCAGCGCCATCGTCAGAACCTTCTGCGGTGGTGTGCCGAGAACGGCCACGACGTCCCACGGATGGGTCAGCGCATGGACGGCCGCATGGGGCAGGTCCGGGCCGAGCGACCCGTACGCCCAGTAGTAGTCGTTGTCCCCGCCGAACGCCGCGATGATCACGCGGGAGCTCACCCACGTGGCGGCCAGCCCGGCGGCGGTGTAGCCGAGCCCCGCCCGCCGGTCGCCGCGCGGCAGCAGGTCGCGCAGCCGCCTGGGCCGGGTCTCGTACCGGGTGAGCAGGTACAGGCCGAAGCCCGCGAGCAGCAGCCCCATGTCCTCCTTGACCAGCAGCAGGACGAACGCCGCCAGCGCCGC
This sequence comes from Actinomadura sp. KC216, assembly GCF_004348535.1. Taxonomy (GTDB): domain Bacteria; phylum Actinomycetota; class Actinomycetes; order Streptosporangiales; family Streptosporangiaceae; genus Spirillospora. Next base: position 15,682 of record NZ_SMJX01000027.1, read on the forward strand.
CCGGCCCCGCCGTCCGGCGTCGTGGCGCTCCACCATCAGCGCCGACAGCAGCGGGACGAACGCGACCTCGTGGAAGTCGAACGCGATCGCCTCGGCGATCGGCCACGACAGGGCGTAGGCGCCGGCGGCGAGATACGCGGCGCGGGCGCCGAGCCGGCGCTCGGTGAACCGCCAGATCGGCACGATCGCGAGCGCGAGCAGGACGGCCTGCGCGATCAGCAGCGTCTCCGGGCCGTCGTGGATCCAGTAGAGCGGCGCCAGCAGGACGAGGATCGGCGAGAAATGGTCGCCGAGGATGGAGAACTCCGGCCCGAACTCGTTGTGGACGCCCTTCACCATGGCGACCGGCCACTCGAACCGGCTGTAGGAGCGGATCGCCTGGTCGAAGATGACCAGGTCGTAGCTGCCCGCCCGGAACGCCCGCAGCCGCATCAGCGAGTACGCCGCGTACAGCCCGGCGCTCGCGGCGATCATCGTCGTGAGCGCCGCCCGCCGGTGCCCGAACCGTCCCCGGCGGCCCGCCGGGACCTGCCCGGCCGGCCCCTCCACCGCAACCGCCTCAGCCACGCGCCGGACGCTACCAGCAGCGCCCGGCGCGCGGCCGACCTCGTGGCCGGAGGCCCCGACCGGTCCTAGGAGTGGACGCGGTGGGTCATCGGGAGGCGGTTCCGGGTGAACGTCCCGGCGACGAGGGCCGCGGCGAGCGGGATGAGCACGCCGACGGCGAGCAGCAGCGTCCACGGGATGTCGATGATCGTGCCGTGCTCGGCGGCGCCCATCTCCTCCGGCGTGCTCGTCAGCGGCCGCGCGACCGAGAGCCCCGGGACGAGCCCGCCCGCGATGCCGACCCAGCAGCCGAGCCCGGCGACGAACGCCGCCTGCCCCATCGTCAGCACCCGCCAGGTCAGCGGGCGGGCGCCGACCGCGGCGAGGGTCGCGTGGTCGGGCCTGGCGTCGGCCGTCGCCAGGCTGGTGGCGATCAGCGCGCCGCCGAGCGCCAGCACGCCCGCCACGGATGCCAGCAGGATCATGATCCCTCCGAACGAGCCGGTGAAGCCGCGCTCGACGTAGACGGCGTCCATGTTCTGGTTGTAGGGCTTCACGGCCTTGTCCAGCCGTGCCTCCTCGGCCTTCGTGACGCGGTGGTCGGCGCGATCGACGCCGAACGCCGTCGTCCGGACGGGCAGGCCGATCCGCTCGGCGATCCGCGGCGGGATGATGGCGCTCACGCCCGGATCGCCGCCCCCGGCGACCGCCGGCAGGCCCTCGACCTGGCTGACGGTGCGCTGCCTGTCGTCCTCCCACACGAACACCCTGGCGGTCGTCGTCGCGCCATCGGTGGGCTTGGCCCCGAACAGCACGACCTTGCCGGCGTCCAGGGCGGACGTGACGGCGGGGTCGTCGCGGCCGAGCAGCATGCGCGCCTCGCGCGAGCCCCCGACCACCTTGTCCAGGAGGACGGACAGGCCCTCCGGGTCCTGGCGGGCGACGAAGCTGAGCGCCGGGCACGGCGCCGCATCGGGGTTCATGCACGCCTCGCCCGGGCCGGGCAGGGTCCTCAGCGGAAGGACGGGAACGCCGGGCAGCTCGCGCCGGACGGCCCGCTCCACCTCGTCCGCGCCGGTCCGCGGGGCGCGGATCAGCGTGCTCCCCATGGGCAGCTTCTTCTGGTACTCGACCTGGCTCTGCCGGAAGTCGCTGGCGCCCCCGATGGCCAGCGCGGTGATTCCGGCGACGGCCGCGGTGATCGCGGCGACGGCGGGGGCGGTGCGGGCGCGGTTGCGGGCGCCGTCCCGGACGGCGAGCCGCAGCGGCAGCGCGAGCCGGGGCGCGAGCCGCCCGGTCGTCCCGACGATCCACGGGGAGGCCAGCACCAGGCCGATGATGATCGCCGCCGCGCCGAACGCGGCGCCGAACTCGCGCAGGACGTTGACGCCCGCGAGGGCGGTCACCACCCCGGCGAGGACGAGCACGCCGCCGGCGATCGGCCATCCGCGCCGGGACCGGCCGGGCGGGTCGCGGCGCCCGGAGAGGGCGGCGGTGACGTCCATCCGCGCGGCCTGCGCGGCGGGCAGCAGCGCGGCCAGCACCCCGCTGCCCGCGCCGAGCAGCATCGTCACGATGACCTGGAACCACGGCATGCGGAACGGCCCGTACGGCTCGCCGTCCACGGCCTCCAGGATCGGCAGCGCGGTGGCCGCCACGACGGTCCCGAGCACGGCCCCGCCCACCGCGGCGATCCCGCCGAGGAGCAGGCCGGACGCGAGGACGACGGCGCGCAGGTGCCGCTCGGTCCCGCCGGACGCGGCGACGAGCGCGAGGTCGCGGCGGCGCCTGCGGGCGTCCACCACGAGCGCCGGGCCCGCGAGGAGGACGACCTGCAGCAGGATCATCGTGATCGCCATGCCGGTGACGGCGCCCTCGGCCGCGGACGGCCCGGTGCCGCCTTCGGTGCCCCCCACGGGCTCCTGGCCCGTCCGCCACAGGACGGCGAGCGCGACGATCGCGGCGACCGGGAGCCCGATCATGGACAGGATCAGCGCCGTGCGGCCCTTGGCGCGCAACGCGTCCTGCCGGGCCATGCGCAGGGCGAATCTATAGGCGGTTCCGGGGGGTGTGGGGGGTCGTCCCCCCACAAAGAAGCGGTTCACGGCGCCTCCTGGAGGAGGGTCTCGGGGCCGGTGCGCGCGGGCGTGGCGTCGACGATCCGGCCGTCGCGCAGGAACACGACCCGGTCCGCCCAGGCGGCGTGCCTGGACTCGTGCGTGACCATTAAGCAGGACGCGCCGGCGTCGCAGCGGGCGCGCAGGACGCGCATGACGTCCTCGCCGGTGTGGCTGTCGAGCGCGCCGGTCGGCTCGTCGGCGAGGACGAGCCGCCGGTCGCCGACCAGCGCGCGGGCGATCGCGACGCGCTGCTGCTGGCCGCCGGACATCTCGTCCGGGAACCGGTCGGCCAGCTCCTCGACGCCGACCTCCGCGAGCGCCTCCCGCGCCTCCTGGCGGGCCCGGCGGGCGCGGGCGCCGTCGAGCTCGCGGGGCAGCATGACGTTCTCGGCGGCGGTCAGGCTCGGGATGAGGTTGAGGTCCTGGAACACGTACCCGACCGCGCGGCGGCGCAGGGCCGACCGTCCGGACGGGCCGAGCGCGCCGACGTCGGTGCCGTCCAGGACGACCCGCCCGGACGTGGGCGTGTCGAGGCCGCCGGCGAGGGTCAGCAGCGTGGACTTGCCGGACCCGGACGGCCCCATGACGGCGACGAACTCCCCCGCGGCGACGTCGAGCGTCACCTCGCGGAGGGCGTGGACGAGGGCGGGCCCGGTGCCGTGGTCGCGGGAGACGTCCCGCAGGGCGAGCAGGGTCATCGGCGTGCCTCCTCATCGGTCGCCGCCGGGACGTTCGGGGTCGGGGCCGGGGGCGGTGCCGGAGGCGTGGCGCGGGCCACGTAGGTCTCGCAGTGGTCGAGCCAGCGCACCTCGGCCTCCGCCTGGAAGATCATGGATTCCAGGACGAGCCGCCACGCACGGTCGCCCTGCTCGGCGGGGACGGCGGGCGCGTCGGCCTTCAGCCGGGTGAGGTCCTGGAGGGCGCGCAGGGTGGCGCCGCGCTGGGTCTGGACGACCTCGGCGACGTCCACGCCGGGCGTGGTGACGGCCATCGCCAGCTTGATCGCCAGCTCGTCGCGGGGCCGGTCGGCGCGGACGATCGGGGTGGCGAACCACCGCCGCACGTCCGCCTCGCCCGCCGGGGTGATCCGGTAGACGAAGCGGCCCTCGTCGTCGGCGCCGACGCGGGTGACGAGCTCGTCGCGTTCGAGGCGGGACAGGGTGGAGTAGACCTGGCCGATGTTGAGCGGCCAGGTGGCGCCGGTGGACGACTCGAACTCGGCGCGCAGCTGGTAGCCATAGCGGGGCCCCTGGGACAGCAGTGCCAGGAGGCCATGACGGATCGACATACCTACCAAGTATGCATACCGCGTATGGCTAGGGCAATACCGAGTATGCATCCGGGCGACACGCCAGGCGAATTTCACTGTGTGCAATCAGCTGGAGGCTTAACGTAATCACCGATCCCCGGCCAATCAGGAGAGACCCGTGTCCTCGGACTGCACCATCAGCGTGTTGCGCGACGTCCTGCGCGTGTACGACCACCGCTACCTGAGCCTCGACCGCGTCCAGCGCGAGCGCCTCGTGGAGGGCACCCGCCGCGTCATCGGCGAGGAGGGGCTCAGCGACGCCGCCCGCGCCGCGATGCCCGCGTCCGTGCGGCTCAGGGCGTTCTGCATCCAGCACGGCCTGAACGACGAGCTGGAACGGCTGATCAGCGACGAGACGAAGGGAATCCTGGCGGGCGCGGTCGTGGTCGGCGGGCGGATCTACGCCATGTACCCGTACCTGCGCGGCGTCCCCCGCCAGGACGCCGACATCACCGCCGAGGTCGGCGTCGACCACCGCCTGGACGCCGTCACCTGGCAGAACAGGAAGATCCGCATCCGCGGGTTCGCGGCGCTGCAGCGCATCGAGACCGACCGGACCGCCGTGGACGTCATCCTGCGGGAACGGACGTCCGGCCGGGAGCACGGCTTCCTCGCCGAGCCCCGCCAGGAGCGTCCCGGCGCGTTCGAGGCCGTCGCCGACCCCGCCGTCGTCGAGCCGGGACGCTGGGACGTGCACGTCACCGCGACGACCCTCGGCGTGACGCGCGAGGCCCGCCTCGGCTCGGTCCGCGGCGAGAACCTGAAGACCGTCGAGCAGCGGCGCACCGCCGACGCCAAGGACGTCAGGGTCTACTTCACCAAGGGCGGCCATCTGGCGCTGGCCGTCGCCGAGACCACCGGACGGCCGCCCCTGCTCAGCAGGTTCCGCCGCCTCCGCCTCACCCGATGAGCGCGGCGTGCCGCCCCGCACGGTTCGCGTGGGGCGACACGCCGGTCAGCGGCCTCGCGTGCTGGAGGACGGTCAGCCGTTGAGCCAGCTCATCATCGGGCGGAGCTCGGCGCCCGTCTTCTCGATCGGGTGCTCGGCGAGCTCCTCGCGGTACTTGCCGAACTGCTTCTGGCCGCCCTCGAACTCGTCCACCAGCTCCTTGGCGTACTGGCCGGACTGGATCTCGCCGAGGATCTTCTTCATCGCGGCCTTGGTCTCCGGCGTGATCACGCGCGGGCCGCGGCTGTAGCCGCCGTACTCGGCGTTGTCGGACACCGACCAGTACATCTTCGACACGCCGCCCTCGTACATCAGGTCGACGATCAGCTTCATCTCGTGCAGGACCTCGAAGTAGGCGACCTCCGGCTGGTAGCCGGCCTCGGTCAGCACCTCGAACCCCGTCTTGATCAGCTCGGAGACGCCGCCGCACAGCACCGTCTGCTCGCCGAACAGGTCGGTCTCGGTCTCCTCGGTGAACGTCGTCTTGATGCCGCCCGCGCGCAGGCCGCCGATCGCCTTGGCGTAGGAGAGGGCCAGCGGCCAGGCGTTGCCGGACGGGTCCTTCTCCACGGCCACGATCACCGGCACGCCGCGCCCGGCGACGAACTGGCGGCGGACGAGGTGGCCCGGGCCCTTCGGCGCGACCATCGCCACGTCCACGCCCTCCGGCGGCTGGACGAGGTCGTACCGGATGCTGAACCCGTGGCCGAAGAACAGCGCGTCGCCCTCGACCAGCGCCGGGCGGATGTCCTTCTCGAAGATCTCCCGGTGGTGGTGGTCCGGGGCCAGCAGCATGATCAGGTCGGCCTCCTCGGCCGCCTCCGCCGGGGTGACGACGCGCAGCCCCTCGGACTCCGCCTTCTCCCGGCTGGGCGACCCCTCGCGGAGCCCGACCCGCACGTCGACGCCGGAGTCGCGCAGGGAGAGCGCGTGCGCGTGCCCCTGGCTGCCGTAACCGATGATCGCCACGTGCCGGCCCTGGATCACGCTCAGGTCGGCGGCGTCGTCGTAGAACATCTCAGCCACAGTGCTGTTGCCTTTCGTTGATGTGATTTCTTCGCGCGGTCAGCGCACGCGCGGGTCGGATGCCGGTCAGGCGCTGCGCTCGATGGCGCGCAGCGACCGGTCGGTGATGGACCGGGCGCCGCGGCCGATGGCCACCATGCCCGACTGCACCAGCTCCTTGATGCCGAACGGCTCCAGGACCCTGATGAACGCGTCCAGCTTGTCGCGGTTGCCGGTGGCCTCGATGGTGACGGCGTCCGGCGCGACGTCCACCACCTTGGCGCGGAACAGCTGGACGGTCTCCAGCACCTGCGAGCGCGTCTCGGCGTCGGCGCGCACCTTGACCAGCACCAGCTCGCGCTGGACGGACGCCGACGAGTCCAGCTCGACGATCTTGAGCACGTTGATCAGCTTGTTGAGCTGCTTGGTGACCTGCTCGAGCGGCAGGTCCTCGACGTTCACCACGATCGTCATCCGGGATATCTCCGGGTGCTCGGTGATGCCGACCGCGAGCGACTCGATGTTGAAGCCGCGCCGGGAGAACAGCGCCGCGACCCGGGCCAGGATGCCGGGCTTGTTCTCCACGAGCACCGACAGGGTGTGCAGGCTCATCGGGGTCAGTCTCCGTTCTCCCACTCGGGCGCCATGTCCCGCGCGATCTTGATGTCGTCGTTGGTGGTGCCGGCCGCGACCATCGGCCAGACCATGGCGTCCTTGTGCACCACGAAGTCGATCACGACGGGCGCGTCGTTGATCTCCATCGCCTTGGCGATGACCTCGTCCACGTCCTCGGCCTTCTCGCAGCGCAGGCCGACACAACCGTACGCCTCGGCGAGCTTCACGAAGTCGGGGATGCGCTTGGCGGCGAGCCCGGACTCCGACTGCAGGGTCGTGTTGGAGTAACGGCCGTCGTAGAACAGCGTCTGCCACTGCCGGACCATCCCGAGGTTCCCGTTGTTGATCACGGCGATCTTGACGGGGACGCCCTCGATCGCGCAGGTCGCGAGCTCCTGGTTGGTCATCTGGAAGCAGCCGTCGCCGTCGATCGCCCAGACCGTCGAACCGGGCGCGCCGACCTTGGCGCCCATCGCGGCCGGGACGGCGTAGCCCATCGTCCCGGCGCCGCCGGAGTTCAGGAACGCGCCGGGCCGCTCGTACTTGATGAACTGCGCGGCCCACATCTGGTGCTGGCCGACGCCCGCGACGTAGTAGGCGTCGGGGCCGGCGATCTGGCCGATGCGCTCGATGACGTACTGCGGGGACAGCGAGCCGTCGTCCGGCGTGTCGTAGCCGAGCGGGTACGTGGCCCGCCACGCCTCCAGCTGCCGCCACCAGTCGCCGTAGTCGCCCTTGCGCCCGGCCTCGTGCTCGTTCTGGACGGCGACGATCAGGTCGGCGATGACCTCGCGGGCGTCCCCGACGATCGGGACGTCCGCGTGCCGGTTCTTGGAGATCTCCGCCGGGTCGATGTCGGCGTGCACGATCTTGGCGCCGGTGGCGAACCCGTCCAGCTTGCCGGTGACCCGGTCGTCGAACCGGGCGCCGAGCGCGACCAGCAGGTCGGCGCGCTGCAGCGCGCCGACCGCGCCGACCGCGCCGTGCATGCCGGGCATGCCCATGTGCAGCGGGTGGCTGTCGGGCAGCGCGCCCTTGGCCATCAGCGTGGTGACGACGGGCGCGCCGGTCAGCTCGGCGAGCACCTTCAGCTCGGCCGACGCCCCGGCCTTCAGCACGCCGCCGCCGACGTACAGCACCGGCCGCTCCGCCTGGACGATCAGCCGCGCCGCCTCGCGGACCTGCTTGGAGTGCGGGCGGGTGACCGGCCGGTATCCGGGAAGCTGCAGCGCGACCGGCCACTCGAAGTCGACCGTGGCCTGGAGCGCGTCCTTGGCGATGTCGACGAGGACCGGTCCGGGACGGCCGGTGCCCGCGATGTGGAACGCCTCCGCGACCGTCCGGGCGATGTCGCCGGCCTTGGTGACCAGGAAGTTGTGCTTGGTGATCGGCATCGTGATGCCGGCGATGTCGGCCTCCTGGAAGCCGTCCGTCCCGATCAGCGACGAGGCGACCTGGCCGGTGATCGCCACGATCGGCACCGAGTCCATGTAGGCGTCGGAGATCGCGGTGACGAGGTTGGTCGCGCCGGGCCCGCTGGTGGCCATGCACACGCCCACCTTGCCGGTGACCATCGCATAGCCCTGCGCCGCGTGGCCGGCGCCCTGCTCGTGCCGGACGAGGATGTGGCGCAGCTTCGCGGAGTCGAACAGCGGGTCGTACGCCGGGAGGATCGCGCCGCCCGGAATGCCGAAGACGGTGTCGACGCCGACGTTCTCCAGCGCGCGGACCAGCGCCTGGGCTCCCGTCATCTGTTCGGTCGTCATGGTTCTGCGTTCCCTTGGGGAGAGAAAAAATGGGGCTCCGGGCAACAAAAAACCCTCGCCGCCGTGGGCGGTCGAGGGGAGGCGCGCAGGTCAGGGTGCTCGGTCAGCCTGCGCGCCGACCAAGTACTACGAGAATGGCGAGGATGCTCTGCACGAGCCCCACTTTCGCCGATGTCGGGCCACCGGTCAAATCCTTGGACAGTTTGTCTCACATGCTGAGACTCGTGGCGGGTTACGGTCAGCCTGGAAGGGGCAGCGGGACGTCGCCGGAAGGGGCCCGGCCTTCGAGGTTCGTCCGCACCAGCGACTCGACCCGCTCCGCCGCCATCGGGCGCGCCACGAGGAAGCCCTGGCCGCGCGGGCAGCCCATCTCGCGCAGCAGCTCCAGCTGCTCGGGACGCTCGATGCCCTCCGCCACCACGGTCAGCCCGAGGTCGCTGCCGAGCCGCACGATCGTCCGGGTGAGCAGCGTGAGGGTCTCGTCCGAGCCGAGGCCCGCCACGAAGGACGGGTCGATCTTGATGATGTCGACGGGCAGCTGGCCGAGGTAGGCCAGCGAGGCGTATCCGGTGCCGAAGTCGTCGATCGCGAGCCGGACGCCGAGGTCGCGCAGCTCCACCAGGCGCTCCACATTCTGGCCCGCGTCCTCGACGAGGACCTCCTCGCGGACCTCCAGCGTCAGCGCGTGCGGCGGCAGGCCGGTCTCCTCCAGCGCCGCCGCGACCGACTCCACGAACCGCGGCGCGGCGATCTGCCGGGCGGTGAAGTTCACCGAAAGGCCCACGGCCCACGAGTCCCGGCGCCAGCGGGCGACCTCGCGGCACGCCTCCCGCAGCACCCAGCCGCCGAGCGGGATCATCAGGCCCGCCTCCTCGGCCGGGCCGATGAACTCCTCGGGCGGTACCGCCTCGCTCCCCCGCCACCAGCGCAGCAGCGCCTCCACGCCCGTCACCCGGGACGTCGCGAGGTCCACCACCGGCTGGAACTCGACCGAGAACTGCTCCTCGGCCAGCGCCCGCTGCAGGTCGCTGCCGAGCTCGAGGCGCCGGACGACGTCGGCGTGCATGTGCGGCGCGTACACCTCGACGCGCCCGCCGCCCGCCTCCTTCGCGCGGGCCATCGCCAGGTCGCCGTTGCGCATCAGGTCGGCGGCGGTGCGGCGGAGCCTGCGCCCGGCCGCCTCCGGGGTGCCGCCGGGCGGCCCCTCGTCGTCGCCCGCGAACGCGATCCCGACACTCGCCGTCAGCACGATCTGCTTGTCGCCGACCTGATAGGGGTCGGCCGAAAGGACACGCAGCAAACGTCCGGCGAGTTCGACTGTGGCGCGTGTCTCACCGTCGTCCGGGGGGAGCTGGACGAGCACGGCGAACTCGTCGCCGCCCCAGCGCGCCACGGTGTCGTCGGCCTGGACGTTCGCGCGCAGCCGCCGCGCCGCCTGCGCCAGCACCTGGTCGCCCGCCGCGTGCCCGTCGGAGTCGTTGACGGCGGTGAAGCCGTCCAGGTCGACGAACACGACCGCGACCTCGCCGCCGGACGGGTGCCGCGACAGCACCTCCCTGACGCGCTCCTCGAAGTAGGACCGGTTCGGCAGGCCCGTCAGGCCGTCGTGGAAGGTCAGGTGCGCGACCTGCCGCTGCAGCGCCGCCTGCTCGCTGAGGTCGCGGGTCGTGACCAGCAGCCGCGCGGGCGCGCCGTCCGAGCCGCTGTAGCGGGAGATCGTGGACTCGGTCGGCAGCCAGGTGCCGTCGGCCGCGCGGACCCGGCACGAGACGCGCAGGGCGTCGTGGAAGCCGTCGTGGAACCCCTCCCCGGCCGCGGGGTCGTCCTGGAGGAACTCGGTGAACACGTCCTGGACGCGCGGCAGGTCCTCCGGGTGGATGAGGTCGCTCAGCGGGCGTCCGAGCAGCTCGTCGGGCGTGTAGCGGTAGGTGCGGAGCGCTCCGGCGCTGGCGTACCGGACGGTGGCGTCCATGTCGCAGATGAGCACCGCGTCGTTGATGCTCTCCGACAGGGCACGGAAGTGTTCCTCGCCGGTCACCACGGCGCGGCGCAGCGCGTCGTTCTCCCGGAGCAGGCCCGCGAGCCGCGCGAGCAGCACCAGCGCGGCCGAGCCCGCGACGATCGAGATGCCGGGTTCGAGGCCGTTCTCCCCGGTGACGGAGTGGCCCGCGATGAACAGCCCGGCCGCGGCGGCGACCGCGGCGGGCGCGAGCCCGGGGCCGATCATGCGGCCGTACCGCTCCTGCCCGGGGCCGGTCTCGCCCTCGGGGATGTCGTCGACCGGCAGCTCCGGCTCGGCGGCCGGGCCCGTCCACGGCACCAGCAGCAGGAGCAGCAGCCCGGCGAGCCGCAGGATGTCGGACGGGTCGCCCGCCGGGTCGCCGCCGTCCAGCCGGACGAACGTCGTCACGATGTCGGCGACCGCGATGGCCGTCAGCGCGCCGTACCCCATCCAGGCGAGCCGCCGGTGGCCGCGCGCCGCGCCGAGGACGAACGGCAGCGCGCCGCAGACGAACACGATGTCGATCAGCGGGTAGAGCAGCTCCAGCAGGAACTCCGACGGGGACTCCCCCGACCGGTGGTAGAGCGTTCCGAAAACGGCGACCCAGCCGAGGACGAACAGCGCGCAGGCGCAGACGTAGGTGTCGGCGACATAGCGCAGCCAGACGCCCGCCTCGCGCGGCGGCCTGATCGGCGCCACGAGCCCGACGACCAGCGCGACCAGGGCGAACAGGTAGAAAAGGTCGGGTACCGACAGGGAGAGGGCGCTGCGGACGTGCGCGTCCGACAGGGCGCTGCCGAGCGCGCCGAGGAACCAGGACGCGGCGGCGATGCCGTACCACCGCCAGGACGCGCGCCACAGGCCGCCGGAGAGGGCGCCGGGCCCGCCGTCCGCGGGGACGCCGTCGGGCCGCCGGGACGACAGCAGCAGGGAGATGGCGGCGGCGCCCGCCGCGCCCACCTCCGCCCACGCGATGAAGGCGCGCCCGCCCCAGCCCGCCAGCGAGCCGGTGGCGTACAGCACGCCGACGACGGCGGCCATGGCGACCGGCAGCGCACGCGGCGGCACCCGCCTGGCGTAATCGCCGCTCATCGCGCCGTGTCCCTTCCTGCCCCGGTGGAGCGTCCAGTCCCTGCGTGCGCCGAATCGCGCCAGGGGAGTTGACGGGTTCACGACCCTCCCCGCACGGATAACGGTCGGAAGGTCCTGAATCGTGCCCCGCGCGGGATCGGCGCGGGCCGGTGGTGAGCCGCGCCGGCTTCGCCCGCCGGGAGATCAGCGACATTGCTGCACTACGGGATCACCGTGTCGCTCAATGTACGTTCGGTAGGTCACGGAGCGATTGAGGCTGGGCGTCCTCCCGGCGACAAACACCCTCGTCGGATCACGGTTTGGGACACCCGAAAGGCGAACATCCCCGACGTACCGCCATGATCCGCATTACGCTGAGTGACCACATCCGGGCCGGGCCCGGAGGCGTGCGGGAACGGCGGGTCGCTCGGATCCGTACTACCTACGGGAGGCGCTCATGCGACTGCACACGATCGTCCTGGCCACGGCCGCGGTGCTGCTGGCGGCCTGCTCGTCGGACTCGTCCGACGGGGAGGGCGGTGCGCGCACGCCACCGCCGCTGACCACCACCGCGACACCGGGGACGGGGAGCCCGGGCCAGCCGCGGACGATCGCCAGCGGCCTGAAGGTGCCGTGGGCGATCGCGTTCCTGCCCGGTGGCGACGCGCTGGTGACCGAACGCGACAGCGCGAACCTCGTGCGGGTCACCCCGTCCGGCGAGTGGGAGCAGGTCGGCAAGGTGCCCGGCGTGGAACCCGGCGGTGAGGGCGGGCTGATGGGCGTCGCCGTCTCCCCCTCCTACGCCACCGACCGCACGATCTACCTGTACTACACGGCGGCGTCCGACAACCGTGTCGTCCGCGCCACCTTCGACGGGCGTCTCGGCACGCCGCAGCCCATCGTCACCGGCATCCCGAAGGGCTTCAACCACAACGGCGGCCGCCTGGAGTTCGGCCCCGACAAGATGCTCTACATCACCACCGGCGAGGTCGGCCGGGAGGCGCTCTCCCAGGACAAGGAATCCCTCGGCGGCAAGATCCTCCGCGTCACCCCGGACGGGAAGGCCGCGCCCGGGAACCCGTTCGGCAACCGCGTCTGGACGTACGGGCACCGCAACGTCCAGGGCCTCGCCTGGGACGACAGGGGCCGCCTGTTCGCCACCGAGTTCGGCCAGAACCGCTTCGACGAGATCAACCTGATCGAGAAGGGCGAGAACTACGGCTGGCCCGACGTCGAAGGGGTCGGCGACCGCGACGGGTTCACCGACCCCCTGCTCACCTGGTCGACGGGGGAGGCGTCCCCGTCCGGGCTCGCCTACGCGGGCGGGTCGCTGTGGGTCGCCGCGCTGCGCGGCGAGCGGGTCTGGCAGGTCCCGCTCGCCGACGGCAGGACGGGCCGCCCGGCCGCCCGCTACACCTCCGAGTACGGCCGGATCCGCGCCGCCGTCCGGGCCCCGGACGGGACGGTCTGGATCGCCACCAGCAACCACGACGGCCGCGGCGAGCCCGCCCGCGACGACGACCGGATCATCAGCGTCCCCGTCCGCTAGCTCAGGACGCGCCGAGCTTCTCCAGGATCAGCTCGCGGGCGCGCCCGGCGTCGGCCTGGCCGCGGGTCGCCTTCATGACGGCGCCGACCAGCGCGCCCGCCGCGGCGACCTTGCCCGCGCGGACCTTGTCGGCCACGTCGGCGTTGCCGGCGATCACCTGGTCGACCACGGACGCGAGCTCCCCCTCGTCGCTGACGACCTTGAGCCCGCGCGCGGCGACGACCTCGTCCGGCGTGCCCTCACCGGCGAGGACGCCCTCGAACACCTTGCGGGCCAGCTTGTCGTTCAACTCCCCCGCGGTGATCATCGCCTGGACGCGGGCGACCTGCTCGGGCGTGACGGGCAGCTCGGCCAGCTCGACGCCCTGCTCGGTGGCGTGCCGGGACAGCTGGTTCATCCACCACTTCCGCGCGGACGTCGCGTCGGTGCCGTGCGCGATCGTCGCCTCGATGAGGTCGACGGCGCCGGCGTTGACGACGTCCCGCAGCTCCAGGTCGGACAGGCTCCACTCCTTCTGGATGCGGCGCCTGCGCGCGGCCGGAAGCTCGGGCAGCGAGGCGCGCAGCTCCTCCACCCACTCCCGCGACGGCGCCATCGGCACCAGGTCGGGCTCGGGGAAGTAGCGGTAGTCCTGCGCCTCTTCCTTGCTGCGCCCGCTGGTGGTGCGGCCGGTGTCCTCGTGGAAGTGCCGGGTCTCCTGGACGACGCGCCCGCCGTCCGCAAGCACGCCCGCCTGCCGCTCGATCTCCGACCGGACGGCCCGCTCCACCGAGCGCAGCGAGTTCACGTTCTTCGTCTCGCTGCGCGTGCCCCATTCGGTCGCGCCGCGCGGCATGAGCGAGACGTTCACGTCGCAGCGCATCGAGCCCTGCTCCATGCGCACGTCCGACACGCCCAGCGACCGGACCAGCTCCCGCAGCTCCGTCGCGTAGGCGCGGGCCACGAGCGGCGCCTTGTCACCGGTCGCGACGATCGGCTTGGTCACGATCTCGACCAGCGGGATGCCCGCCCGGTTGTAGTCGACCAGCGAGTACTCGGCGCCGTGGATACGCCCGGTGGTGCCGCCGACGTGCAGCGACTTGCCGGTGTCCTCCTCCATGTGGACGCGCTCGATCTCGATGCGGTAGGTGTCGCCGTCGACGTCCACGTCGAGGTGGCCGTCCACGCAGAGCGGCTCGTCGTACTGCGATATCTGGAAATTCTTCGGCATGTCCGGATAGAAGTAGTTCTTCCGGGCGAACCGGCACCACTCCACGATGTCGCAGTTCAGCGCGAGGCCGATCTTGATGATGCCCTCGATCGCGGCGTGGTTGGTGACGGGCAGCGACCCGGGCAGCCCCAGGCACACCGGGCACACCTGCGTGTTCGGCTCGGCGCCGAACCCGGTCGGGCACCCGCAGAACATCTTCGACGCGGTGCCCAGCTCGATGTGCGTCTCGATGCCGAGCACGGGCTCGAACCGCGCGAGCGCCTCGTCGTAGCTCATCAAGGTCGGGGTGCTCACTTCGCCTCCACCAGTTCTGGAGCCTTGGCCAGGAGCGGGCCGCCCCAGCGGTCTTCGAGGGCCCGCTCGACGGCGGCGCCGACGCGGTAGATGCGGTCGTCGCCGAGGACGGGCGCCATGATCTGCAGCCCGACCGGCAGCCCGTCGGACAGCCCGCACGGGACGGAGATCGCGGCGTTGCCGGTGAGGTTGACCGGGATCGTGCACAGGTCGGCCAGGTACATCGCGACCGGGTCGTCGGCGCGCTCGCCGATCGGGAACGCGGTGGTCGGCGTGGTCGGCGAGACCAGCACGTCCACCTGCTCGAACGCGGTCTCGAAGTCGCGCTTGATGAGCGTGCGGACCTGCTGCGCCTTGCCGTAGTAGGCGTCGTAGTAGCCGGACGACAGCGCGTACGTGCCGAGCATGATGCGCCGCTTCACCTCGGCCCCGAAGCCCTCGGCGCGGGTCAGCGCCATGACCTCCTCGGCGCTGCGGGTGCCGTCGTCGCCGACGCGCAGGCCGTAGCGCATCGCGTCGAAGCGGGCCAGGTTGGACGAGGCCTCCGACGGCGCGATCAGGTAGTAGGCGGGCAGCGCGTAGGTGAAGTGCGGGCAGGACACCTCGACGACCTTCGCGCCGAGCGACTCCAGCAGCTCGACCGCCTCGTTGAAGCGGGCCGACACGCCCGGCTGGTAGCCGTCGCCGGCGAACTCCTTGACGACGCCGATGCGCAGCCCGTCGACGTCGCCGTGGCGGGCCGCCTCCACGACCGGCGGGACGGCCTCGGCGATCGACGTGGAGTCCATCGGGTCGTGGCCGCTGAACGCCTCGTGCAGGAGGGCCGCGTCCAGGACGTTCCGCGCGAACGGGCCCGGCGTGTCGAGCGACGACGCGAACGCGATCACGCCGTAGCGGGACGAGCCGCCGAAGGTGGGCTTCATGCCGACGATCCCGCTGACGGCGGCGGGCTGGCGGATCGAGCCGCCGGTGTCGGTGCCGGTGGCCAGCGGCGCCGCGTACGCGGCGACGGCCGCCGACGACCCGCCGGACGACCCGCCCGGGACCCGCTCCAGGTCCCACGGGTTGCGGGAGACGACGTAGGCGCTGTTCTCGGTGGAGGAGCCCATCGCGAACTCGTCCATGTTCGTCTTGCCGAGGAACACCAGCCCGGCCTCGCGGAGCCGGGCCGTGACGGTCGCGTCGTACGGCGGCCGCCACCCCTCAAGGATCCTGGACCCGGCGGTGGTGGGCATGTCCTTGGTGGTGAACACGTCCTTGTGCGCGACGGGGACGCCGGCCAGCGGGCCGAGTTCCTCCCCGGCGGCGCGGCGCTCGTCCACCCGGCGGGCCTGCGCCAGCGTCGTGTCGCGGTCGACGTGCAGGAACGCGTTGACCTGGCCGTCCACGGCGGCGATGCGGTCCAGGTGCGCCTCGGCGACCTCGACGGCCGACACCTCACCGGCGGCGAGCAGTTCCCCGAGTTCGGCCGCGGTCTTCTTGACCAGCATCGTCACGCCTCCTCGTCCAGGATCCGCGGTACCCGGAAACGCTGCTCCTCGGCGGCCGGGGCCCCGGCGAGGGCCTGCTCGGGCGGCAGGCACGGGCGGACCTCGTCCGTCCGGTAGACGTTGGTCAGCGGCAGCGCGTGCGAGGTGGGCGGGATGTCCTCCGCGGCGACCTCCTGCACCCGCGCGACCGCGGAGATGATCTGGTCGAGCTGGGCGGCGAGATGGTCGAGCTCGTCATCGCCGAGCGCCAGCCGGGACAGCCGGGCGAGATGCGACACCTCGTCACGGGTGATGGCGGACATGAGAGAAACCGTTCCTGCGAAGTGTTGGGTTCACCGGCCATCCTATGGGCCGCGCCCCGATCCACCCGACCGCTTTATGCGGCGCGCTCAGTCCTGGCGGGGTTGCTGCGGCGCCTGCGGCTGCTGCCCGTACTGCTGCTGCGGCGCGTACTGCTGCGGAACGGCGCCCTGTTGAGGGACCGCGCTCTGCTGCGGGTACGGCTGGGCCTGCTGCTGGTACGGGAAGGCCACCGTCCTCGGCTTCGGCGGCGCCATGCCCGACAGCGCCGCGCCGGCGACGACCGCGCACGACACCATGCCGAGCCCGGCGCTCAGCACGTTGGCCAGGTCTTTGAGGTCGAAGTCCTGCCCGGTCCCGCCGTCGTCGATCGAGCTGACCATGACGATGAACATTAACCCCATGCCCAGAAGGCCGAAGGCAAGGATCACTCCGCGCGCGGCATTGTTCATGGCGCCGGATCCTAGCGCCCGCCTCCGCACGCCGTTAACCGATCTGTAAAGACCGGACACGGCGTGCCGTTTCAGATCCTGGTGGCGGGAACGGTTGTACAAACCACCCCGGACGACGAGAGGAGGGCGCCGTGACCATCGGTGGCAGCATCGCCCTGCTCATCATCGGCGCGATCCTGGCCTACGCGGTCAACTACGAACTCAGCGGCGTCGACATCAGGCTCGTCGGCGTGATCCTGATGGTCGGCGGCCTGATCGGGCTCGTCATCGGCATCATCCGGATCGTCTCGGCCCGCCGCGCGGTCGAGCGCCGTCCCCCGCCGCACGTCCGCGAGGAGTACTACGACGACTACGAGACCCGCCGCCGCCCCTACTGAGCGGGTCGCCTGAGGGTTTTCACGCCGCTGGTTCCGGGGCGCGTTGCATGTGGCGACGGAGCCAGTCGGTGGCGGTCTCGGCGTCCATGGGGCGGCCGAAGTGCCAGCCCTGGGCGGCGTCGCAGCCCATCTCGCGGAGCATCCGGGCGGTGGCCGGGTCCTCGACGCCCTCGGCGACGGAGCGCAGGCCGAGGGTGCGGACGAGGTCGACGATCGAGCGGACGATCACGGCGTCCTCGGTGGACTCGGCGAGCCGCCCGACGAACGATGAGTCGATCTTGACCTCCTCGACCGGGAGGCGGTTGAGCCGGACGAGCGAGGAGTAGCCGGTGCCGAAGTCGTCCAGGCTGAGCGGGATGCCGAGTTCGGCGAGCGAGCCGACGGTGTCGGAGGCGTAGGCGGGCTCGTTCATCAGGATCCGCTCGGTGATCTCCAGCTGGAGGGCGGCGGCGGGCAGGCCGCGGGCGAGCAGGCCCTCCTCGATCGTCTCGGTGAGGCCGGTGTCGAACAGGTCGCGTCCGGAGGCGTTCACCGCGACCTGGACGGTGAGGTCCTCGCGCCACCAGGCGGCGGCCTGCGCGAGCGCAGCCGTGACGACGTGGTGGGTGATCGAGCGCATCAGGTACGTCTGCTCCGCGACCGACAGGAACGCCTCGGGTTCGAGGATGCCCTTGTCGGGGTGGCGCCAGCGCAGCAGCGCCTCCATGCCGACGAGATGGCCGTCCCTCAGCGACACCTTGGGCTGGTAGAACAGCTCCAGCTCGGAGCGGTCGATGGCGCGGCGCAGGTCGCCGAGCATGCTCAGCCGGGCCGGGGAGTTGCGGTCCTTGCGGGGCGAGTAGATCTCGACGCCGGAGCGGGCCTCCTTGGCGTTGTACATCGCGACGTCGGCGCGCTGCAGGAGCAGCTCGAAGTCGGGCGCGTGGTCGGGGAACAGCGCGATGCCGACGCTGCCCTCCAGGTCGAACGACATGCCGTCCAGCCGGACGGGTTCGCTGAGCGCGGCGCGCAGCCGGACGGCGACCTCGCGTGCGGCGGCCTCGTCCCGGACGGACGGCAGCAGCACCGCGAACTCGTCGCCGCCGAGCCGGGCGACGAGGTCGCCGGGGCGGACGCTGTGCGTGAGGCGGTGCGCGACCAGCTGCAGGAGGCGGTCGCCGGTGGGGTGCCCGAGGGTGTCGTTGACCTCCTTGAACCGGTCGAGGTCGAGGAGGAACAGCCCGGCGCGGTGCTGCGGGTCGGCGGGCTTGCGCAGGCGCGGCCCGAAACCGGGCCGGGCCGCGAGCTTCCCGGCGGCGCCCTTCTTCGTGCCGCGTTTCTCCGTGTCGCGCTTCTCGGCGCCGCGGGCTTCGGCGAGGGCCTCCTCCGTCCGGACGATCAGGAGCTTGCGGTTGGGGAGGCCGGTGAGCCCGTCGTGCAGCGCCTGGTGCTCGCGCCGCACGGACACCGACGCGTTGAGGTACACGGCGATGAACGGCAGGACGATCAGCGGCACGAACGCGGCGGACCGGTCCATGGCGACGACCATGAGCGGCGCCAGGCCGAGCAGCGCCAGGTGCACCAGGACCTGGTAGCCGAGGTCCCAGCGGAGCGCCTTGATCAGCGAGACCCGCTCGTGCAGCGCGACGGCGGAGCCGACGAGGGTGTCGTTGCAGATGAAGTAGACGGTGCCGGCGAGGGCGATCGCGAGCAGGTCGGCGCCGTCGGGGACCCACAGGTTCGTGGGGGTGGCGAGGTTGCCGAACAGGGCGAGGACGAGCTGCGCGGCGGCGAGGCTGAGGGTGTACTGGGCGACGTTGAACGCGATGCGGTGCGGGGTGCGGCCGCGGAAGATCCCGCAGGTGATGACCGCGACGGCCTGCAGCGCGGCGGCGATCGGCAGCCCGGCGTACAGCAGCGCCGCGAAGGAGAAGGTGGTGGACGTCGTCGCGCCGTTGTTCTCGGTGGAGCCGGGCGTGATGATCGGCCGGAGCTCGCCGAAGATGATGAAGCAGCCGAGGATCCAGAACACGGGCGTGCTCGCGAGCGCGTCCAGGTCGTCGCCGGTCAGCCCGGAGAACGCGGCGGCGCCCGCGGCGACGCCGAGCAGGATGACGACGACGAAGTAGATCCACAACGGGGAGCCACGGCGCGGCGCCGTGTTCCGTGTGTTGTTCGGGTCCTTCATCACATCCTCGGGGGGAGGTTGGGGGGTCGGCCCCCGGCACCGGACGTCCCCGACCTCGGGGGACGCCCCCCGGGTGTTTCGTCCGGAGATTCAGGTGTAGGTCGTGATGAGAGGGAGGGTACGGCCTTTGCTCAACTTCGCGAAACCATTTGGGTACGTTCCGTTATGCCCGACCCTGTCCCGCCACTCCCCGTTGGGTAGTTGAAGTGTACCCCTGAGTAACGCAATCCTGGTGGCAAGGGTTTGACCACGCGGCGTTATGCTTCGGCGCTGACGGTTACGGCCTTGGCCGCATCCGGCCCCTCGGCGAGGAGAACACGGAACCCTTCTTCCCCCAAGACCGGTATACCCAACTTGACCGCTTTGTCGTATTTCGACCCTGGACTGTCGCCCGCGACCACGAAGCCCGTCTTCTTGGACACCGATCCGGACACCTTGCCGCCGAGCCGCTGCACCGCCTCGGTCGCCGAGTCGCGGCTGAACCCCTCCAGCGACCCGGTGATCACCACGGTCACGCCGTCCAGCGGGCGCGGGCCCGCCGCGCCCTCGTCCTCCATCCGGACGCCCGCGGCCCGCCACTTCTCCACGATCTCGCGGTGCCAGTCGACCTCGAACCACGCCCTGATCGACGCGGCGATCGTCGGGCCGACGCCGTCCACCGCCGCCAGCTCCTCCTCGGAGGCGTTCGCGATCGCGTCCATCGAGCCCATCTCGCGGGCGAGGTCCTGCGCGGCCGCCGGGCCCACGTGCCGGATCGACAGCGCCACCAGCACCCGCCACAGCGGCTGCCGCTTCGCCTTCTCCAGCTCCTCGAAGAGGATCTCGACCGTCTTCTTCGGCTCGCCCTCCGTGTTCGCGAAGAACGACACGACCTTCGGCTCGCCGGTCTTCGGATCGATCTTGGACGTGCCCGTCTTCTGGTCGAGGACGAGGCTCCTGATCGGCAGCAGCTGCTCCACGGTCAGGTGGAACAGGTCGCCCTCGTCCTTGACCGGCGGCTCCGCGGGCTCCAGCGGCTGGGTCAGCGCCGTCGCCCCGACGTAGCCGAGCGCCTCGATGTCGAGCACCTTGCGGTTCGCCAGGAAGTAGATCCGCTCGCGCAGCTGCGCGGGGCAGTACCGCGTGTTCGGGCAGCGGATGTCGGCGTCTCCCTCCTTCTCATAGGCCAGCTCGGTGCCGCACTCGGGGCAGTGCGACGGCATCTCGAACTCGCGCTCCGAGCCGTCGCGCAGCGCGGTCACCGGCGCGAGGATCTCGGGGATCACGTCGCCGGCCTTGCGGAGCACGACCGTGTCGCCGATCAGCACGCCCTTGCGCTTCACCTCGCTCGCGTTGTGCAGCGTGGCGCGCTCGACGGTCGACCCGGCGACCTTCACCGGCTCCATCACGCCGTACGGGGTGACGCGGCCCGTCCTGCCAACGCCGACCTTGATGTCGAGCAGCTTGGTGTTGACCTCCTCCGGCGGGTACTTCCACGCGATCGCCCAGCGCGGCGCGCGGCTCGTCGACCCGAGCCGCCGCTGGAGGGAGAACTGGTCGACCTTGACGACGACGCCGTCGATCTCGTAGGCGGTGGCGTGCCGGTTCTCGCCGTACCCGGCGATGTACTCGCGGACGGCGTCCATCCCGCCGAGCACCTTGTACCGGTCGCTGACCGGCAGGCCCCAGCCGCGCATCAGCTCGTACGCGCCGGACTGGCTCTCCGGCTGCGTCCCGCCCCGCCAGGCGCCGAACCCGTGGACGAGCATGCCGAGCGGCCGCTGCGCGGTGATCCGCGGGTCCTTCTGCCGCAGCGACCCGGCGGCGGCGTTGCGCGGGTTCGCGAACGGCTCCTTGCCGGCCTCGACCTGCGCGGCGTTCACCTGCTCGAACCCGTCGACCGGGAGGAAGACCTCGCCGCGGACCTCCAGGACGTCCGGCCAGCCCTCGCCCTCCAGCCGGGACGGGATGTCGGCGATGGTGCGGACGTTGTTGGTGACGTCCTCGCCGGTGCGCCCGTCGCCGCGCGTGACGCCGCGGACGAGCCGCCCGCTCTCGTAGGTCAGCGCGATGGCCAGCCCGTCGATCTTCAGCTCGCACAGGTAGCCCGCGACCGTGCCGACCTCCTTGACGACGCGCTCGTCCCACGCCTGGAGCTCGTCGTCGTTCATCGCGTTGTCGAGGCTCTGCATCCGCTCCAGATGCTCGACGGTCGCGAAGTCGGTGATGATCGGCGCGCCGACCCGCTGGGTCGGCGAATCGGGCGTGACCAGCTCCGGATACCGCTCCTCCAGGCCGCCGAGCTCGCGCATCCGGGCGTCGTACTCGGCGTCGGTGAGCGTCGGCTGATCGAGGACGTAGTAGCGGTAGTTGGCCTCGTCGATCTCCCGGCTCAGCTCAAGATGCCGCTTCCGCGCCTCGCTCGGAACCCCGTCATCGCTCATCGTCATACCCCATATTGTCGCCTTCACCTCCGACAATACGAGCCCGCCGCGCCCCAGGTCAGTCGGCGGCTTCGTAGATCATCCGGGCGGTGTCGCGGCAGCGTTTCAGGGCCTCGCGGACGTGGCGCGGCGACGCGCCCGCCATGCCGCACGCCGGGGTGATCACGACCTGCCGGGCGAGCTGCGCGGGCGGGAAACCGAGCCGCCGCCACAGCCGCCGGACCGGTTCGGCGGTCGCCTGGAGGGACGGCAGGACGGTGTCCGTCGCGCCCACCGCGCCGAGGAGAAGGCCCGTCCCCGCGTCGATCGTCTCGCCGAGCGCGTCGTCGTCGCGCCTGGGGACGAGGCTCAGATCGACCGAGATCGCCTTCGCGCCCGCGCCCCGCAGCAGCGCGTACGGCACGTTCCGCGCGCAGCAGTGCACGATCGTGAAGGCATCGGTGGCTTCGATGACCGTGCGGAGCGTGTTCTCCGCGACGGGTTCCTCGATCGCGCGGAGCCGGGAGAAGCCGCTGGCGGTCGGGACCGTCCCGGCGAGTGCGGAGGGCAGGGCGGGCTCGTCCAGCTGGAGGACGATCTCCGCGGCGGGCAGGCGGCGCCGGACGTCCGCGACGTGCGCGGCGGCGCCCTCGGCGAGCGAGGCGGCCAGGTCGCGGACGGCGCCCGGGTCCTTGAGCGCCCGGTCGCCGTGCTTCAGCTCGATCGTCGCGGCCAGCGTCCACGGCCCGCACACCTGGATCTTGAACGGGCCGTCGTGGCCGCCCGCGACCTCCTCCAGGACGTCCAGGTCGCGGGCCAGATGGTCGCGGGACCTGGCGGTGTCGCGCCCCGGACGGTCGGAGAACCGCCACCCGGACGGCTCCACGTGGATCGGCATGTCGACCAGCAGCGCGGCCGTCCGTCCCGTCATGTCGGCGCCGGGACCGCGCGCGGGCAGCTCCGGCAGATGCGGCAGCTCGGGCAGCTCACCGAAGACGACACGCAGCGCCTCCGCCGGGTCATCGCCCGGATACGACCCGATCCCGGTCGCCGTCCCCGCCTGCCACGGATAGCTCGTCGTCACAGGTGAAACCCTATCGGCGCGGCGATCACGTCCGCGCCGCCGCGCCCGCGGCTAGGCGGGGACGCGGGCGGTGTCGGCGATCGTCGCGGACGCGAGCACGCGGTCGCCGTCGTACAGGACGGCGGCCTGCCCCGCCGCGACGCCGCGGGCCGGGGCGGCCAGGCGGATGCGCAGCGCGTCGCCGTCCCGCTCGGCCGTGCAGGCGTGGACCTCGCCGTGCGCGCGGAGCTGGACCTCGCAGCCGAACGGCCCGGCCGGCGGCTCGCTCAGCCACACCGGGCGCTCGCCGGTGATCTCGTGGACGTCCAGCGAGTCGCGCGGCCCGACCGTGACCGTGTTCGTGACCGGGGAGATGTCCAGGACGTAGCGCGGACGCCCATCGGCCGCGGGCGTGCCGATCCGCAGCCCTTTGCGCTGCCCGATCGTGTACGCGTAGGCGCCGTCGTGCCGCCCGACCTCGTTGCCGTCGGTGTCGACGATCGGGCCGGGCGCCGTGCCGAGCCGCTCGGCGAGGAAGCCGCGCGTGTCCCCGTCGGCGATGAAGCAGATGTCGTGGCTGTCGGGCTTGTCGGCCACCTGGAGCCCGCGCCGCTCCGCCTCCCGCCGGATGTCGGCCTTGGAGGTGTCGCCGAGCGGGAACAGCGCGTGCGCGAGCTGCTCGGGCGTGCAGACGGCCAGGACGTACGACTGGTCCTTGCCCGCGTCGACGCCGCGGCGCAGGACGCCGCCGTCCAGCCGCGCGTAGTGGCCGGTGCAGACCGCGTCGAAGCCGAGCGCCCTGGCGCGGTCGAGCAGCGCCGCGAACTTGATCTTCTCGTTGCAGCGCAGGCACGGGTTCGGGGTGCGCCCGGCCGCGTACTCGCTGACGAAGTCCTCCACCACGTCCTGGTGGAAGCGCTCGGCGAGATCCCACACGTAGAAGGGGATGCCGATCACGTCGGCGGCGCGGCGCGCGTCCCTCGAATCCTCGAGGGTGCAGCAGCCGCGGGCGCCCGTCCGGTACGACTGCGGATTGCTGGACAGGGCCATGTGGACGCCGGTGACGTCGTGCCCGGCCTCGGCGGCGCGGGCGGCGGCCACGGCGGAGTCGACGCCGCCCGACATGGCGGCGAGTACGCGAAGAGCCATAACCCTTCGAGGGTACGCGCCGCGGGCCCCTCGCCCGCCATCATTTCCCGTCCGGCCGGGCGCCGACGCGAAGGTCGGCGCCTCACGTAGGGTTTACGGGACGGGCATGGCCTCGCCGGACCCCCCGGCCGAGCCCCGCGCCATCCCGGACGCATCCTCCAGCGACCTCATCGGCCCCGGTCATGAGGCGGTTCGGCCGCTTGACCACGACAAGGAAGAGACGACAGTTGGGAATCTTCCGTCGTCCGCGCGACGCGTCCGCCGTGACGCCGCCCGCGATCAGCGAGTTCTGGGAGTGGTGGGCGCAGGCCCGCCCGACGATCGAGGCGTCCCTGGCCGCCGGGCCCGACCAGCCCGAGGGCGAGACGCCCGGCGAGGGGCTGTCCGCGGACGCGATCGAGGAGCTGTCCCGGCGCGTCCACAAGATCCACCCGGGGCTGCTGTGGGAGATCGGCGGCGCGGAGGACCGGGCCCCGTCCCTCACCGTGACCGGCGGCGGGAACCCCGAGCTGCGCGGCGTCACCGAGCGGTGGGTGCGCGCGGCGCCGTCCGGGGCGGCGGCGGGCGGCTGGCGGTTCCACCCGGCGCGGCAACCCGACCCGGAGATGCTCGGGCAGGACCTCGTCCTCGGCGACCACGAGTTCGATCTGGAGTACGTCCGGCTCGGCATGCGCGCCGACGCCGGGCGCGCCCGCGTGCACCTCACCGCCTACCACCCCGACTTCCTGTTCGTCGCGGAGGAGCAGCAGATCCAGGTCGCGATGAACGTCCTGCACTGGGCGCTCGGCGAGGACGACGTCGCCCGCTGGGTCGGCGAGGTCACGATCGCGACGGAGTCGCCGATCGACGCGCTGCCCCCGTCGATGCTGCCGTCGGTCATCGAGCAGGTCGCCGAGCCGTTCGGCGAGCCCACCTGGCTGACCGGCGAGGGCCGCACCCCGCGCGGCCATCCCGCCCGCCTCGGCGCCCGGTTCCCGCTGCACCGGCAGGACTACCCGCTCTGCGACCTGCACGTGGCGATCTCCGTCCCGTACGCCAACAGCAACCCCGACCGGCTGCCCGTCGAACCGTCGTCGGGCGCGCTGCGCGCGTTCGAGAAGAAGCTCGCCAAGCTCGGCGACCGCGCCGTGCTGGCCGTCCGCGAGACCGGCGACGGCCTGCGCGTCTTCCACCTCTACGCCGACCCCGACTCCGGCGTCATCTCCGAACTCGACCAGCTCGCCGCCGCTTGGTCGGAGGGCAAGGCGAAGGTCGCCTCCACCAGCGACCCCGGCTGGAAGGCCCTGATGCCCTACCAGCCGTGACCGCCCGGGCGGGTCGGCTTCGTCGAGTCGACCTTGCGGTAGCGGGACTCGAAAAGGCTGTAGACGCCGAAGGTGAGGACGCCCAGCGCGACCGCGGCGAGGCCCCACGCTCCGGCGGGGGTGGCGGCGAACTCGCGGAGCGTGCCGTCCAGGCCCCGGGCCTTGTCCGGCTGGAAGGTGACGGCCGCGTAGGCGAGGAAGGCGCCCACGGCGGCGCCGACCAGGCCGCGGGCGATGTTGCCGACGATCCCGAACGGCTGGACGGCGCGGCGCGCGAGGCGGCCCATCCGCGCGTCGCTGAGCTCGTCCATGAACGTGCGGCGGGCCGCGTTGACGATCACGACGCCGGCCCACGCCACGAAGCAGGCGGCGATCGCCAGGACGAGCCAGCGTCCGCCGGGCTCTCCCATCAGCCGCGCGGTAATGGACTTCGACTGCTGGTCGCTGGACTGCCCCTGGTAGCCGAGCAGGAACGCGAGGGTGGCGGCGCAACCGGCCGTGTAGACGACGCCGCGTCCGGCGGAGCCGAGGCGCGAGGTGGGTTTGTCGCCGTCCGGCATGGGACGACCGAACAGGGCCTCCGCGAACTGCCAGAGCGCCAGGGCGGCAAAGCCGGCCGCCATCAGCCCGAGGACGACCGGGCCGCCGGGCTGGTCGGCGACGACCTGCAGCGCGCCCTTCCGGTCGGCCTCCCGCCCGCCCCCGCCGAAGGCGACCTGCAGGGCCAGCCATCCGACGAGGAGGTAGAGGACGCCGCGCGCGACCAGCCCCGCGCGGGACATGCCATGAAACCAGGGGTGTCCCGCCGCCCGTTCGATTCCGTCGCTCACATCCGTCGCCACGGGCGGGCTCGTCCCCGTTAAAGGAACGGTCAAACTCCGGCGGTCGAACTCCGGCGGCTCAGCTGAAGCCGGCTTGGCGGGCGCGTTCCACGGCGGGGCCTATGGCGTCGGCCAGGGCCTTGACGTCGTCGTCCGTGGAGGTGTGGCCGAGGGTGAAGCGCAGGGAGCCGCGGGCGTGTTCGCTGGTGGAGCCCATCGCGGTCAGGACGTGGCTCGGCTGGGAGACGCCCGCGGAGCAGGCCGAGCCGGTGGAGCAGGCGATGCCGCGCGCGTCCAGCAGCATGAGCAGCGCGTCGCCCTCGCAGCCGGGGAAGGAGAAGTGCGCGTTGCCGGGGAGGCGGCCCGCCGGGTCGCCGTTGAGGACCGCGTCGGGCACGACGGCGCGGACCGCGTCGATGAGCCGGTCGCGCAGCTCGGTGAGGCGGCGCACCTCGGCGTCCCGGCGCGCCGCCATGGTCTGGACGGCGGCGGCGAACCCGGCGATGGCGGGCGTGTCGAGCGTCCCGGACCGGACGTCGCGCTCCTGGCCGCCGCCGTGCATCAGCGGCACCGGGTCGAGGAGGACGGGCGGCTTGGGCTTGGCGAGCAGCAGCGCCCCGACGCCGATGGGGCCGCCGAGCTTGTGCCCGGTGATCGTGAGCGCCTGCGCGCCGCTCGCCGCGAACGAGACGGGCAGCGTCCCGGCGGCCTGGACGGCGTCGGTGTGCAGGGGGACGCCGTGCTCGCGCGCGACGGCGGACAGCTCGGCGATCGGCTGGACTGTGCCGACCTCGTTGTTGGCCCACATGACGCTCGCGAGCGCCACGTCGCCGCCGTCGCCGTCGCCGCTGTCGGCGAGCGCGTCGCGGAGGGCCTCGGGAAGGACGCGTCCGGCGGCGTCCACTGGGATCCAGGCGATGCGGGCGCCCTCGTGGTCGGCGAGCCACTGGACCGCGTCCAGGACGGCGTGGTGCTCGACGGCGCTCGCCAGCACGCGGGTGCGGGCCGGGTCGGCGGCGCGGCGGGCCCAGTAGAGGCCCTTGACCGCGAGGTTGTCGGCCTCGGTGCCGCCGGAGGTGAACACGACCTCGCTCGGGCGGGCGCCGAACGCCTCCGCGATGATCTCGCGGGACTCCTCCACGACCCGGCGGGCGCGGCGTCCCGCCGCGTGCAGCGAGGACGGGTTCCCGATCTCGCGCAGCTCCGCCGTCATCGCCTCGATGGCCTCGGGCAGCATCGGGGTGGTCGCCGCATGGTCGAGGTAGGTCACCACGCGGACAACAGTATCCGCGTGGGGGTTGTTCCTCCTCGGGCGCCCTGCCGGCAGGGGCGTCCGTAACCGGGAATACGGGCGACCGAGGGCCGGTTGAGGGGCTGTACCGTCCAGCCGGTACAGTGAGATCACCATGATGAAGGAAGCCCTCCTCGACGCCGCCGAAGCCGTCCTCTCCGAGCAGGGGACGCAGGCGCTGACGCTCACCGCGGTCGCGGACCGCGCCGGCGTCAGCAAGGGCGGGCTGCTCTACCACTTCCCCACCAAGGAGGCGCTCGTCCGGGCCATGGTGGCGCGGGTCATCGACGAGTTCGACGACCTGATCGCCTCCTACCTCGGCTCCTACGGGGACGGCGCGCCGGGCGCCTACACCCGTGCCTACGTCGAGGCGACGTTCGAGATCCTGACCGGGGAGGCCCGCGCCTACCGCCGGTGGTCGGCCATCACGGCCGCCGCGGCGGACCCGGAGCAGGCCGAGCCGCTCAACGAGGCGATGCGGCGCTGGCACGGGCGCGCCCCCGCCGACGACCCCGATCCCGGCATCGCGATGATCGTCCGGCTGGCGGCCGAGGGGCTCTGGGAAGTGGTCAGCCACGACCCCGGGCTCTACGGCCCGGAGCAGCTCGAAGAGCTGCGGCGGCGGCTCCTGGGCCTGCTGGAGCGATGACGCCGGACGGCACCGGCCGTCCATCTGCCCGAACGCGTTATGGAGCGTTCCACGAGTCTGTGAAAGAGGTGACCCATGCTGTTCCGTGCCCGGTCGGGAACGTTCCTGACCTTCGCGCTGGCCGGCCTGCTGACCGGGGTGTGGGTGGCCCGCATGCCCGCCCTGGCCGCGAAGTTCGGGACGAACGAGGCCGAGATCGGCGTTGTCGTCCTCGTCTGGGGGCTCGGCGCGATCGTGGCCATGCAGGCGCTGCGCGGCGTGATGGCCCGCGCCGGGAGCCGCGCCGCGCTGCGGGTCGCGCTGCCGCTGACGGCGCTGTCGTACGCGGCCGTCGCGCTCGCGCCCACCTACGGCGTGCTGCTCGCCGCCGTGGTGCTGTTCGGCATGACGTTCGGGATCACCGACATCGCGATGAACGCGCAGGGCAGCGTGGTCGAGCAGGCGCACCGGCGGTCGATCATGAGCGGCATGCACGCCGGGTGGTGCGTCGGCGCGCTGAGCGGCGGGGTGTTCGGCGTGGTCAGCGCGGCGGCCGGGCTCGGGTTCACCGCGACCGTCCTCGCCACCGCGCTGCTGGCGCTGCCCGCCGGGCTCGCGCTCGGCCGCACCTACCTGCCCGACCCGCCGACCCCGGCCGCGTCCGGGACGGGACGCAGGGCCCGCCGCCTGCCGCCCGCCGTGTACCTGATCGGCGTGCTGGCGTTCATCGCCTTCATGACCGAGGGCTCGATCGCCGACTGGAGCGGGCTGCTGCTGCACGACGAGATGGGCGCGACCGAGGCCGTCGCCGCGGCCGGGTACCCGATGTTCGAGCTGGCGATGCTGCTCGGACGGCTCGTCGGCGACCGCGTCCGGACGCGGCTCGGCACCCGCCGGCTGCTGGTCGGGGCGGGACTCGGCACCGCGCTCGGCATGACCGTCGTGGTGCTGGCGCCCGCGCCGCCGGTCGCGATCGCCGGGTTCTTCGTGACGGGCCTGGTGGTCTGCACGGTCGTCCCGACGACGATCTCGCTGGCCGGGACGGCGGCTCCGGACCGTCCGGCGGCGGCCGTCGCGCAGGTCGGCGCGATGGGCTACGGCGGGCTGCTGCTCGGCCCGGTCGTGGTCGGGTTCCTGTCGGACGCGACGTCCCTGCGCGTGGGCGTCGGGACCGTGGTCGTGCTGGCGCTGCTCATCGCGGCGGGTGCCCGCTTCGTCCCGCTGCGCACCGACAGCGACGTCGCCGCGCCCGCGAGCGTCCCGGCGGAAGCCGGCGCCCCGGCGGACGCGGCGCCGGAGCCCGTCGCGGCCTGACCCTTTCTGGTCCGCCGCGCGATCCGATATAACCCCATCGGTGTTCTTTCCTGGTAATGGGGGCGGTGCATGGGCGGGTGGCGGGTCCCGGGCTACACGGAGCTGCGGGTGCTCGGCGAGGGCGGGCAGGGGCGCGTCGTGCTCGCGCGGCACGACGCGACCGGCCTGACGGCGGCGATCAAGTACCTCTCGGCGACGCTCGCGGGCGACGAGGGGTTCCGCACCAGGTTCCGCGCCGAGGCCGACCTGCTGCGGCGGCTGCGCAACCCGTTCGTCACCCGGCTGTTCGGGCTGGTCGAGACGCCGGACGGCGCCGCCATCGTCATGGAGGCGGTGGACGGCGCGCCGCTCAAGGCGGTGCTCGCCGAGCGGGGGCCGCTGGAGCCCGAGGCCGCGCTCGCCCTGCTGAAGGGCTCGCTGCTGGGCCTGGCGGCGGCGCACGACGTCGGGATCGTCCACCGCGACTACAAGCCCGCGAACGTGATCGTCCGCGGCGACGGGCTGAGCAAGCTGATCGACTTCGGCATCGCCGTGGACGCGGGCGCGTCCGGACGGTCGGGCACCCCCGTCTACATGGCGCCCGAGCAGTGGCGGGACGAGCCCGCCTCCCCCGCCACCGACGTGTACGCGGCGGCCTGCGTGTTCTTCGAGTGCGTGACGGGCCGGCGGCCCTACACCGCCGAGGACCAGGCCGGGTTGATGGGCCGCCATCTGACGGCGCCCATTCCGGTGGAGGACGTCCCGGAGCCGCTCCGCCCGCTGATCGAGCGCGGCCTGGCGAAGAACCCGTGGGACCGCCCGCTCGGCGCGTCCGGGTTCGTCGCGGAGCTGGAGTCGGTGGCGTCGGGCGCGTACGGGCCCGGCTGGGAGGCGAAGGGCGTCCGGACGCTCGCGGGAGCGGCGGCGGCGCTGTCCATGCTGTTCCCGCTCACCGCGCTCGGCATCGGCTCCGGCGGCGCGGCCTCGGGCGCGGCGGGCGCCGCCGGAGCCGGAGCCGCCGGTGCGGGGGCGGGCGGTGCG
>NZ_SMJX01000280.1 GCF_004348535.1 Actinomadura sp. KC216
GTGTATTCGGTGCCGGCTGCGTTGGGGAGGTCGTTTTATATATGGGTTTGGTGATTGGAGGTGTGTGGTGAGGGATTGTTGCGTGGGTGGCGGGGTGGTTCGGTCGAGGGTTGTGCGGGAGTCGGGGGACGCATAGAAGTCCAGGATGGATGCGGGGCGATGGAGAGGCCGGCGGATAATGCAAAAGGGTCGTTTTGTGGGGGGAGTGAATAATGTCGGCGGATGTGTTTTCCTGGGGCTGGCCTGCAAATTCGGGGATTATCGTGCTGCAGAACGATCGCCTGTTGCCGATCGAGGTCTGGGTGTCTCTTGTTTGTCGGTCGAGCATGCTTACTGGGCTACCGTCCACGGGGATCCCATGGTTCGTGAACGGATTCGTGTGCTCGGGGAGGGCCTGCGATGCCGAGTAATTCGCAGAGAGGTCTCCTCGGGCCGAGAAGTGGCCGCCAATCTGGACGGCGGTGATGAGCGGACCTATTCGGGAGCATCGTGGGTTGGTGGAAGTGCTGCTTTGAACGCGTGGTGCGCTGAGGGTGTACACGGGCATGGAGTCGAGCCACTGGACCATGGGCGGCAGAGCCGCGGTGGCTTCTGGAAGCGGAAACGGTTCCACGGGGCGAAGTGGCCGCGAATCCCGGGAGCGGTGAGGGGTGGGGCTATTCGGGCTGGTTGAGGGTTGGCGGTAGTGCTGATTGGGACATGTTGTGTGCTGGGGTGCGCGCGAGTGTGGAGTCGGTCTGCTGGATAGTGGGTGGTTTTTGGAGCGGAAACGGTTCCTTGGATCGAGGAGTGGTCGTGAATTTGGTCGGTGGTGGTGGGTGGGCTTGTTTGGCTCGTCGTGGGTTGGCGGTGTGCTGTTTGGAAGGTGTGGTGTGCTGGGGGTGAGCGCGGGTGTGGAGTTGAGTCGCTGGGTGGTGGAGGTGGGGTGGCTTCTGGGAGTTGTTCGGGTGGACTTCTAGGCCAAGATTCGGACATCGCTTTCCCTGGTGCCCGTCCGGCCCTATGCTGATCAACTTCGCCGACGGGGAAGGGGAAACCGGTGAAGCACAGGTGGATGTACGGGGCCATCGGGGTACTGACCGCAGCGGCCTTGGCGGGCTGTTCCGCGGGGCCGGTCCAGGTGGAGGCGGCCAATGTCGCTGACGCGCAGAAGGTGAGCAAGGTCGCTGAACGGCTGCGACTCGTCATGAACGAGCTGCGGTTTCAGGAGGTTCTCGACACCGCGCCGCCCAGCGCGGCACAACTCCGCACCATGGGGAATCCCGTGGATAAGGAGGCGCAGCGGGCGCGGCCGTTCACCGCGGCCGACCCCAAGCCGATCGTCCAGCAGCCGCAGATGGACGCCACCATCATCGAATTGGACAAGGGTGGCCGTCCTGTGTCGTCCGGCACCGTTTTGATGAGTCCGACCTACAAGAACGGCGTGATCGTGCCGGTCGACCGGAATCTGTCCACCACGAGTGTGCGGTGGCGCCAGTGGGATGACGCGGGCTGGTACAGGAACAAGGGGCAGGGCACCATCGACGTGGTGCCGGGCAGGGAGGGCGCGCCGCTCGACCACATGCTCGACTACCCCGCTTCTGTGTTGAAGCTCATGGTCAACTTTGGGGTTTTGCAGCTCGTCGACAAGGGCGAGATCACGCTGGACGAGACCTACGCCTACGAGCCGACCGAGATCAGCCCGCTGTGCGGCGAGGCCAGCAGCAACACCGTCCGCAAGTACATGGACGCTTCGCTCACCTGGTCGTCCAACGCCGCGTCCTGCGCGCTGATCAAGTTGCTGCACGATCACAAGGCCATCGACCCGCTGAACCAGACGTTCCAGGACCTGGGGCTGGAGACGCTGCAGCTCAAGGGCACCAGGGCGTCCAACGGCGGTCGGTGGTCGAACGAGATCACGATGAGCTCGCTCGACACCGCCAAGCTGCTGACGCTCATCAACGGCGCGCCCGGCACGGTGTGGACGGCGCCCAACGGCAAACCGGTCAAGAGCGATGATGTGCTTAGCCCGGCCTCGCGCAAGTTCTTCCGTGCTGAGCTGGCGCAGCAGGGTTTCAACGACATGCTGTCCAGCACGAACTGGTGCGGCGGGAAGTACCCGGCGGCCGGACTGCCGAACGCCGCCCCGAACCGGTGGGTCGGCGCGGACGGCACCGTGACCGTCGACGGCAACAAGTTCGGGCGCGACGTCCGTTCCTGCAACAAGAAGGCCGAGGTCGCGTTCGCGCACAAGACCGGCTGGGTGAACAATTCGGCCGGTGACGCGGGCATCGTCCGGGCCCTGCGCGGCGAGGGCGGGCGCCACTACGTGATCGTCGTCTTCTCGAACCTCGGCACGCAGTACATCGACGCCGGACGGCCCGCGACCCCGCCCGGCATCTACCCGTTCACCTACACCGAGAAGTTCGCGAAGCTCGGCCGCATCATGGACGCCTACGAGAAGCGCCGCGCCGCCACCGGTCACTGAGCCGCCGGGTTCGGGACGGAGGCCGCACCCCGGCTCCTCGGGTCACGATCAGTGCCCCGAGGAGCCGGCGACTCGTAGCGTCCGGGGAATCGGCCCCGAGGAATCGCCCCGGAGACGCAGACAGTCCTTAAGGAGTGAGTCCGTAGCGCGCGTGGAAGCGAAGCGCATCCGCGAACGGGCTATCCCAGCCCAGGGGTTTATGGTGGGCGGAGGGCCGTTCGTGGCGGCGCTGGTGCGTGGTCCTTCGCGCTTTTGCGGGGCGCGTGTGCGTGGGGGCTACTGGGGGAGGGCGTAGCGGCCGTCGTCCAAGGGGTCGACCAGGCCGTCGGCTATGAGGGCGTCTAGGGCGCGTTCGCGTTGGGGGGCGTCCGACCAGACGACGTCCAGGGCCGGTTTCGCGACCGGTCCCTCGGCGTCGCGGAGGACGGCGAGGATGCGTCCCCGGCACTGGCGGTCGGTGCCCGCGTACGTCTGGCCCCGGCGCGGTGGGCCGTCGTAGGCGGGACGGCCGTTCCGCTGCCACGTGCACTTGTCGAACACCGGGCAGTCGACGCAGCGGGGCGTACGGGCGGTGCACACCAGCGCGCCCAGCTCCATGACGGCCACGGCCCAGCGGGCGGCGGTCGCGGGATCAACGGGCAGCAGGCTTTCGGCGCGTTCGACCTCGGCCCTCGTCTGGGACTTCGGCGGGTATTCGTCGCCGGACATCAGGCGGGCCAGGACGCGCCGCACGTTGGTGTCGAGGACGGCGTGCCGCTGCCCGAACGCGAAACTCGCGACGGCCGCGGCGGTGTAGGCGCCGATGCCGGGCAGGGCGAGCAGCTCCTCGTGCGACGACGGGACCTCGCCGCCGTGCCGCTCGGTGATCGCGCGGGCGCTCTCGTGCAGGCGCAGCGCGCGGCGCGGATAGCCGAGCCGTCCCCACGCCCGGACGGCCTCCCCGGACGGTTCGGCGGCGAGGGCGGCGGGCGTCGGCCAGCGGGACATCCAGGCGTCCCAGACCGGCAGGACGCGCGACACCGGCGTCTGCTGCAGCATGATCTCGCTGACCAGGACGCCCCACGGGGTCGCGTCCGGCGCCCGCCACGGGAGATCCCGGGCGTTCGCCTCGTACCAGTCGAGGACGGGGGCGGTGTAAGCGGCGTTCACGGTGGTGGTGTTCATGGCGCGCCGCCATTGTGGCGCGCGGCGGGTCGTCCCCTCTTTCCGGATCACTGAATGCATACTGACCGCATGGGGGCGACTACTGGACGTAACGAGGACGGTTCTCGGCTCGACCAATACTGGCGGCGCCGCGCGGTGGCCTTGACCGGCGTTCTCGGTGCGGTCGGCCTGCTCGCCTGGGCCTGCGGCAGCGGTGCAGACGACTCAGGGAAGGGCGGGTCAGGAAGGAACGCGGGTGCGGTCTCCAGCGCGGATCCCTCGTCTCCGCCGACGGCGATGCCGACGGTCACCGTCACCACGACCGCCACTCCCGAATCGAAGCAGGTGGACCACGGTGGCCCCTGCCGCAAGGACGATCTTGTAGTCAGCGTGTCGATGCCCAGGGATACCTACGCGGGCACCGCACGTCCCGAGTTCAAGGTCACGGTCGTCAACACGGGCGGGGGCTCCTGCGTGTTCGCCCATCGCGGCTTCGACGTGCGTGTCACGTCCGGTGACGACCGGATCTGGTCGTCCGCCGAGTGCCGCCGCGGTGACTCGTCCAAGGAGACGCTCCGGAGGGGCATTCCCTTCGTCGAGACCATCACCTGGAACCGCATGCGCGGTTGTAAGAGCGGCAGCCCCGCCCGTCCCGGCACCTACATGGCCGTCCTGAAGGGCCACAAGGTCGAGAAGCAGGTCTTCCGCCTCCGCTGACCTGCGGCGATCAGACGTACCGTTCGAGGATCGAGGACTCGGCCAGGCGGGAGAGGCCTTCGCGGACGCTGCGGGCCCTCGATTCGCCGACGCCGCCGACGGCCTGGAGGTCGTCGATGCTGGCGGCCAGGAGTTTCTGCAGGCCGCCGAAGTGCTCGACGAGGCGCTCGACGACCATGCTCGGCAGCCGGGGGACCTTGGCGAGGAGGCGGAAGCCCTTGGGGCTGACGGGCAGGTCGAGGGCGTCGGGGCCGGAGAAGCCCATCACCTCGGCGACCGTGGACAGGTCGAGCAGCTCGGTCGCGGACAGCGTGTCGAGCGCGGTGAGGATGGCGCCCACGCCGCGGGCGCGGGTGTCGTCGGACGGGTAGTCGCGGACGATCAGCTCCCGGTCGACGTCGACGCCGGACACCAGCTCGTCGAGCTGCAACGACAGCAGGCGGCCGTCGGTGCCGAGCTCGACGACGTAGCCCTCGATCTCGTCGGCGATGCGGCGCACCATCTCCAGGCGCTGGACGACGGCGCTGACGTCCCGGACGGTGACCAGGTCCTCGATCTCCAGGGCGGAGAGCGTGCCGGACACCTCGTCCAGCCGCAGCTTGTAGCGTTCGAGCGTGGCGAGGGCCTGGTTGGCCTTGGACAGGATCGCGGCGGAGTCTTCGAGGACGTAGCGGATCCCGTCGAGGTACAGCGCGATGATGTGCATCGACTGGCTGACCGAGATGACCGGGAAGCCGGTCTGGCGGGCGACGCGCTCGGCGGTGCGATGGCGCGTTCCCGATTCCTCGGTGGGGATGGTCGAGTCGGGCACGAGGTGGACGGCGGCGCGGACGATGCGGCTGTGGGTGTCGTCGAGGACGATCGCGCCGTCCATCTTCGCGAGCTCGCGCAGGCGGGTGGCGGAGAACTCGACGTCGAGCTCGAAGCCGCCCGAGCACAGATCCTGGACGGGTTTGTCCCAGCCGAGCACGATCAGGCCGCCGGTGTGGCCCCGCAGGATCCGCTCCAGTCCGTCGCGAATCTGGGTGCCCGGGGCCACCGCGGCCAATGTGG
Source organism: Actinomadura sp. KC216 (assembly GCF_004348535.1). Lineage (GTDB taxonomy): Bacteria > Actinomycetota > Actinomycetes > Streptosporangiales > Streptosporangiaceae > Spirillospora. The sequence continues at coordinate 5,381 of NZ_SMJX01000280.1, forward strand.
CGCGGCGGCGTTCGTCATGACCCTTGTCGTGTGATGGCACCTGACCCCCGGAGGTCGCTGGACGGCGTCAGTTTACCGAGGAGGGCCGCGCGCCGGTTCCTCCCCTGGTCGCAAGCGTGCGCTGTGCGAGGTAATACTCTGGCGGGATCCAGGTTACGGGGCCGTAAAGGCGACTTGCAGGGCCTGCTGCAGGCTGTCGACCTCCATCACCTTCATGCCCTCGTAGCTCGTGAGCTGCGGGTCGGCGCGTTTGAGCGGCGATCCGTCGGCGAGTTCGAGGGAGCCGCGCGGGACGACGGCGTGCTTGAATCCGAGCCGCGCCGCCTCGGCCAGCCGCCGCTGCACGCCCGGCACGACGCGGACCTCGCCGGCGAGCCCGACCTCGCCGAGCGCGATCAGGCTGCCCGACAGCGACTGCTCGACGGTCGACCCGGCGACGGCGAGCGCGAGGGCCAGGTCGACGGAGGTCTCGGTGAGCCGGACGCCGCCGACCGTCGACACGTACACGTCCTGCTCGTGCATGGAAATCTTGCAGCGCTGCGCGAGGACGGCGAGGACCATCGCGACGCGGGAGGTGTCCAGCCCGGACGTGGCGCGCCGCGGCGCCGGGAGGTGCGACTTCGCGACCAGCGACTGCACCTCGGCGACGAGGGGGCGGCGGCCTTCGAGCGTCACGGTCACGCAGGTGCCGGGGACGGGCTCCTCCCGCCGGGTGAGGAACAGCCCGCTCGGGTCGGGCAGCCCGACGATGCCGAGTTCGGACAGGTCGAAGCAGCCCAGCTCGTCGGTCGGCCCGTAGCGGTTCTTCACGGCGCGGATCATCCGGAGCCGGGAGTGCCGGTCGCCCTCGAAGTACAGGACGACGTCGACGAGGTGTTCCAGGAGCCGCGGCCCGGCGATCGCGCCGTCCTTGGTGACGTGCCCGACCAGCACGACGGTGATGCCGCGTTCCTTGGCCACGCGGATGAGGTTGGCGGCCACCTCCCGGATCTGCGTGACGCCGCCGGGCGCGCCGTCGACCTCGGACGTCCCGATCGTCTGGATGGAGTCGACCACGAGGAGGGCGGGTTCGACGGTGTCGAGGTGCCCCAGGATCGCCGACAGTTCGGTCTCTGCGGCCAGGTACAGGTCGTCGGTGACCGCCCCGACGCGGTCGGCGCGCAGCCGCACCTGCTCGGCGGACTCCTCGCCCGTCACGTACAGGACGCGCTGCCCGTCCTTGCCGGGCTGCTTCGTGCCGTTGCCTTTGCCGGACGGCCCTGGGACGCCGTCTCTGCCGGGCTGCCCCGGGCCGTCCTTGGCGTTTGTGGACGCCAGCGCGGCGACCTCCAGCAGCAGCGTCGACTTGCCGATGCCCGGCTCGCCCGCCAGCAGCAGGACGGCCCCGGGCACGATGCCGCCGCCGAGGACGCGGTCGAGCTCGTCCAGGCCGGTGGCCCGGGTCTGCGCGGACCGCACGTCCACCTGCCCGATCGGGCGCGCCGGCGAGCTGACCGGCCCGGCGGCCACGACCCGCGCCGGGGCCGCGGACGCCGCCTCGGTGACCGTCCCCCAGGTCTGGCACTCGCCGCAGCGCCCGACCCACTTGGACGTCTGCCAGCCGCACTCCGAGCACCGGTAGGCCGCCTTGGCCGTCTTCGCCTTCGCCATGCGCGGAAGCGTAGAGGTCTCCTCCGACAACGCCGGTGCAGGCACGGCGAAGGCCGCGCCTCGCCTTCCCGCGCGCCTCGCCTTCCCGCGCGCCTCGCCTTCCCGCGCGCCTCGCCTCGCTGTGTCGGCGGCTTCAGGTGGTGAGGTTCTTGCGGGCGCGTTCGATGAGGTCGCCCAGGTGGTCGTTGACGACGCCGGGACGCTCCATCATGACCATGTGCCCGGCGGCCGGGACGATCTCCACCCGCGCGTCCGGCACGCACGAGGCGATCTTGAGGCTGTGCCCGGCGGGGGTGAGCAGGTCGTGCTCCGCGCCGATGACCAGGGTGTCGGTGCCCGCGAGGGACGCGCAGTCGCTGATCCCGTCGGTCGTGATCATCGAGTGCAGGAAGCCGGCGAAGGCGTCCATCCGGGTGTCGGCCATCATCTGCTCGGCGAACGCGACGGCGCCCGGACCGGCATCGGGGCCGAACGCGATCAGGTCCTCGATGAGGAGGGTGGCGTGCCGGCCGAGGTGGCGGACCCGCTCGGCGGCGCCCGACCCGGCGCCGAGCGCGCCGAGGGCGCGGGGCAGGAGGCGGTGGGTGGCGCGCGCGAGCAGCGCGGGCGCGCCGAGGGTGACCTCGCCGAGCCCGCCGGACGACGTGCACACCAGCGCCGTGGCGACGATCTTGTTTCCGGCGAGGCCGGGGTTCTCGTCCGCGTACCGCATGATCGTCATCCCGCCCATGGAGTGCCCGACGAGCACGACCGGCGTCCCGGCGGGGACGGTGGCGTCGATGACGGCGCCGAGATCGGCGGCGAGGCGGTCGATCGCGTAGCCGTCGCGGGCGCCGCCGTCGGAGCGGCCGTGGCCGCGGTGGTCCCAGAAGACGAGCCTGCCGAGGCCGCGCAGGGCCCTGCGCTGGAAATGCCAGGCGTCCTGGGTGAGCGTCCAGCCGTGGGAGAACACGACGGCGATGTCGGTGCGGTCCTCGCCGTCGACCTCGGCGTACAGGCGCGTCCCGTCGTCGGCGCGGACGGGGACGGGACGGCCGCGCACCGACCCGTACGGTTCCCCGGCGAACGGGTCGGGCCGCAGGTGCAGGCGGCGCAGGGCACGGCGCTGGACGGTCAGCCCGGCGAGCCCGGCACCGGCACCCGCCGCGCCGAGCGCTGTGGCGGCGAGCGCCCCGCGTACAGCGCGGGCGCGAACGGCGCGTGGGCGTACAGCGCGTCCGCGAACCGCCCGTCCGCTAACGGTCTTGGTGGTCGTTGGTGATCCAGCGGTGACGCGGCTCGACTCGGCGGCACGGCCCATGGCCGGTTCCTCCCGTTCCTCCAGGTCGCGGCACGCGGTCCGGGTGCCGCGAGCGCCTCCGGACCCCATTGTTGTATACGGAGTCCAGTAGACGCCATCACGCGGGGGTCACCTGAGGCTCAGGGGCAGCGCCACCACAGGTTCACCGCGTAGTCGACCTCCAGGCCTGGGTGCTCGCGGAGGCAGGCGTCCGCCACGTCGGGCGGGAACTCGATCCGCAGGACGGCGGCGAAATCGTCCCGGCTCTGGAACGACCACCGGATCGTCAGGGGCTCGCGGGCGAAGCCGTGCCGCGTCCAGAACCGCTCCACGGCCTCCGGGTCGTATTTCGGCAGGCTGCGCAGGAACCAGCGGCCGAACGTCGACCGGGTCGCGTCGTTGTCGATGATGAAGATCGCGCCGCCGCGCCGGACGACCCGTCCCAGCTCGGCGAGGCCCGGCTCGCAGCCCGGCCCGAAGAAGTACGCCCACCGCGCGTGGACGACGTCGACCGACGCGTCCGGCAGCGGCAGCGCCTGCGCCGCGCCGACCCGGACCGTGACGTTCGGCAGGTCCCGGGCGCGGCGCGCGGCCGCCCTGGCGAGGCCCTTGTGCGGCTCGACGCCGATCACGCGGTGCGCGTCCGCGGCGAAGAACGGCAGGTGGAAGCCGGTGCCGCAGCCGACGTCCAGGACGTCCGCCCCGGCCCACGGACGGATCGCGCGCATCGCCCCGGCCAGGACGCCGTCCGGGTCCACGGCGCGGTTCTCCAGCTCGTAGACCTCTGGGGTGTTCCAGATGTTGGGGCTCGGCACGGCGCCCGGTGCGATCTCGGCCACGGGGACAGAGAGTAGCCACGACCGCCGAGGACAAAGGCCGCCTGCCAGGGGATGAAAGGCCACCGCGGTGGGACGAAAGCAGGATCACGCGGGGCGAGGGTTTCATCACGGCCGGGGCCGCATAGGCTTTCCTTTGCGTACAGCACTCTTCGACCGTCGGCCCTACGAACTCGACCGTCGGCCCTTACGAAACTGCCGAGCGACCATTCCTGGCGAGGAAGCCTTGACCGCGCAGCACAACGGCGTCTCTTCACCGGCCCTCCGCGTCCCGGACGCGCCGATCACGCTCTCCACCGCGTCGGTGTACCCGGAGAAGGTACCGAGCGCGTTCGAGATCGCCGCGCTGCTCGGCTACGACGGCATCGAGGTCATGGTCTCCACGGACGCCTCGTCGCAGGACCTCAACGTCCTGCGACGGCTGTCCGACTACCACGAGATGCCGATCAGGTCGATCCACGCGCCGTGCCTCCTGCTCACCCAGCGGGTCTGGGGGCGCGAGCCATGGGGCAAGCTGGTGCGTTCCAAGGAGGTCGCGGAGGAGCTCGGCGCGGAGGTCATCGTCGTCCACCCGCCGTTCCGGTGGCAGCGCGAGTACGCGAAGGAGTTCGTCGAGGGCATCGCCCGCATGCAGGACGAGACCGACGTGCTGTTCGCGGTCGAGAACATGTTCCCGCTCAAGGCGCGCGGCGCCGAGGCGGGCATGTACCTGCCCGACTGGAACCCCGTCGACCAGGACTACCCGCACGTCACGCTCGACCTGTCGCACACCGCCGTCTCCGGCTCCGACCCCCTCGACATGGCGGCCAGCCTGGGGGACCGGCTGCGCCACATCCACCTCGCCGACGGCATCGGCATCACCAACAAGGACGAGCACCTCGTCCCCGGCCGCGGCAACCAGCCCTGCGGGACGATGCTGGAGAACCTCGCCGAGAGCGGCTTCCGCGGGCACATCGTCATGGAGATCAACACGCGCCGCGCGTCCAGCCGCGTCGAGCGCATGGAGGACCTCGCCGAGGCGCTGGCCTTCGCGCGGCTGCACCTCGCCGCCGCCGACCGCACCTGGGAGGTCTCCCCGGCCGGTGAGGTCACCCGCCGGGGCGTCCGGTGACCAGGCAGGTGGACGAACCGGACCGGCAGGTCGACGAACCGGACGCGCAACCGGCGGGCACGAAGGCGGGGACGAAGAAGGCGGGGGCGAAGCGGGGCTCGTCGCGGGGCCCCGGACGCCGCCCCGGGCCGACCGAGACCCGCGAGAAGATCCTCGCCGAGGCGCGCGACCTGTTCGCCGAGAAGGGCTATGACGGGACATCGCTGCGCGCCATCGCCCGCGCCGCAGGCGTCGACCCCGCGCTCGTCCACCACTTCTTCGGGACGAAGGAAGGCGTGTTCATCGAGGCGATGCGCTTCCCGGTGGATCCGGCCACCGTGCTGCCCCGCGTGCTGTCCTTTCCCCGGGACCGGTTCGGCGAGCTGATGGTCCGCACGTTCCTGGACGTGTGGGGCGACGACGAGCGCAGGGCGCCGATCCTCGCCATGCTCCGCTCGGCGATGACGAACGAGCGCGCGGCGGCGCTGCTGCGCGAGTTCGTCACGACGGTCCTGTTCGGCCGTGCCGCGAAGGCCACCGACGCCCCGAAGCTGCAGATCCAGGCTGCCGCGGGCCAGATGATCGGGCTGATGATCCTGCGCTACGTCGTGCGCGTCGAGCCGCTCGCGTCCGCCACCGACGAGGAGCTGGTCGAGCTGGTCGCCCCCACCATCCAGCGCTACCTCGCCTCC
>NZ_SMJX01000281.1 GCF_004348535.1 Actinomadura sp. KC216
GGGCCACCCGGGGCACCAGGCGGGCAACCGCGTCCGGGCGGGACGAACACGCTGGCCATCGCGTCGCTGGTCCTTGGCATCACCTGGCTGTGCTGGATCGGAAGCATCCTCGCGGTCGTCCTGGGACACGTGTCGCTGTCGCAGATCAAGCGGACAGGCCAGAGCGGCAGGGGCATGGCCATCGCGGGACTGATCCTCGGCTACATCGGCATCCTGGCCGGAGCGATCGTCATCATCTTCTTCGTGGCGCTCGGCAACGAGATCGGAAACGAGATCGAGGAAAAGCGGACGCGCGTGGTGCTTGAGGCGAGCGGCTCCGGCGGCGCGACCAGAGCAGACATCACCTACTCGTTCGGCAAGGACCCTTCGCAGGCCACCAGCCAGCCGCTTCCGTGGCGGAAGGCGGAATCCCGGAACGTCGGCGGCTCTGACGTCCTTCAGGTCAATGCCCAGAACTCGGGCGAACGCGGCTCGGTCACTTGCCGTATCAGGGTGGACGGCAAGGTCGTCACCAGTAACACCTCCACCGGTCCTTATGCGGTCGCGTCATGCTCGTACAACCGCTGGAGCCAGTAAGGCACCCCACCGCTGGTCGCTCACACGCCGCTTCGGGCCCGCGTCGGGCGGGTGCGGCGGCCGAGGGCGGTCTGGCCCCACGGCTTGGTGATCGAGAGGATGACCGCGAACAGCGCCAGCACCGGGGAGATCATGGCGAGGTACGGGGTGGCGCCGAGCGCGTCGCGGATGTCCGCCATGGGCCGTCCGGCCTCGACGAGCGCGTGGCCGTCGACGGGGACCGCCTGCCAGGCGCTGATCGGCAGCACCATCAGGACGAGCATGAGGGCGAACTTCGTCGCCACCCACCACCGGCGCAGCAGGCCCCAGCGGGTCCCGGCGGCAAGCACGATGCCGGAGAAGAGGGCGAGGAACGCGGCCGGGCCGAGGAAGACGGCGTCGATGACCAGCATGGCGGTGAACATGGCCCCCGCCATGCCGGGGTCGTCGGCGGTGACGGCGGTGATGCCGAGCGTGCCCTGCACCGTGATGATCCCGAGCCACGCGACCGAGCTCGTCACGTGGACGACCAGCACGATCTTGCGCACCCTCGGGGACAGCTCCCGGCTACGGCCACCGCGCACGTACGCGGTGGACGGCGGCAGCCATGCGAGCGCCGCGGCGATGATCTGGCCCGCCGCGCTCGCCAGCGCTAGCCCGACCGCGGCGTCCGTCCGTTCCACGGTGTCCAGCTCGCCCGGCTCGGTGAACACGAGTGTCGACGACATCAGGACGGTGAGCCCGGCCTGCACCGCGAGCATCGTCCGTCCCCATTGCCGGTCGGCCATGGCGGCGAAGAAGAGCAGGGCCGTCGACCACATGAGGGGCCAGAACGCCGTGCGCAGCGGCGCTCCGGCGAACTGATCGAGAAGCATCGCCGCGTTCAGGAGCAGGGCGGCCAGAACGGAGACGGCAACAGCCGCACGAAGAGTGAGGGGCATAGCGCGACGCTAAGGACGCGCACACCACGAAAGCTTGGAAAATTGGGACAGGCCATTCAGGACGGAAGCGAGAACCCATCTGACCTGGTGACGAATTCCGTGGGGGTGCAGGCGGCCAGCGAGCGGAAGTCGGCGTCGAGGTGCGCGTGGTCGTAGTACCCGCACTCGGCGGCGATGCGCGACCAGGACCGTCCCGGCATCTCGGCGTGCAGGCGCACGGCCCGCCGGAAGCGCAGGACCCGCGCGAGGCTCTTGGGCGGCAGGCCGACCTGGTGATGGAACCTGCGGGTCAGGTGCCGGCGGCTCACCCCCAGCTCGGCGGCCAGCTCACCGACCCCGACGCCGCCGCCGGACCGGCTCAGCCGCCGCCACGCCCACGCGACCGCCGGGTCCGGCGGGGCGGTGGCTGCCGTGCGCTCGCCGAGCATCTGGCCGATCAGCCGGAACCGGGCGTCCCAGTCATCGGTGGTCGCGAGGCGCTCGACCAGCTCGTCCACCACGGGACGGCCGAGCACTTCGGCGAGTTCCACCGCCGCGCCGCTCAGCGCCTGCATCGGCACGCCGAGCACGCGGTACGCACCGAGCGGCGTCAGGTGGAGCTGGAGGCTGTGCACGTCACCGGCGTGGACGGTGCGTCCCGGCCCGTCATTGAGCCCCACGACGAACGCCGAGGCCGTCGCGGGCACCGCCCCGGACGCCCCGGCCGCGAACCGTAAGGGGTCCCCGAGCCGGACGATCAGCTTCACGTCCCCGCCCGGCGCCAGCCGCCGCGCCCGCGCCTGCGCGAAGTACCCGCGATACCCAAAACACCGCAACACCGACCCATCCGGCAGTAAGGGCGCCGAACACCGCACCAACTCCACGCGTGCCACTCCTCCCCCGACGCATTTCCGCGATCGCAACCTCGGCCGTGGCGCCTGCTAGCGAAGGGCCTTGAGCACGTATGGGGCCTCATCGGGGTGCAGCCGCAGCTCGGTCCGCCCGTCCTCGGACCGGAAGGCGATCTCCGACTCGTCCGCCGTCACCAGGGCCAGCGGCCCGGGGGCGAACACCACCGCCTTGTCCTTGTCCTGCCACATCACCGGCCCATCCCCCAGACAGAGCCTGCCGACCTGGCGCCGGCCACCGGTCAGCTCCGGATCCTTGAGGACACCAGGGACCGCGACCGGTTCGCCCCGCTCCAATCTGTCGAGCCGACGCCGCCGGCGCCTCCCCCGGCCCAGCGCGGACCAGTCGATCGCCGCCACCACATGTCCCACCAGGGCGATCAGCCCCCGCAGGAGGCCTGCCAGTAACTCCATACCCCTCATTCAATGACCTCGTGGCCGGTTCGGACAGTGGCAAAGGTCCGGCGATGTGTCGAAGCGCGCGCAGCGCCATTCGTCTAGAGGTAAAGCCCCAAAGGCCCCACGTGAAGGAGGAGCGTCATGCACGCCGACATAGAAGTCGCCTCGATCCCGGTCCCGCGCAGCCTGGCCGAGCGGCGGGCCTTCGCTCGAAAGCGGCTCGAATCCAGCTTCCAGATGTGGCTGGCCACCGGCAGCGACGGCCACGGTGCGCATCTGATCCCCGTGGCCCTCGCCTGGGACGGCTCGGCTCTGTATACCGCGACCTTCGTGAAGAGCCGCACCGTCGCCAACATCAAGGGACACCCACAAGCGCGGGTCGCTCTCGGCGACACAGCCGATGTCGTCATGATCGACACCAGCGCGACGCTGATCAACGTCCCCGACATCGACGCCGACATCGCCGAGCGCTACGCCAAGGTCTCCACAGACCCCCGCACCTACCCGGAGGGCACGTTCGTCTACCTGTGCCTGCACCCCACGCGCATCCAGGTCTGGAACGGCCTCCACGAATTCGCCGGACGCACGGTCATGCGCGACGGCCAATGGCTGGACACCCCAGTCGACTGACACGCCCCGTCCACAGCAACCAGCCATCGGTCAGACCAGGTCGTCCACGACAGGACGGCTGGGCGCGCGGTACGCACCGAGCGGCGGACATGCTCACGTCCAGACGCGGCTGTTGTTGATCTCTTCTTTGGCACGGAAGGCCTCGGCCAGATCGAATGACAGCAGGTGCGCGAATGCCCCGAGGAGGAGAACGAGGTCAGCGCAGGTTTCGGCCAGGACGACGGTCCGGCCGCCCGGGTCGGAAGGGGCGCCGTTGAGCTTGCGGACGGCCCGGCACAGCTCTCCGGTCTCGATCGCCGCCCGCACGCACAGTCCGGCCACATCGAGACCAACAAGATCGCTGCCGGCCATGCGGGCGGGTAGATCAGCCAGGGTGACGCGACCGGTCCCGGGGAAGCGATCGGCGACAGTGCGCTCAAGGTCGATACCGGCACGGTTGAGGATCGAGGCCAGCAGGATCAACACGTCGACGCATTCCCCTGGGACCTCGTCGTCCTCGCCACTGGCGGCGGCCAGTTCACCGATCTCCTCAGCGAGTTTGAGGCATTGGGAGCCCAGGCTGAGCCCGGCCAGGCCGCGCTCGATCTCCATCTTCTCGACGTACTCCTGCACATCGGCGAGGGTCGCATCAGGACGAAGCGGCTGCATCACAGGCCATCTCTGAGGTTGGCGGGGCAGGTGAGGCAGCCGACGGTAGCAGCCGCTCTCCAGCCGTAGGTTGGCACGTGTGGGCGGCTATGACTTGATCGCGTACGGGGGCAACGCGGAGGATGTCGTGCTGATGCGCGCCTTCGCCGGCCACCGGGGCGGGTTCTTCGTGGACGTCGGCGCCGGTGAGCCCGTCAGCGGCTCGCTCACCAAGAACCTGGTGGACGCCCTGGGCTGGCGAGGGGTCAACATCGAGCCGTTGCCGGACCGCCACGCCCACCTGGAGCAGGCCCGACCGGGCGATGTGAACCTGCGGGGCGGCCGTGGGGGACGAACCGGGCATCACGACGTTCTTCCGGGTCGTCCCAGGGCGGGGAAAGACAGGCGGCGGCGGTCTCAGCACCCTTCGCAGGGACGTCCTGGAAATGCATCTCGCGGACGGTTGGCGCCATGAGGAACTGCGCGTCGAGGTCGTCACTCTGGAAACCGTCCTTGGCTCGTATGCGAATCCAGGATTCGACCTGCTGAAGGTCGATGTCGAGGGGGCGGAGGCCGCCGTCCTTCGCTCTGCCGACCTTCGGGCGTGGAGACCACGGGCGATCGTGGTCGAGGCGACCGTCCCGCTGACGGCCCGGCCGAGCCACCAGAAGTGGGAGCCTCACGTCCTAGAGGCCGGGTACAGGCTGGCGCTCTTCGATGGCCTTAACCGCTTCTACGCACGCAACGACGAACCAAAGCTGCATGAGCGGCTTGCCGTGCCCGCCAACGTGCTGGACAACTACATCCCGTATGCGTGCGCCCGCCGGGCCGGGCTCATTGGGCCAGAGTGAGCAGGTCAGGACGGTGGTCGCGGAGCCACTGCGTGATCCACGCGCCGTCGCTTCCGGCGAGTCCGAGGACCGGGGTGTCGATGAGGCGGCGCAGAATCATCAGCGGCAGCAGTGCGGTCAGGGCGTCCTGGTCGACGGCGTCGGTGCCGTAGCCCTCGATGAGCGGGCCTGGGTCTGCGCCGCGTGGCATGTCGACGGCCAGGGACCAGGCGAGGTCGAGCATCGGCGGTCCGGACTCGGTCGCGCCCGGGTCGAGCAGCCCTGTCAGGACGTCGCCGTCGAACAGCGTGTTGTGGCACACCGCGGCGTCGCCGTGGATCGCGGTCATGGGGAGGCCCCGGCAAGCCGCGGCGAAGTGCTCCGCGATGTCCTGGTAGGCGTCCGGGACGGCGGTCCGTGCCCAGCCCAGCAGGACACCCAGCGCGCCGGGAGCGTCCAGGCGCAGGCCGTCGCCGGGCCGCCGGGAGTGCCAGAGCCGGAGCTGACGGCCCAGTTCTCGCTGACGTGCGGGCGTCGGGTGGTCCGCCTGCGTGCCGGGGAGGCGTTCCAGGACGGCCCACCACGATTCCCCGACCGTTCCCGCGTCCAGCAGGCGTGGCGCCCGAATGCCGATCTCAGTGCGCAGCCCCTCGAAGTGCTGGACGGTCTCCAGCCGTTCGTGCAGCCGCCGCCTCACCTTCACCACCGTCCGCACGCCCGGCACCACCCCGGCCGTGTCGAGCGTCCCCAGCGCGGCAGCCAGGTCCGGTGGGCCGTCGAATGCGGACTGGCCAGCGCGGCCGTGACGGCGGCCTCGATGAGCGCGTCGGGTACGCGGCCGGTCGGGATCAGCGCGCGGCGGTCACCGGCGTCCAGGGGACCGCAGACCGGTGTCCGCAGTCGCCTTTCCCGACCCGCTACTCGGGACGAGTCGCGGGCCGGGAAACGCACTACAGAACGGCGAGTTTGGCCGCCAGTTTGGGGGTTGGGGCAGTGTCTCGGGACCGCCAGGCGTAGCCGTCCACCTCCTCTGCCTGGACGACGACCTTGGGCTCCTTCACCCAGAACATCCAGCGGAAGTCGGCGTGCCAATGCCCGGGCTCACCCTTGGCGTGGTTGGCCGGGATCATGTGTACATCGATGTCCACCGGGGTGACGTCGTGACCGGGCGGAGGGACAGCGCCATGCCACGAGATGCCGGTCTCCTCCTCCAATTCGCGCAGGGCTGCGTATGGCAAAGATTCCTCCCCCGGCTCCAGGTGACCGCCGGGCAGAAGCCACCTGCCGAGCGCCTTGTGCTGGACGAGCAGCAGTCGGCCCCTGTCGTCGATGACCGCGGCTCCGCAGGTGACGTGTCCCCCGTTGAACTCCTTGCGTGAGGTCAGGTCGGCCCCGGTCTCCAGTGCGGCGGTGAACGGCTTGAGGTGGTCGGTCTCGTCAGGGTGGGCGGCCAGGTAGCGGGCGGTGGTGGTGCGGATCTCGTCGGTGCTGATGCTCATGACGTCCTATCGAAGTAGCGCAGCCAGGTCGCGGCGATCAGGCTGCGTTCGGTCCTGTCCAGCTGATGCAGGCCGGACTCGTAGCCGTCGGCTGCGGCCAACGTGCCGAGCGCCGCCAGGATCTCGGCCTGCACGAGAAAGATGAAAGCGCCGACGCTCGCTCCGTGGAGGAAATTGACGGCGTTGCCGTCGGCCAGGACATAGAAGTAGTGGCCCGTCCGGGCGTACCGGGTGACGTGCGGACCGCTGGGGGTGCGTTCGTACAACCCGTCCAGCGCCTCCAGTTCCAACTCGTCGTCGCTGCTGGTGACGCTGGCGATGTACGCGCCGTTCGCGACCCGCGCGAAGTCGTCTTCCTTCAGGGCCAGATTCCCCGTGGCGCAAACGATGACCCCGGCTCCGGAAATCGCCTGTCCGAGTGCGGGGGCCGTCCGGAACCCTTGCGACATGGCTTGAGTTCGCTGCACCGGGTCGGAGTCGTAAACGGTGACTCCCACATGGCGAGCGTGCAGCATCGCCGCGATCGAGCGGCCCAGCTTGCCGTACCCGATGACCGCTGCTGGACGCCCTTGCAGGATGTCCCCGCGCGAGCGGATCAACGCTTCGGCCGAGAACGTCACCGATTGGCCGACCAGGTAGTCCTCAGGATCTTTCAGCGGAGAACGTGCGACGCTGAATACAGGGCACGGCAGCTTGCCCAGCGCTTCGTATCGCCGGTGGCCGTTCTCGGTGTCCTCCACAACCCCGATCAGACGACCCGAGAAACGCGCGCACAGGTGCTCCAGACTCGGCGCGAAGTATCCACCGACGTCCAGTAACACGACCGGCCGCCCCGCCGCCCGCGTCTCCAGGTAATCCAACGCGTAGCCGGGGTCGGAGAATGCGGCCCGGTCCAATTCGTCCACCGGCATCTTCCCGGTGATCTCATGGAGAACGGTCATATCGATCGATTTGGGCTTGGGTAACACGGCCGCGATCTCGGCCAGCCGCCCTACCGCCCGGAGAAATGCGGGCCGTTCCCCGAGCAGATGCGTGATCACCACCGCTGATGCGGCGCTGTCGGCCTGGTATCGGGTGGTCACCTTGCGGAAGAATGCCTCGGCGCGCGAGATTTCGAAGTCTTCCAGCGCGGTCACGCCTCGGCCTTCCGAAGGTGGACGCACCCCAGCGCGCTCTTGATGAGCACCGGTGCGTCAAGCTGCCGCTGACGGTCGGTCGCACGTGCCCCGAACGGCCGATCCAACAACCCCATCCGAACCCCTCCTCGCATGTTCCAGCAGGGTGCGTGCTGTCCAGAACGTTAAGGTGGGGTGCACATCACGGACTACAGACTTGCGAAGATTTGCGTCCAGCCTCCTCGACGGTCAGTCGAGCGCTTCGAGGGCCGCATTGATCAAAGCCCGGGCCGGAGCGCCCACAACAGAAAGATCGGCCAGTTCCCTGTAGCCGCTGACATAGACGGCTACTTCGCTGGGTGCGGTAAGCGTGACCTGTGCCGACAGCAACTCAACGTGCACGCGCTCGTCATCGAACACCGTGAAGGTCTCCAAAGGCCACATACGGCGCTGGCATGCCGCGAAGGGGACGATACCGAGTGACACCGAAGGCTGCGACATGACCGACAGCAGATGCCGGAGTTGTCCAGCCATAATTTCGGTGTCACCGATCTGGTAGCGAAGCACGGATTCCTCGATGAGAACCGTGAAACGGTGGTCTCCTCGACGTAGTACTTCATTCCGTGCTAGCCGTGCCCCTACCGCAGCCTCCACATCGTCGGGTGTTCCTTGAAACCGCGTGATGTCCGTCAGGAGTGCCCGTGCGTAGGCGGAAGTCTGGAAGAGACCGGGGACCACCGTGGAGCAGTAGACCCGCATAAGACGGGTCTGCTCATAGAGCGGAACACGAGAGTCTTGGATGTGGCGCAGCCCCGTCCGGTGAAGACGTTGCCATTCGATGTACATCGAATCGGCCGCCCGAGAGGCGGCTATCAGGTCAGCGACTTGACCGGGGGCGGCGCAGACCGCGCACCAGGTGCGAACGTCCTCGTCAGAGGGCGCCTGCTGCGCTGACTCGATGCGGGACGTCTTGGACTCGTGCCAGCCGGCGGAGGCCGACAACGCCCGCGCGGTCAGGTTGGCGTCCAATCTGAGCTCGCGTAGACGCTGCGCGACGTCCCGCCGCGCCCGCTGAACACTGGAGGACGGTGAAACCGGCATGATTCATCGAATACCGAGGATCAGGCGGGCCGGTACTCAGCATGGTCGATCCCGCGTTCCCATACGGCCTCGAAGGCCGCGGCACACAGCTTGACAAGTGACGCATCATCTGAAAGCTCGTCTTCGACGATCTCACCATCGCCCGAGAAGTGATGGAGGCGGACCAACCGGTCGTCGAACAGCCAGAAGTCGTTACCGGGAAGGCAGAGGTCAGATGCGCGCCGCCGGGGCAGCCACCGCACTTGCTCCCCCGCTGCCAGGTTGAGCGCGGGCGTAATCTCGTACTCGAACCGGGTGAAGGCGGCCAGCGGCTCGGATACGATCCGTGCACGCCGAAAGCGCACCCCTCGGGCAACATGTTCGCGGACGAGTTCGAGCCAGCCGGGATAGGCGGGCTCCTCAATGTTCACCCGACCGGCCAGCCATTCCTGGAAGACCGGGTCAGCGGGTGTGTAGGCGTCCCGCATCTCCAGATGCACGGCCGAGGACGTCGTCGCCGCGATCAGTTCACTGAACGGGGGGACTGTCGATGTCACTGAGCGCCTCCAAGATGCGGGTCCGCATGCGGGCGGGCAGTCGTACGACGGACTCGTACGTTGCGATCGGGCTATGTTCGGCAACCTGATCCAAGTCGGCCGATGAAGAGACGGTGGTGCCCTGGAACACCAGGTCACCGGTTTCCTCGTCCACGAAGACCGCCGGACAGTGGTCCCCTCCCGTGCCCGGGTCGATCGCGAGGAACCGTAGCCGCATGACGTCCTCCCACCTTCGAGTCTTGCGATGATTCGCTGCCCAATTCCCCGGGCTCATGCCCTGGGGAATTCTTCCGCTACCTCGATCAGGGCAGGTCGTACCGGCCACGCCGGATGTCAGCGAAGAGCGCCGTCATCGCGGCCACACTGAACTCATGGCGCGGGCCACGCGGGTTCCTGCTGTCCCGTGCGGCAACTGCGTTCGCAATACGTGCCAGCTCGACACAATCCGGACCACCGTTTCCACTGCGGGAAGACTTCTTCCAATTCACATTTTCCATCGATCCACTGCCCTCGATATAAGCTCGATTGATTGTTCTCTCGGAAGTGCCTTGTCACGAAGCGCTTCCCAGACACGTTCCATCGTGGCGACACTCTCGGGGTGTTCGAGGACATCGCCACTGAATGCATCGTCCACCCAGGCGAATCCCCGACCGTCCATAGTCGCGATGTGGAAGTTGCCCGCTAACCCGGCGTACTCTCCCACCGTCGACGGAACAATCTTGATCCATACGTTCGGCCATTCGGCCATATCTAGCAACTTGAGGAGCTGGTCGTGCATCGTCTTCGGACCACCGATCGGCCGATACAGAGCACCCTCGTCCAGGACCACGACGACGATCGTGTCGTTCTCAGGCGCCAGAACCTCCTGTCGCTCCATCCTTTTCTGAACCTGCTTCTCTACGTCATCAACCTTCCTTCCAGACGACCTGATGACCGCACGCGCGTATTCCGGGGTTTGAAGCAACCCGGGCACGAGAAGCGGATGATGTGAGCGAAGCGATGTCGCATGCTCTTCGATCTCGCGCCATCTGTCCATGTACTCCGGCGCGCGCTCGTCCTTGACGAGGTCCCTGCCGATCTCCTCCAGAAGCCCCTTGGTGTCGAAAATCTCGTCCAGGCGCCGCAGGTCGTCGGGTTGCGGGACGCGGCGTCCGGTTTCCCATGCTTTGACGAGAGATTCGCTTCTATATACCAGTTTGGCCAGCCCCGCCGGGGTCATCTCCTTGCCGGTGTCGGGATCACTCATTGATCCGCGAAGGCGCCGGATCTGCTTAGCAAGGAATGTGCGCGGCGTCATTCGGTTGTTCGCCATGTGCGGATACACCTCGGTACACCGGGGGCTGAGGTCTTGTCATTCTGCTGTGGTCGTGCTTCCTATCGTCAAGCCTAACCCCGTCCCTCCACGCTGGGAACCGCAAATCAGCAGGTGGATGGGAAGGGAGGGCGGGCGGAATGATCATTCTTCCGAGTGAGAAGGGCAGTGCGAAGAGGGCCCGCGATCACGTTGCGGAGATCGCGGAGAGCTGGACGGTCGACAACGACGATGTGCGCTTGATCGGGTCGGAGTTGGCGACGAACGCGATCCGGCACGCCAAGACCGACAAGATCCGGGTGGCCGCCTACTCGCGGACGCACGCCTATGTCGTGGAGGTCTGGGA
>NZ_SMJX01000282.1 GCF_004348535.1 Actinomadura sp. KC216
CGCCTGTGCGCTGAGCTGGGACGTTGTTGATTTTGTCCCGGTTTGCCTTCCATTGGGGTAGGGAGTAGCTTGTCGCTCACCAAGGCGCTCGCCAGGCGCTTTGCCCCACCGTGTCCGTCCGGACACGGCCCCCCGGACGGCACCGCCGGACGGGGGTGGCGGCGGCGCGACCCACGCGTCGTCTCGTGACGGTCCTGCCGTGCGGTCTCCCCGAGACCCCGTTCCTCAGCCCGGCCATGCGCACGCCGACGTGCGGACGCTGAGCGAAAGCCAGGACCTGTTCGCAGAGCTGCGCCCCCTCCTGGGGCGCCGCACCATCAGCGCCGCTCTTTCGCACGCGGGACACCGGGTCCCGTGGACGGGCCGTCGTGCCCTCAGGATCGCAGCGGCAACGCCGAGTCCGCCGTCGCGCGGAGCCGGGGACCCACACCTTGCACTGGGGTGAATCGGCCTGCCCCCAGGCCGAAGGGCGACTTCCACGTCCGAACCCGTCAGCTAACCCGGTAGGCGTCCTGGAAGCCAAGGAGACCCCTTGAAAGGCAAGCACGCCAAAAACCGCTTTCCCCTAGGCCCCCGTGCCACCGGCGCCCTGTTCGGCCTCGCCTTCTTCGGCGTGGTCGCGGGCACCGCGCAGGCGTCGATCGGGTCCGAATCCGACCCGGGCACCGGCTCGCGCTCCGGCGACCAGATCGCCGCCATGGAGGTCCTCCCCCACAAGCAGAAGGGCGCGCGGGACGCGTCCCGCGAGAAGGCCGAGGCCGAGAAGTCCACCACGATGGACGCCCGGTCCCGGGTGATCGCCCGGGCCAGGACCTGGAACCCGGGCACCGACGACCGGGTGCGCTACAGCCAGGTCCGCAGCCACAACGGCTACCGCGCCGACTGCTCCGGCTTCGTCTCGATGACGCTGGGGCTGGAGAAGCCGGGCCCGAACACCCAGGGCCTCACCTCGTCCAGGTACACCGAGCGCATCGACATGGACGACCTGAAGAAGGGCGACCTCGTCATGGACGCCCAGGGCACCAACACCACGCGCCACGTCGTCATCTTCGAGAAGTGGGCCAACAAGGACCGCACGTCCTACTGGGCGTACGAGCAGCGCGGCCGGTACGGCACCGACTACCGGGAGCGCGACTACGGCCTCGACTCCGGCAGCCAGTACAAGGCCTACCGCCCGAAGAACCTCTAGAAAGCGAACGTCCAGGAACGAACGCAAGGCGACGCCCGGCCGGAGATGAACCGGCCGGGCGTTCGCACGCGTGAGTCAAGACGGCCGGAGGGGGAGGCGCGGGCGCCTCCCCCTCCGGATCATGATCTGACCGAATCCGGCGACGTTGCGTGATCAGATGGCGACCATCCGATCAGGCTCGCCTTTTCGGTCTTCCGCCAATCAGTCGCAGCGTTTCCACACGAGGTGGTAGACGGAGTTCCCGCGCGCGGATTCCATTGCGATGAAACTGGACTTGGTCGAGTCACCCTTGTCGACCCGCAGTTCGGTGTTGATGTTCAGGTTGCGGTCCTTGCCGCACGGCTTGAAGATCCGCCCCTGGGTGTCGGTCTTGTCGGCGAACCTCCAGTCGTCGTCGAACGGGCCCTTGAGCGTGTGCGTGACGGCCTGCGACTCCGCGTTGCCCTGGAAGTAGTAGTTCGTGCGGCGGACGGCGGTGGCGCCGGCCTCGAGGTGGGCGTAGCCGCGGGACTCGATCCCGACGACCGCGTAGGTGTAGCCCTCGGGCGCGTCGACCTGCACGCTGAGCTGACAGTTCTTCCGGAAGTCCGTGGACGGCGCGTCGCCGCCCGCCCAGGCCACGTACTTTTCGTAGGTGACGGTGAAGGCGGTGTTGCCGTGCGAGGGGGTGACCTTCGTGGTGCCGGCGGGGCAGCCCGAGCCGTTGATGGTCTCGACGCCGATGGTGACCTTGCTCGGTACGGGAGCGGCGTCTGCGGCGGGGGGATCGATGGAGGCGGAGGCGGTGGTGGCGGTCGCCAGCGTGGGGAGGAGCAGGGCAGCGCCCACCGCGATCGCCGTACGTGTGGCGTTCTTCATGGGTCGGATCTCTCAGGGGGTTCGTGGTCGACGCCTTCGCCGCGCACGCGTCGCGCCGGTGCTTTTACCAGCGGATTTGCGGTGACTTTGACGCCGACACGTCAATGGCGATTCTCTCGGTCTGGAGAATCATCCGAGAGGGTATTCGGGTCGCGCAGACTTGGTCAACACTTTGCCTTTGCGTCTTATTAACAATTAACTTTGCGTTTTCTAAGCCCTTTAAGGCCGGGCTTTACCGAGTTTTCGGCACCCGCCGGAGGCGGTCGCGGGCATCGCACCGGGCACTGACCGGATTCGGCCGGAACATCTTGACTGCCCAGTTCGTCATACATGTCAACACCCCGCGCACACCGCGCAGAGAACCCCGCGAACCCCGTACGCCCCGCGCACCTCGCAAACCCCGCGAACCCCGCGAAGGCCGAGGGCCGCCACCACCAGAGGGACGGCGGCCGCCGAGACAACGGGAGTTCCAGGGGGAATTCACAGATGCCCGTGAAGAGGGTGTACGACGTCGTCGCGCTGCACGTGCCCATCGTCTTCGACGCGCACGGCGACCACGACCGCAGCGGAATGATCTTCACGCTAGCCGAGCACGAGGCCGAGCTCAACAAGGTCAGGGAGAGCTTCCCCACGCCCTTCCCCGACCCGCTGAAGCACCCGGAACTGCTTCCCGACCCGCATCCGCTCGTCCGCCCGCTGGTGCTGCGGGCCCGGGTCGGCGAGCGGGTCGTCGTCCGTTTCCGCAACGAGCTGCGGCAGCGGGCCGGGATCCACGCCAAGGGCGTCGGGCACCGGGTCGTGACCGGCGACGGGGGCGCGGTCGGCCGGAACCCCGACTCGGCCGTCGCGCCGGGCGGCTCGATCGTCTACGAGTGGGACGCCGTGCACGAGGGCGTGTTCTTCCTCGGCGACCTCGCCGACCTCCGCGGCGGCGAGCACGGCTCCCAGGTCCACGGGCTGTTCGGCGCGCTGATCGTCGAGCCCGAGGGCGCCACCTGGACCGACCCGGTCACCGGAGACCCGCTGCTGGACGGCCTGTACGCCGACGTCCACGTCCCGGGGCAGGAGAGCTTCCGCGAGTACGCGCTGTTCATGCAGGACGAGTCGCCCAACGACAACCCCGTCCTGCCGCCGCACCCGCTCTACGAGTGCGACCGGCCGCGACCGCACACGCACTCGCCCGCGGCGGGCGGCGAGCGGCTGGCGCCCGTCCTGTTCCCCGACCACGGCGACGACCACGGGAACGGAGGCGGCCACGACAACGGAGGCGGCCACGGGCACGAACCCGCACACAACGAGCACGCCGCCTCGATGATGCTCATGAGCTACCGCACCGAGCCGATGGGCTGGCGGTCCCTCGCCTACGAGCGGATGCTCGAAGCGGGCGAGATCGACCCGGTACGGGACGCGATCGTCGGCGAGGAGCAGCACCACAGCTCCTGGCTGTTCGGCGACCCGGACACGCCGATCTTCCGCGCCTACGGCGGTGACCCGTCGAAGATCAGGCTGGTCCATGCCGGGGTGAAGGAGACGCACGTCTTCCACCTCCACCTGCACCAGTGGAGGGCCGTTCCCGGGCACGACGAGTCGCCCGTCATCGACTCCGTCACGATCAGCCCGCAGCAGGCGTTCACGATCGAGCCGATCGGCGGCGCGGGCTCGGTGCAGGCGGCGACCGGGGACATCATCTTCCACTGCCACCTCTATCCCCATTTCCACTCCGGCATGTGGGGGATGTGGCGGGTCTTCGACGTCCTCCAGGACGGCGCGGGACGCTACCCGGACGGCACGCCCATCGCGCCGCTCCGCCCGCTCCCGGGACGCCCGGAGCCGCCCGCCGCCACCGCCGAGCGGCCGGGCTTCCCGGCGTTCATGGACGGGACGTTCCCGCAGAAGTCGCCCCGCCCGCCGCGCACACCGTCGATGCCCGAAGGGATGGGACGGGAGCCGTCCGCGCTGGAGCGGGCGGCGTTCGTCCCCGACCCGCAGCCGGGCGAGGCGTTCACCAAGATCACCCTGGACCCGGACGCGCCCGTCCGCCGCTACCACCTCGTCGTCATGCAGGGCACGCTGCACTACTTCGAGAGCCACCACCACGGCGGCGACCACGGCGGCGAGCACGGGGATCACGACGGCGGCGGTCACGACGGCGGCGGTCACGACGGCGGCGGTCACGACGGCGGCGGTCACGACGGCGGCGGTCACGACGGCGGCGGTCACAAGGAGACCTGGCAGGATGATCGCGGCGTCTTCTTCGTCCTGAAGGAAGAGGTCGACGCCGCGGGCGGGGTCGAGAACTTCCAGAAGGAGCTCGCCAAGGGCACCCGGAAGATCGAGCCGATCGCGGTCCGCGCCCGCAAGGGCGAGGTCGTCGAGTTCACCCTGACCAACGCGCTCCCGCCGGGCTGCCACGAGGAGACCGCGATCGACGCCGTCCTGCCGTTCCAGCCGGAATGCGGGCTGCACGTCCACCTGGTGAAGTTCGACCCGCTCGTGTCGGACGGCGCCAGCGTCGGCTGGAACTACCTGTCAGGGACGACCACGGCCGACGCCGGGCCGGACGACCACGAGCGCTACCGCTCCTGGATGTACCGGTGGTACTGCGACGAGGAGTTCGGCGTCGTCTTCTTCCACGACCACCTGCTCGCCAACGAGCGGCAGCGGCACGGCCTGTTCGGCTCCATGATCGCCGAGCCGGAGGGCGCCGTCTGGGTCGACCCGCACGACCACGCCCGGGAGGTGCGCAACGCGGCGCAGGCCGTGGTGAAGCTTCCGGACAGGACCGCGTTCCGCGAGCAGGTGATCCCGATCGCCGACTTCGTCCCCCTGTTCAAGCACGGCACCGGGGGGCACCGCGAACCGATCAACCCGCCGGACTTCCCCGGCGCCCTGGACGACCAGGGCGGCATGGCCGTCGGGTACCGGTGCGAGCCGCTGCACGAGCGTCCCGGCGACCCGGCCGACTGGTTCTCCAGCGCCGCGCACGGCGACCCGCGGACGCCGCTGCTGCACGCCTATCCGGGCGAGCGGCTCCGCGTCCGCCTCTACCAGGGGTCGCACGAGGAGCAGCACGGGTTCACCGTGCACGGCATGCGCTGGCACGCCTGGCGCGACGATCCGCGCTCGCCGCTGCGCACGCAGCAGACCCTCGGCATCTCCGAGGCGTTCAGCCTGCACATCGACCCGTCGCACAGCGCGGGCGACCACATGTGGGCGTTCTCGGCCATCGACGACACGTGGCTCGGCTGCTGGGGCCTGTTCCGCCTCCACGAGGAGGTGCAGGACGATCTCCCGCCGCTGCCGGGCGCGTTCACCGATGGCGGGCCGCCGCCGTCCGACGCGCGCGAGGTCCGCCGCTACCGGGTGCGGGCGGTCGCCCGCGAGATCCACTACAGCGACCGGCGCAGCGACCCGTTCGGCCTGGTCTACACGGTCGACGGGGCGCCGGAGGGCGAGCCGCTCGTGCTGCGCTGCCGGGCCGGGGAGTGGGTGGAGGTGACGCTCTCGAACGAGGTGGACGTCCCGCCGGAGCCGACGCCCTACGACCCGCCGCTCCCGGCCCTGGACGACCCGGCCGACCGGGAGGTGTCGGCGCGGGTGTCGCTGCATCCGGTCGGGCCGCTGCGCTACGACGTGCGCGACAGCGACGGCGCGTTCGCCGGCCACAACGGCGACGGGACCGTCAAGCCGGGCGGGGACGTCACCTACCGCTGGTACGCCGACACGCCCGGCGTGATCCTCCTGGAGGACCGCGCCGACCTCCGCACCCACCGCCACCGCGGCCTGGTGGGCGCGCTGGTGGTGGAGCCGTCCGACGCCACCCCGGCGCACGGGGCGTGGACGGGGGCCCAGGCGGTGATCCGCCGCCCCGGTGCGGAGGACGTCCACGAGCTGGTCCTGATCCTCCAGGACGGCGTGCGCCAGTACCACCACGGCGACCCCACCCAACCGGTGACCGACCTGGAGGACGAGCCGGAGGACTCGGGCCAGAAGGCGTTCAACTACCGGAGCGCTCACCTGTTCCCGCACCGTCCGTCCCTGGCGGTGGACGAGCCGGGCACTCCGGTGCTGCGGTGCCGTCCGGGCGACGTCGTCCAGGTCCATCTGGCGGTGGGGGCGGACCGCCCGCGCAACCACTCCTTCCAGATCCACGGCGCGACGTGGCCCATGGAGGAGCACCTCGACACGCCGAGGATGGGCGCGATCGGCGGCCTGACCAACGGGACGCTCCGCTCCCTGACGTTCAGGGCCGGGGAGCCCGGGGACTACGCCTACCGGACGGGCGTGTTCCGCTGGGCCCTGACCGAGGGGCTGTGGGGCCTGATCCGCGTCCGCTGACACGCGTCCGCCGGTGCGCGCGATGGGCCCGCCGTCCGTGGTGATCCGCCCGCCCCGCGTGCCGGTCGGCGGTCCTCCCCGACCGCCGACCGGTCCGGCCTCCCGATCCGGGGCTCGCCCACACCCCCGGATCGGGAGCGCGGCGTTCACCGAATGTCCGTTTACACTTGTGTCGTTCGCTGTCAGAAGTCTTCCGCGTCCGCGAGGGTAGGTACGGCGCCATGACCGCATCCCCCCTGACCACCGCCGAGGAACTGCGCGGCGTCGGCCTGCGGGTGACGGCCGCGCGCGTCGCGCTGCTGGAGACCGTCCGGGCGGGCGACCACCTCGGGGTCGAGGCCCTCGCGTCCGGAGTGCGCGACCGGGTCGGCCACATCTCGCTCCAGGCCGTCTACGAGGCGCTGCACGCGCTCACCGCCGCCGGGCTGGTGCGCCGCATCGAGCCCGCCGGGAGCCCGGCCCGGTTCGAGGGACGCGTCGGCGACAACCACCACCACCTGGTGTGCCGCAACTGCGGCGCCGTCAAGGACGTCGACTGCGTCGTCGGGCACCCGCCCTGCCTGGACCCGGTCGACGACGCCGGCTACCTGATCGACGAGGCCGACGTCACGTTCTGGGGCCTCTGCCCGACCTGCCGCCCCAAGGACGACTGACCCCACCAGCTTCTGAAACGAACGCCAGGGCCGGCCGACGTGACGCCGGCCGGCCCTGTCGCCGCTGGTCAGCGCAGCTCGAACCGGTCCAGGTTCATGACCTTGTCCCAGGCCGCGACGAAGTCCTTCACGAACTTCTCCGCCGCGTCGTCGCTCGCGTAGACCTCGGCGAGCGCGCGCAGCTCGGAGTGCGAGCCGAACACGAGGTCGACGCGGCTGCCGGTCCACTTGACCGCGCCCGAGGCGTCCCGGCCCTCGAAGGTCTCCGCGTCCTCGGAGGTCGGGTGCCATGTGGTGTCGAGGTCGAGCAGGTTCACGAAGAAGTCGTTCGAGAGCGTCCCCGGCGATGTGGTGAAGACGCCGAGCGGCGACCCCTTGTGGTTCGCGCCCAGCACCCGGAGGCCGCCGATGAGGACGGTCATCTCCGGCGCGCTCAGCGTGAGCAGGTTCGCCCGGTCGAGCAGCAGGTACTCGGCCGGGAGCCGGTTGCCCTTCCCGATGTAGTTGCGGAACCCGTCGACGGTCGGCTCCATCGCCTCGAAGGACTCGACGTCGGTCTGCTCCTGCGACGCGTCCGTCCGGCCCGGGGTGAACGGGACGGTGACGGTGTACCCGGCGGCCTTGGCGGCCTGCTCCACGGCGGCGCAGCCGCCGAGGACGATCAGGTCGGCGAGCGAGATCCGCTTGCCGCCGGTCTGGGCGGAGTCGAAGGACTCCTTGACGCCCTCCAGCGTGCGGAGGACGGTCCGCAGCTCGTCGGGGTCGTTGACCTCCCACGTGTTCTGCGGTTCGAGGCGGATGCGGGCACCGTTGGCGCCGCCGCGCTTGTCGGTGCCGCGGAACGACGCCGCCGACGCCCACGCGGTGGTCACCAGCTGCGACACCGACAGGCCCGAGGACAGGAGCCGCTGCTTGAGGTCGGCGATGTCCGCGTCGTCGACGAGCTCGTGGTCGACCTCGGGGACGGGGTCCTGCCACACGAGGACCTCGGACGGGACCTCCGGGCCGAGGTAGCGCGCGATCGGGCCCATGTCGCGGTGGGTCAGCTTGAACCACGCGCGGGCGAACGCGTCCGCGAACTCGTCCGGGTTCTCCAGGAACCGGCGCGAGATCGGCTCGTAGATCGGGTCGTACCGGAGCGAGAGGTCGGTCGTGAGCATGGTCGGGTGGGTCCGCTTGGACGGGTCGTGCGCGTCCGGGACGGTGTCGGCGCCCGCGCCGTCCTTCGGCCGCCACTGGTGCGCGCCCGCGGGGCTCTTGAACAGCTCCCACTCGTAGCGGAACAGCGTCTCGAAGAACGTGTTGTCCCAGGTGGTGGGGGTGGGCGTCCAGATGCCCTCCAGGCCGCTGGTGATCGCGTCCGGGCCGACGCCAGAGCGGTAGGTGCTCTTCCAGCCGAGACCCTGCTGCTCCAGCGGGGCGGCCTCCGGCTCGGGGCCGACGTGGTCGGCGGGGCCCGCGCCGTGCGTCTTGCCGAAGGTGTGGCCGCCGGCGATCAGCGCGACGGTCTCCTCGTCGTTCATCGCCATGCGGCGGAACGTCTCGCGGATGTCGCGGGCCGCGGCGAGCGGGTCCGGGTTGCTGTTCGGGCCCTCCGGGTTGACGTAGATCAGGCCCATCTGGACGGCGCCGAGCGGGCTCTCCAGCTCGCGGTCGCCGCTGTAGCGCTCGTCACCGAGCCAGGTGGTCTCGGGGCCCCAGTAGACGTCCTCCTCGGCCTCCCAGGCGTCCTCGCGGCCGCCGGCGAAGCCGAACGTCTTGAAGCCCATCGTCTCCAGCGCGACGTTGCCGGTCAGCACCAGCAGGTCGGCCCAGGAGATCCGCTGGCCGTACTTCTTTTTGACCGGCCACAGCAGGCGGCGGGCCTTGTCGAGGCTCGCGTTGTCGGGCCAGCTGTTCAGCGGCGCGAAGCGCTGCTGGCCGGACCCGGCGCCGCCCCGGCCGTCGTGGACGCGGTACGTGCCGGCGCTGTGCCACGCCATCCGGATCATGAACGGGCCGTAGTGCCCGAAGTCCGCCGGCCACCAGT
Organism: Actinomadura sp. KC216; assembly: GCF_004348535.1. Taxonomy (GTDB): domain Bacteria; phylum Actinomycetota; class Actinomycetes; order Streptosporangiales; family Streptosporangiaceae; genus Spirillospora. The sequence continues at coordinate 9,068 of NZ_SMJX01000282.1, forward strand.
CCTTGGAGGTGGTGAGCACCTCGGCGATGTCCCGCTTGACGGCGGGCAGGTCGAGGCCGGCGAACGCCTCGGCGTAGTCGAAGCCCTCGTCGAGGGGGTTCGTCACGTCGGGGTTCTTGGCGAGGATCTTCAGGTTGAGCCGGTTCGGCCACCAGCCGCGGTTGCCGCCGCCCTCGGTGGGGTGGGGGGCGCGGGTGTGCGCGACCGGACAGCCGCCCTCCGCGGCGGCGTCGTAACCGGTGTTCTCCGTGTTCTCGGACATGTGGGTCCTCCCAGGGCTTTGCGAGGCGTGTCAGCGGCTCTCAGTGGTGGAACAGTCGGGACAAAGGCCCCAGTAGACGACCTCGGCCTCGTCGATCGTGAAGCCGCGGTCATCGGAGGCGGTCAGGCACGGCGCCGCGCCGACGGCACAGTCGGCGTCGGCGATGACCCCGCACGACCGGCAGACGACATGGTGGTGGTTGTCGCCGACCCGCGACTCGTAGCGCGCCACGAACCCGGCCGGCTGGATGCGCCGGACCAGACCGGCCGCCGTCAGGGTGCGCAGCGAGTCGTACACGGCCTGGTGGGACACCGTCGGGAGGTCGCGGCGCACCGCGCCGATGATCGAGTCCGTGTCGGCGTGCGGGTGCGCATGCACCGCTTCGAGCACCGCCAGGCGCGGACGCGTCACGCGCAAAGCGGCCCCCCGCAGCATCTGTCCGAAGTCCAAGGCCGTGGCCACGCACCACAGGCTGGCTCACTTTCTGGAATCAGTCAAGAATTGGACGGCATCGTGTTCGCGGATGTTCCCGGGAGGGCCGCATGAGCGGACGAAACTCGGGCACATGTGCCGTGACGCGACAACCCGGAGAACCCCTGTGTAACCCGGAGAACCCCTTTGTCCAGGTCAACGAACGATCATCCTGAACCGCGTACCGGGCCGCTCACCGGGCCGCTCACCGAGCCGGCCGCCGAGGCCGGGCGGCCCGTGCTGCGCACCGGCAGGTGGCGGTTGCGCACCGGCCGCCGGCTGCTGCCGGGCGGCCGCGCGGCGGCGGCCGCGCCGGACCGGAAGGTCCGCCGGGCGTTCCGCCGCGCACTGCGGCGGTGGGGGCTGGGCTCCGCCGCCGACGAGCTCGCCGACCAGCTGACGGCGCTGGTGCAGGACGTCCTCGCCCGCAGCCCCATGCGGGGCCGCGGGGCCTTCGACCTCCGGCTGGAGCTGCGCGCGTCCGCCCGGTTGCTGCTCGGCGAGATCCATCCGCTGCCCGCGCGTCCGCGCTCGGGCGAGCCGGGCGATCCGGCGGAGGGCGGCGCGGGCGGGCGCGGCATCATCGTCCTCACCTACGGCCGCCGTCCCGACCGCGGCGGCGCGCACACCCGGTACGTCCACCGGTTCACCTGGTGGCGGACGGACTCCATCACCACCGACTGACTCCCGTCACCACCGGCCGGGCCACGAGCCGGACCGGTGATGCTTTTCTACGCCACGACTGGGCGGTCACCGATTTTTTACGAAATGAACGCCGGTCAATCGTTTGGATAACACGTTCCACACGCGACCGGCCAGGGGGTTCAGAGCTTGAAAAGCTTTTCGTACGGGGCGAGAATCCTGACCCGCCGCGTCCCGAAGTCGACCAGGACGGCGCGTCCCGGCTCCACCTCCAGGATCCGCCCGAGCCCGTACTTGTCGTGCGTGACCTGGTCCTGGAGTGCGAACTCCTTGAC
>NZ_SMJX01000283.1 GCF_004348535.1 Actinomadura sp. KC216
TCCCCGAACCGCCCGCCCGCGCCGGCACGCTCCCCGGCGACCTGTTCGCGACCGCCGTCGCCCAGGTCACCCCGGCCGCCGGACGCGACGACACGCTCCCGATGCTCACCGGCGTCCGGATCGACATCGAGGGCGACACGATGTGGCTCGCCTGCACCGACCGCTACCGCATCGCCGCCCGCGAGCTGACCTGGTCGCCCGCCGACCCCGGCTTCACCGCCGGAGTCGTCGTGCCCGCCCGCACCCTCGCCGACACGGCCAAGGCCATCAAGCGCGGCGCCGAGGTCGCCATCGACCTCGGCGGCGTAGCCGACACCCTCATCGGCGTGTCCGGCGGCGGCCGCAGCATGACCAGCCGCCTCCTGGACGACCAGTACATCAACTACCGGTCCCGGCTCACCGGCACCTGGTCGTCCGTCGCCGAGATCCCGGTCGCCCCGTTCGTCGAGACGATCAAGCGCGCCGCCCTCGTCACCGAACGCGGCACGCCCGTCCGGCTCGCGTTCACCGCCGACGAGGTCCGCGTCCGCGCCGCCACCGGCGACTCCGCCCGCGCCAACGAGAGCCTCCCGGTCCTGCTCACCGGCGACGACCTCGACATCGCCTTCGCGCCCCAGTACCTCCTAGACGGCCTCGCCGGGATCGACACCGAGTACGCCCGCCTCGAATGCGCGGGCCCCACCAAGGCCGCCCTCCTCACCGCGATCCCGGACAAGAAGAAAGACCCGTCCGACGACGACAAGGACGCCTCAAAGCCCAAGGACAAGGGCGACGCCTCTGACGAGACCGACACCGGCTACCGCTACCTGGCCATGCCCGTCCGCCTAACCTCCTGACCCCCTTACGATCTCGGCGCACCAGCCCAACCCACCAGCGCTGACCCGGGCGCTAGCTCACCGAACTGATCACTGGGCCCCGGTTACGAGCGCATATCTCGAAGTGGGCCTCACTCACGGGCAGGCGTCCGCCCGTCCGGCCCGGTGGCGCCGAGCCAGCCTGAGTGGGCATTCGTGATGCGCTGCCGCGTTGCTCGCGGCCCGAGTCGGGCGCGGGCCATCGACCGAGCCTGTGAAGAGGCTTGAGACAGGCCCCGGCCTGGTCACTCGCCCGGTCACCGGCCTTGGGCCGTTGGCGTTGTACGAGACCGTGGGGCGGTGGGCCTAGAGGTCAAGGACGGCCAGGATGAAGTGGACCTCTTCCTCACCCGCGTTGCCGTAGGAATGGGGGCGGTCGCCGACGAACACGGCGGCCGCGCCTTCCTCGACGAGGTCCGTCCGGCCGTCCACGCCGAGTGTCAGCGTTCCCTGCTGCACGAACACGATCTCCTTGGTGCCCGGCACATGCGGGTCGCTCTCCCGCGTCTCCCCGGGCTGCAACTTCCAGCGCCACAGCTCCAGCGAGGGCCGGGGGTCGCTGCCGGCGAGCAGCGTTCCCGTCCCGCCGTGCTCGCCCTCCCACAGCACCACGTGCCGTTCCGGCCGGAACAGCCGGACCGGCGGCTCCTCCTCGACCTGCACCAGCCGGGTCAGCGGGACGCCGAGCGCGTCGGAGATGCGGATGAGCGTGCCGAGATTCGGGTTCCCGCGCCCCTGCTCCAGCCCGACCAGCACGCCCTTGCTCACCCCGGCCCGCCCGGCCAGCTCGTCCAGGCTCCAGCCGTGCCCGGCCCGCAACGCCCGCACGGTCCGCGCCACGGCCTCCCCGATGGCATCCTGCCCGCTCACTCGTCCGCCCTCCAGCCGCCGAACCCGTCCCCCAACGATCCCACTCCCTCCGCCGCGACTTCCGGCCGCAGCGGATGCCCGGCGGGACCTGCACCGTTGAAACAGGGTGGAGCGTGCGGTCGATATGATGGTATCTCTGTATCATTAAAATGACCGCCGGGAGGGACTGGAATGCTGGATCGGGTTGTCGTGGACGATGCCGTGCGGGAACTGCGTCCCGACTTCGCCGTGCTCGTCCTGACCGCCGAAGGCCTGGCGAACGGGCCCGGCGATCACGTGTCGGAGGGTTGGCTGGCCGAAGCGGCCGCGAAGGCCGACCCGGGCGACCCGCACGTGGAGGCCTGGCGCGAGGCGTACCGGGCGTTCGGCGCCAAGCCGAAACGGACCCGGCCCTCGGTGGACGCGCTCATCCGGCGGGCCGACGCGCTCCCGTCCATCAACCGGGTCGTGGACGCCTACAACGCGGTGAGCGTCGAGTACGCGCTGCCCATCGGCGGCGAGGACCTCGACGCCTACCGGGGCGCGGCGCGGCTGGTGCGGGCCACCGGCGACGAGCCGTTCGACGTGATCGCGGACGGCGAGCCCGCCGTCGAGCACCCGGAACCGGGCGAGGTCGTCTGGCGGGACGACGCGGGCGTGACCTGCCGCCGCTGGAACTGGCGGCAATGCGTCAGGACGCGGCTGACCGAGACCACGAAGAACGGGTTCTTCCTGCTCGAACGCCTTGAGCCGTACCCGATCGAGAGGCTGCGGGAGGCGGGCGACCGGCTCACCGAGCGGCTCCGCGCGATCTCGCCGGACGTCCGGGTGGCGAGCAGGCTGATCGGCGGACCGTGATGGTCACCGCCCTCGCGCTGGGCGCCGCCCTCGCCTACGGCGTGGCCGACTTCCTCGGCGGCGCCGTCGCCCGGAAGTCGACCGCGTTGCGGGCCCTGACCTGGTGCGTTCCGGTCGGCCTGCTGGTCGTCCTCGCGTCCGCGCTGCTCAGCGGCGGTAGTGCCGGACCCTTGCCGATGACGTGGGGATTCCTGGGCGGCCTCAGCGGCGGCGCCGGTCTGATCACCTTCTACCGGGCGCTCGCCCGCGGGCCGATGAGCGTCGTCGCCCCGGTGTCCGCGCTGGCCGCCGCGATCCTGCCCGCAGGCGTGGGCGTGCTGCGAGGCGAACGGCTGGACGCGTCCGCCGTCGTCGGCGTCCTGCTCTGCCTCATCGCGATCGGCCTGGTCAGCATGGAGGCCGGAAACACCCCGAACGCAGCGCCCGGCGCGGACGCAGCGCCCGGCGCGAACGGATGGCGGCGCCTCCTGGATTCGGGCCCCTTCATGGCCGGGCTGTCCGGCAGCCTCTTCGGGATCTTCTTCATCCTGCTGAAGACCGCCGGGGACGGCACCGGCCTCTGGCCGATCGTCGGCGCGCGCGTCGGTACCCTCAGCGTCATCCTGACCGCGCTGCTGGTCATGACCGTACGCGGCGGCGGCCTCGGCCCCAAAGTGTCCGGACGGACGATGATCGGCCTCGCGCTGCTGTCCGGCACCCTCGACGCGGGCGCGAACGTGCTCTACTTCCTCGCCGCTCAGAAGGGGATGCTCAGCCTCGCCGCCATCCTCACGTCCCTCTACCCGGCGATCACGGTTCTGCTTGCCAGGATCGCCTACAGCGAGCGGCTCCGGGTCGTCCAGCGCGTCGGCATGGCGGTCGCCGTGGCGGGCGTCACCCTGGTCACGGTCGGCTGACACCCGCCTCCCGGACGCCGCATGAGAAAGCCGCCGTCCGGTACCGGATCGGCGGCTCACTGGAGCGGTGGTGGTGGGATTCGAACCCACGGAAGGTTGCCCTTCACACGCTTTCGAGGTCTGCGGCTCCCCGTCCGCCCAAGATCGCGCCCGTACGAAACCCCAAGCTGACCGGCCTTCTATCTCAAAGCGAGAGAGGCCAACGAACACCCCCTGAACGCTCCCGAACCCTGCCCTACCGAGACTAGAACTGAGACTACGGCGCACCCCTCGATACCCACGCAGCAACGACTAGGCTCGCCACGTCGCCGATGTCTGGCGAAGCTATCTGCCATTCTCTGAGGATTCCATCGCCTCAATCCATCGCAGTTGCCACAGTTTTTGATCCGCTTCAAGCTCTACATCGCTCATGTCACGATGCGCCGATATTTGTTTGATCGCATCAAGATAAGAGGCCACCCATGGCCATGGCGGTAGTCGCTTTCGTCTCCCACTAAGAACATTCGAGATGGTTGTCATGGAGAGCACGTACCTCCCCGAGCCCCTAGTTTCGTGGCTTATTTTGCTAATCTCCCTCAATGATGGCATTCCTGCCGCGAGTCGCAATTGAGAGAGTGCGCCAATAAATTCGATCACCGCTGCGTTGCCGCTATCGCCGACTGTGCCATCTGTGATTTCGTGAGGTTGGTCATTTCTTGAGATGGATTGAGGCATCTGAACTATATCGCCTTTTATGGTATCTGCCTCTCCGCGGTGAGGATGATCACTGTTCAGGCTGGAAATGCGAGCACTTTCAAGATGAGCCTCCACGAGGCTTCGCCTTCTCATCCAATATGCTTCATCTCCTGCCCATGCTGACACCAAGGCGCCCAGTGTTTCCCTGCTTGGCAGTCTTCTTCCACGCAAGGCGGCGAAGAGAGTGGATCTAGCTATACCCGTCCTGGCTCCGATTTGATCAAGGCTGGGCGCTTGTGCCCCTGCCCCGTCTCTAAGGTCGCGTAGCTCAACCGCAAAGGCGGCAAGAGGACTGGACTCGGGGTCCAGAGGAGTAGGCCTCCGAGGCATATAGCACCTTATGTCCGATATAAAGGCTCTTATAGTCCTGTCTAGTGCTTGGATTGTAGTCGTATTGTCCAAGCATCTTGAACGCCTGTCGCGCTCTCAGAAGGATGCTCTTGGCCGTATCGAGGGCTTCGAGAGACGATCACGTAGGAGCGAGAAGGATCATGCAAGGATCCGATAGAGATGCACGGGATGGCGATGAACGCCTGCCCCTGCGCTGGGCGTTCATCATCGCTACCGCGATCGGAGTAGGCATCGGAGTTGGAGCCATAGGCGGAGAAGTCGCTGGTGTCGGAACCGGAATTGCTGTTGTGGGACTCCTGTCGGCCATCGTTGGTAGGTAGGTACTAGCGAATCGCACGGGAAGCGTGATCTGTGTACGCCGTTCGCGCGGACATCAGCACTGGGTCCCGACGGGGTCACCACGCGGGACGGAGTTGGTGATCTATCACTGACCGGGGCACTGCGCTATCACACCCCGGCAGTTCTGGCGATCGTGAGCCAGGTATCGACGCTCGCCGTCGATGGCCATGAGCTTGGCGAGCTCGACGGCCCGGGTGTCGATTGGCTCTGTGCCTTTGGTTTTACAGGCGGCTACGGCGACGTCATAGGCGATGTCTCCGGAGAGATCGCGCGGATCGATCAGGTACAGCTTTCCGGCAGGGCCCATGAGGATGTTCTTGGATGATGTGTCGCCGTGGCAGATCATTTGAGGTGGCTGTTCGGCCAGTTCGGACAGGAGCGCGGCTGCATGCTGGCGTTCGGCTTCGGGTGCCGTAGTACGTCCGGACGGCATGTCTACGACCTCGGTGGCAGTGAGGCGCATGGAGAGCCAGTCGGTCAGGGTTGGCAAGTGTGCCGGTGCTGGCTGATCTCGTAGTGGGCGAAGTGCTGCGGCCAGGTACTCGATCGGTACGAGGCGGTTCTTCAGGGTGTAGCCCGGGAGAATTCGAGCCGCCACGGTCCACACCGTCCGAGGACCAGGACGACGGCCCCGAGGGGAGCCAGGGAGCGGCCTAGCAGCGGCAAACGAGACTAGAAAGCGCTAAGGGCGGGACCATGGGTCCCGCCCTTATAGCGTTTGGCCAGGCTATGGCCGTTTTGGGTGGCGGTGGTGGTGGGATTCGAACCCACGGAAGGTTGCCCTTCACACGCTTTCGAGGCGTGCGCCCTCGTCCACTAGGCGACACCACCGCGGGAGAGCCTACCCGACTCTGCGGCGGGCGAAGAACTCGGTCAGGAGCGCGCCGCACTCGTCCGCCAGGACCTCCGCGATCACCTCCGGACGGTGGTTGAGACGGCGGTCGCGGACCACGTCCCACAGCGACCCGACCGCCCCGGCCTTCGGGTCGACGGCCCCGTACACGACCCGGTCCAGCCGCGCCTGGACGGACGCTCCCGCGCACATCGTGCACGGCTCCAGCGTCACGACCAGCGTGCACCCGGACAGCCGCCACCCACCGAGAGCCGCCGCCGCCCCTCGCATCGCGATGATCTCCGCGTGCCCGGTCGGGTCGGCGCTGCGCTCACGGTCGTTGTGACCCGTCCCGATGACGTTGCCGGACGCGTCCAGGACGACGGCCCCGACCGGGATCTCCCCGCCCTCGAACGCCAGCCGCGCCTCCCGCAACGCCAGCCGCATCGCCTCCACGAACCCAGCGGCGACGTCCCCACCCGAGACGACACCGGGTTCGGGCTCTGGGGGGGTGGCCGGACGGGGGGCGGCGTTCGGGTCAGTCACGGAGGCGGTCGAACTCTTCACCGAAGCCGGCCTGCTCGGCGATCGTGAGCAGCGCGTCGCCGGGTATGGCGCGCTCGCCGAGGTCGCCGAGCTGCTTGGGGTCGAGCCCCAGGTCTTCGAGGAGGGCGGGGTCGCCGCCGGCGTCGCCGTCCGGGACCTCGCCGACGAGCTGCTGGAACAGCGAGCCGAGACCGTCCTCGCGGACGGTGGAGACGAAGGCGCGCGGCTCGTCCTCGCCGTCCAGCCGGACGACCGCGAACCAGTCGTCGTCCTGCTCGACCAGCAGGACGACGGGATCGCCATAGGACTCGACGGCCGCCTCCCGCATCAGGTCGGCGATGTCGTCGACGTGCTCGGCCTCGGCGATCAAGGCCTCCGCGCCGACCCAGCCCTGCGGGGTCTGCGCGAACACGGCGGCGAAATAGGACACGTTCTCATTGTGACCCACGGGGTTGCCCCGCTCACACCCCTCGCCACCATGGGAACCGTTAAGGGTATTAGTACACTCAGCTACATGGCCTGGGCACAGTTCGAGAGGGGCGATCCGCTCCTAACCGGAGAGGAAACCCTCTGGCTGGAGGCCAATGGCCAGACACTGCGCCGCTCAGCGGGGCACGTCTTCTTTGAAGAGGGCGAGGAGGCCGACTTCGTCCTGCTGATCCGCGAGGGCCATGTCCTGGTCTCGGTGGGCAGGCCGAAGCGCGTGCTCGCCGTGCGTGGGCCGAACGAGCTCGTCGGGGAGATGGCGCCACTGCGCGGCGGGCTCCGGTCCGGCTCCGTCGAGGCGATCGGCGACGTCGAGGTGCTGCTGATCTCGGCCGCCCGGTGGATCGAGTTCCTGCAAGCCCATCCGCGGGCCGCCCTGGCGCAGATCGCGGCCATGGACGCACGGCTCGAACATGCCACCCGCAAGATCGTCGAGTCGGAGCTGGCCGTGGAGCGGCGGCTGGCGCTGGCCCTCATGGAGCTGCTGGACAGCGGTCTCGGCCAGGACGGCGATCAGGGGATCGTGCTGCGGATCAGCCAGCAGGGCCTGGCGGAATTCGCCGGTGCCTCGCTCGATTCCGTGAAGAAGACCGTCCGGACGTTCAAGAGCGCCTCGATCGTCGGCACGGCGCGACAGAAGATGATCATCCTTGACCGGGACGCCCTCCGGGAGATCGCCGCGGGCGAGCGAACGGCCTCAGCGCAGCGGGAGTCGAGCCAAGACGAGCCGAGCTGACGTCCAGGGCGGTCGCCTCAATGGTGGTGCGGCTCGGGGGTCTAACTCGGCCAGGGGCGGTCAGGCGATGGCGTCCACGGCTCGCTCGAAGGCGTGGGCGAAGCCGATGCGGCCGGCGATGCTGAGCAGCATCTCGTCCGGGTAGAGCTCGAGGTCGCCGGAGATGGCGCCGAGCTCCATCTCGTCCAGCCCGAGATCGGCGAAGATCGACATGTCGCCGACGGGGAGGACCTGGTCGAGCTCCTCGTCCTCCGGGATCGGGATGTCCAGGTAGTCGAGCACCTGACCGGCGAGCGGCCAGTCGACGGACGCGGTGACGTCCGACAGGAAGACCATGACGTCGTCGCCGAGCAGGCGGATCGCGACGAAGAAGTCGTCGCCGACCGACACCAGCCCGACCGTGCCGCCGAGGCTCGGCTGCTGGCGCAGGGCGTGGATCAGCCCCGCGAGGTCCTCGGTCAACGCCACCGGGAGGATCTCGGCCTCCCAGCCCTCGTCTTCCCGGTACACCACGACGGCGAAGTCCGTCGCGTCCACATCCGTCATTTCCACCCCACCGGCGCGTCACTTGCCAGGGCATGGTCCCAGATGCGGCGCGCGCTCGTGCGCCCGACCGCCAAACTGGCGCCGCACCCGCGCGTGAGAACCGGAGTCAGCACCCCGCGGGCCGGTGCCTGGCCGCACGAATCTACCGCCTCGACGTCCTTGTCGATCAGCGTCAGTTGATCCGGAAGGTGCGGCGGCGCAGCGCCGCGTGGATCCGCGCGCGGCGGGACCGGTGCGGCGTCACCCGGCGCCGCAGCTCGCGGGCCTCCGCCAGCTCTCGCAGGAAGATCGCCCGGCGGCGCAGATGCTCACGCACCTCTTCAGGGGAGATGTCGCCTTGCGGGCCGGGACGCGGCGGTACGTCCTGCCCCTCTGTGACATCGGTCACCTGAACCGGGGATCCGGGCGCACTCTCGGCGCCGATCGCGGCGGCGGTCTCGCCGGCCTCGGCGTTCTCGGCGGTTGGGGCGGGAGCGGCGACAGGAGCGGGATCATCGGCCGCTTCGGGCCGAGGCGTCGCGACCCCCGGCGTCGATGCGGGGGCGGTGGACCGCGGCGCCGTGGCGTCCGGCGGGGGTGGCGCGACCTCTGGCGGGGGCGTCGCGACCTCGGAGGGAGGCGCCGCCGGCGCCGGTGGGCCGGGTGCGGACTCGGGCGCCCGCGCAGGCCCTCCGGGCTGCTGATCGCTTTCGCTGTTCATAACGCCATAGTGCCCAGCTCAGCGGCGTCTATCCAGACTCGGCGGCCTCCGGCGGATCGGGCGAGGTGGACTACGGTGAGCGCATGCAGACCCTCGCCGTCGATCATCCGCTGGTCGCGCACAAGCTCACCACGCTTCGGGACGTCCGCACTGATTCCCCCACATTCCGCCGGCTGGCCGACGAGCTGGTCACCCTGCTCGCCTACGAGGCGACCCGCGACATGCGAGTTACGGCGGTGACCGTCCAGACCCCCCTCGTCCCGACCGAGGGCGTCCAGCTGGCGAGCCCCAAGCCCCTCGTCGTGCCGATCCTGCGCGCCGGGCTCGGGATGCTGGACGGCATGACCCGCCTGCTGCCCACCGCCGAGGTCGGCTTCCTCGGAATGATCCGGGACGAGGGCACCCTGCAGGCCCAGACGTACGCGACACGGCTGCCGGACGACCTGTCAGGCCGGCAGTGCTACGTCCTCGACCCGATGCTCGCGACCGGCGGGACGCTCGCCGCCGCCATCCGGCTGCTGTTCGACCGGGGCGCCGACGACGTCACCGCGATCTGCCTGCTCGCCGCGCCGGAGGGCCTGAAGTATCTGGAACAGGCGTTCGCCGACATTTCGGCGCCGGTCCGGGTGGTGACGGCCGCGATCGACTCCCACCTCAACGAGCAGGGCTTCATCATGCCCGGCCTCGGCGACGCCGGAGACCGCCTCTACGGCGTCGTCTGAACCACTCGATCAGGGCGCCCGCCCGGCGGTGTGTCCGGCTCCTCGATCACGGCGCTCGGCCACTCGATCACGGCGCTTGGCCACTCGATCACGGCGGTCCGGCAGCTCGATCAGTGCGGGTCCGGGTGCATGATCACGATCCGGACGCGTCATGATCAACGATGTTCGTTCCCGGTGGCAGGGGGTACGACAGCGCTACGGAACGCCATGTGCGTTCCCCTCCGCCGTCCCGGCACAGGGGGACCGTTACGGACCGGGCGGTGCGAGCGAGCTCGAGGACACGTGATGGCTCACCAAGGGGACGGGGACCTGCCGCGCTACGCCGCGATCGGGGAGCGGCTCGTCGAGGAGTTCGAAGGGGTGCACGGTGCCGACACGGTGGACCGGTGCGTATCCGCCGCACGACACGGCGCCGAAGAGGTCACGGGGTCGGCGCCGCCCGATCTCGTGGAACGGATCGCGCGCCGGCACCTGGAGGTGCTCGCCACCGTCGCGGCGGAGAAGCGCCGCCGGACGCGGCGATCATCGCTCGACAACGCGCCATAGCCTTCAACGCGCCATAGCGCTTCCTTTGCCCGTGGTACGGGCTGTGCGAGACTGAACCGGGGTCTGTGGGTCGATGCTCCGGGAGGCGCCCGTGCCCGCCAAGAAGTACGCAACGTGGGTCGCCGTGGCCTTTGTGGCGTTCTACGTGATCAATCAGCCGGACGGCGCGGCCCAGTCGGTGGAGAACGTGGCGGGCGGCCTCGCCTCCGCCGCAGGCTCCCTCGCCACCTTCGTCAACGCGCTCGCCTGAGGCCGGTGTCATGAGGCTCGTTACCCCTGGCGACTCCGCGCCGGCATCGGTGAACAAGTACCTGCTCCCGCACGAGAACCAGGTGATCACGGTCCGGCGGCATCCGGCCGTGCTGATGGTCCCGGTCGCCCTCGTCCTCGGCGGCCTGATCGTCGCGGGCGTGCTGAGCAACACTGTCACCGCCGCCATCACGTGGGTGTGGTGGGGCTGGCTGATCCTGCTGGGCTGGTTCGTCTGGCGGGTGGCGGAATGGTCCGTCGACTACTTCGTGATCACCAACCAGCGGATGCTGCTGACCACCGGCCTGATCACCCGCAAGGTCGCGATGATGCCGCTGGCCAAGGTCACCGACATGAGCTTCAAGCGGACGATCGCGGGCCGCATGCTCGGCTACGGGGAGTTCATCCTGGAGTCCGCCGGCCAAGACCAGGCGCTCACCAACGTGGACTACCTGCCCTACCCCGAGCAGCTCTACCTCGAAGTCTGCGAAATGATCTTCCCGAACAAGAACCCGGAGCCGGAGCCCCCGC
>NZ_SMJX01000284.1 GCF_004348535.1 Actinomadura sp. KC216
CCTCTACCCGACATGCGCGGTGCAGGGATGCGAGGTCCCCGGGACGTTGTGCGAGGTCGACCACGTCCAAGGCTGGGTCCTGGGGGCACCCACCGACATCGACCGGCTCGCCCTGTGCTGCGGATGGCACAACCGCTTCAAACACACCCACCCCGACCAACTCAACATCATCCGCGACACCACCGGACGCCACATCTACCACGTCCTCCCACCACCCGATACACGCCGGGTCGATATCCACGCACCACCACCAACCGACCCGGTCAGGTGGGCCGCTGCCTGAAGAGCGGCGCCCCTCCCCCCACACCTCCAACCAGGCCGACCAGGCCCCGCACCGTCCTGGCATTACGGCGCACCCACCTCATGGAGCATGGACGACCCATGACCGCACTCGATCTCATCACCGCCGCCGCCGGACGCAAGCAGCCGTCGAGTGCGGCATCTACCGGCTCGAACGCCATCGGGCGGGCTCTCGGCCGAGGACTAAGGCACCATGGGTGCCATGACGGCAAGCTCAGAGTGGATCGCCATCGTGGCGTACGAGAACGTCGCCAAGTGCCCGACGCCATTGGCAGCGACGCGAGCTTGACTGCGTGAGCGCGGCATCGACTGGATGCCGTTCCAGGGCGATGAAATCCGAATAGATCTGGCTTGCGGACGCGACGCCGTCAGCCGCCGCTGGCGAGGTTGGTTCACCGTCCGGATCAAAGCTGAGGCGCTTCGACGGCTCGGGCTTCACCCCGATCAACCCACCTCAAAAGTCACCGGCCCGTCCCCGCCCGGCTGGTGGCACGCCGCCGCCGAACGCGCCACCAGAAACCAACTTCCATGACCGCCGCGTCCGCCTTGCCCAGTGGGTCGGGTCAGAGCGGAGATCCGACCACGCTACATACGCTGGCGGTCATGGGACGAGGTAACCCCGAACTGGCCGATCATCCAGCCAACCAGGTGCTAATCGACTACCTACAAGCGCAAGCCCAGCGCCCCAGCACGCCCCATGACCTCTTCACCCTCGATGGATGGACACTTCACACCCACCCCGATCTGCTGGAACGGTTCCAAGAGGTCGTCCCGGACGACACCCCGATCATTCCTCTGTTCGGCGTTCCCGCCCTCGCGGCCAACGGAATCATCGCCATCGCCGCCCTCGGAACCAGTTGGCTGATGGTCAGACTGCCGCAACTCCCCGACGATGTAGAAACCCTGGCCCCAATACCCCCACTGGCTGAGGCCGGATGGCACTCGGTCAACGCCTGGCAGACAGGAACCCCCACGGCAATGGGCAAACAGCGCCTCACCGCCCTAATGAAGGATGCGCTTCGTCACTCGGGCAGCCTCAACCCGTAGCCGAAAGCGCCGCGTGTCCCCTGGAAGTGTTCATTCTCGGTCTCGTCGCGAAGGCGTAGTGCCTGGACGCCGATTCACACCGCCGCCGTCCGCGTTCTACGGCCCCCTGCTGATGTAGAGGATCAGGCAGACCAGGATGAAGACACCAGAAGCCAGAATTCCCCCACCGAGCAGCAGGAGGCCCAGGGAGTACTCCCAACCGATGCTCGCCATGGCACAGCTGAAATCGCAGTTGGGTGGTGGGCTACTGTCCAGCCTCAGGAGCAGCCAGCCCGCCAGCACGCACAGGAGGCTGACGGCCAGCGGCCTCCCGCCGACTCGCCAGAAGGTGCCCTTCTCTCCTCGGCGCCGTGTCACTCCACCATGATCTCCGAGCCCGATCCAGCGCACATCAACCTGGAGTCTTACGGCGAGGAGCCCGGAGACCGATGGCCACCGGGTGTCAGGTGCAGAGGTTGATGTAGAAGACCGGGTTCCAGTTCGTGATGAACCCCTGCGGTTGCTCGACAGATACCCGAGGTGCTCGTGCCGGGATCCGAGGAGCTGTACGCGGACGTTCCGATGGTTGTAGTAGTTCGTTGTCCCGACCCAGTTCGTCATCGTGAACTGCTGGCATCGGTAGAACTGGAACAGGACGTAGACGTTGTCGTCCCTTATCCAGGTGCAGAACCTTTGCGGCGGGCACGCGTTGACCCAGTTGGTGGCCTGCTGTTGCGTCCAGCCGAGCCTGCGCAAATGGTGTTCTGAGCCTGGGCTTACGGAAGGCCACGGAAGTGCGTAAGCGGAGAGCCCTTACGGATCGCTAACCGGTGTTCCTCAGACTGTAAGGAGATGGCTGGGCGTGGCGGCGGAAGCGTGGGCCGTAAATCGGTGGAGTGGCTCCGCTCATCCTGCGACGATCGTTAGATGGGCCCATTGGACGCGCACGCGGGCAGGGTTGCCGGTGGGGCCACTGTGGAGTTCCGGCCCAGTGGCTCCTCCATGGTCCCGTTGATTCGGAGTCGGCAGCGGGTTGTCGTCGCTCCGGTCGACCCGTCCAAGGTGGAGGTCGGGGACATCGTCCTTGCCCGTGTCGCCGGGACGGTCTATCTGCACCTTGTGTCGGCCGTGGACGCGGCCAAGAAGCGCGTGCAGATCAGCAATAACCGGGGCCGCATCAACGGCTGGACCAGCCACGACCGCGTGTTCGGCATCTGCGTTGCGGTCGACGGTGTCGCTCGTGCTGGTGCCGCGGCCAAGACCAGGACCGCAACCGCCTGACCTCCGCATCGACCGCTTTCATTCCAGGGCGGGCGCGTACGCGGCGGCGGGTTCGGGGGCATGGGTGCGGTGTGGACATCCGCTCGCGTCGGACACGCCGTCGGCTCACGTTCGCGTCGCTGCTGCGTACGGGGCTGACCACGGCGTGCCTGCTGGCCGTCTACTTCGCTGCGCCGCTGAACAGGGCGTTCACGCCGATGACCGCGGTGGCGCTGGTCGCGGCACTGGCGGCCCTGGGCGTGCTCATCGTCTGGCAGGCCCGCGCGATCGTGCGGTCGCCGTCCCCGCCGCTTCGTACCGTCGAGGCGCTCGCCACGTGCGTCCCGCCGTTTCTGCTGGCGTTCGCCGCGTGCTACTGCCTCATGGGGCATGGGGCCGGGCGTGCCTTCTCCGAGCCCTTGACGCATGTCGATGCCCTGTACTTCACCATGACGGTGTTCTCGTCGGTCGGCTTCGGCGACATCGTGCCCCTCTCCCAGGCCGCGCGGGCGCTGACGATGGTGCAGATGATCGGCGACCTCGTCATTCTCGGTCTCGTCGCAAAGGTGCTCGTCGAGGCGATGCGCCGCGGTGTGGAGCGCCAGGCCCGCGGTACGGACGGCAACCCGCGCCGTTCCGGTCATGCCTGACTCAGGCGTGACGTCCCTTTCTGGCGAGGAGATCGTGTGACGTCGGGCGGCGGGTGCGTCGATCATGGGGGGATGGCGCTCCTTCGTGACATCGTCTTCGACTGTGCTCGTCCCGCCGCGACCGCCCGGTTCTGGGCTGCGGCTCTGGACGGGTATGCCGTCGCGCCTTACGACGATGCGGAGCTGGCGCGGTTGCGGTCCATGGGGATCACGAGTGTCGAGGACGATCCGACCGTGCTCGTCGAGGCGGCTGGCGGTGGGCCTCGGTTGTTCTTCCAGCTCGTCCCGGAGGGCAAGAGTGTGAAGAACCGCGTGCACCTGGATCTGGTCGCTGTGGACGCGGAGGCGGAGATCCGGCGGCTGACCGCGCTCGGGGCGACGGTTCTGGCTCGGTACCCGGGCAACGTCGTCTTGGCCGATCCCGAGGGGAACGAGTTCTGCCTGTTGTTGAGAACGGCTCCGTAACGGCCGGGCGGGCGGGCCGGAACGTGCGTAGCCTCGGGCGTGGGCCGCGGAGCTGGGGGTTTTCCGGAGCGTGCCATGGGCACGTCCCGACCGTTGCCGTAACGCGTCTTCAACGGGGGCAGGAGGGTTTCGGAGATGACCTCGGGGTGGTACGGATCCGGTTCCGGCGGCATGGACCCGTTCGAGGAGATGCTCGCCCGGTTCTTCGGTGCGCGGGCGCAGCGCCGGCCGGTGGAGCGGATCAGCCTCGCGCGGCTGATGAGCGAGCCCGCGCGGGAGCTGGTGCGGGACGCGGCCGCTCAGGCGGCGGAGTGGGGCAGCGTCGATCTGGACACCGATCATCTGCTGTGGGCCGCGACGCGGCAGCAGGGGACGCGGCAGTGGATGGCGCGGGCCGGGGCCGATCCGGACAAGATCAAAGGGGAGATCGAGGAGCATGCGCGGCGGGGTGAGCCACGGGACGTCCCGCCGGAGTTGACGCCGTCGGCCAAGCGGGCGCTGCTCGATTCGCATCAGGTTTCGCGGGCGCTGGGGTCGTCCTATATCGGGCCTGAGCATTTGCTTTTCGCGCTGGCGCTTGACCGCGGGTCCAGTGCCGGACGGATCCTTGATCATGAGCATGTGACGCCCGACTCGCTGCAGCAGGCGGCCACCGGTGGGCAGCAGCCGCCTAGTGGCGGAGGCGGCGGGCAGGCGTCCGGGACGCCGACGCTGGACGAGTTCGGACGCGACCTGACCGCCCTGGCCCGGGAGGGCCGCATCGATCCGGTGATCGGGCGCGAGGACGTGATCGAGGAGACCGTGGAGGTCCTGTCGCGGCGCACCAAGAACAATCCGGTGCTGATCGGCGATCCGGGCGTCGGGAAGACCGCGATCGCCGAAGGGCTCGCGCAGCGGATCGTGGACGACGCCGTCCCCGAGACGCTGCGCGGGAAGCGGATCGTGCAGCTGGATCTCGGCGGGATCGTCGCGGGGACGCGGTACCGGGGCGACTTCGAGGAGCGGCTGAAGAAGGTCGTGGACGAGATCCGCGAGCACTCCGACGATCTGGTGGTGTTCATCGACGAGATCCACACGATCGTGGGCGCGGGCGGCGCGGAGGGCGCCATGTCCGCGGGGAACATGCTGAAACCGCCGCTGTCGCGGGGGGAGCTGCACGTCGTCGGGGCGACGACCGTCGACGAGTACCGGCGGAACATCGAGAAGGACGCGGCGCTGGAGCGGCGGTTCCAGCCGATCCTGGTGCCGGAGCCGAGCACTGACGACAGCGTCGAGATCCTTCGGGGGCTGCGCGATCGGTACGAGGCGCATCATCAGGTGCGGTTCACGGACGAGGCGCTGCTCGCGGCTGTGGATCTTTCCAGCCGGTATCTGACGGATCGGTTCCTGCCGGACAAGGCGATCGATCTGATCGACCAGGCGGGTGCTCGGGTCCGGCTGCGGTCGGGGACGCGGGACGGCGGGCGCCGCGAGATGGAGCAGCGGCTCGACCGGCGGCGGCGGGAGAAGGACCAGGCCGTCGCGGACGAGGACTACGAGAAGGCGTCCGAGCTGCGCGACGAGATCGGGCGGCTGGAGAAGGACCTCGCGGAGACGCGCGACGAGGACGCGCCGGCCGCCGTCCCGTGCGTGACGACCGAGGACATCGCGGAGGTCGTGTCTCGGATCTCCGGCGTGCCCGTCACGCAGCTCACGCAGGCGGAGCGCGAGCGGCTGACCCGGCTCGAAGAGCACCTGCACGAGCGGGTGATCGGGCAGGAGGACGCGGTGGCGGCGGTGGCGCGGGCCGTCCGGCGGTCGCGGGCGGGCATGGGCGATCCGGACCGTCCGATCGGCGGGTTCCTGTTCCTCGGGCCGACCGGTGTCGGGAAGACGGAGCTCGCGAAGGCGCTGGCGGAGGCGCTGTTCGGCAGCCGCGACCGGCTGGTCCGGTTCGACATGAGCGAGTTCCAGGAGCGGCACACGGTGAGCCGGCTGATGGGCGCGCCGCCCGGATACGTCGGCTACGAGGAGGCGGGGCAGCTGACCGACGCGGTGCGGCGGCAGCCGTACTCGGTGATCCTGCTGGACGAGATCGAGAAGGCGCACCAGGACGTGTTCAACGTCCTGCTGCAGCTCCTGGACGACGGGCGGCTGACGGACGCGCAGGGACGCACCGTCGACTTCCGCAACACCGTGGTGATCATGACCAGCAATCTGGGGTCCGAGCTGATCACCGGGCGGACGGAGATCGGGTTCGGCACGCCCGGCGACGGCGACGGGCCGAGCGCCGCGCTCAGCGACCGGATCATGCGGCGGCTGCGCGAGTCGTTCCGGCCCGAGTTCCTCAACCGGATCGACGAGATCATCGTGTTCCAGCGGCTGGAGGAGGGGCAGCTCCGGCAGATCACGGATCTGCTGCTGGACGAGACGCGCCGCCGCCTCCGCGCGCAGGACGTCGACGTGTCCTTCACCACCGAGGCCGTGGACTGGCTGGCGCGGCGCGGCTACCAGCCCGAGTTCGGCGCCCGTCCGCTGCGCCGCACGATCCAGCGGCAGGTGGACGACCGGCTCTCCGATCTGCTGCTGGCCGGCGATCTGCGGCATGGGAGCCATGTCGAGGTCTCTGCGGCGGGCGGCAACGGTCTTGAGTTCCACCTCACCGCCACCGAACCCGCGTAAGGGGTATAGTCCTTCTGTAGCTCTTACAGGAGGGTTTCCCCTTGTACATCCCGATCGGTGCCTATGCGGCCGGGATCGAGCTGGCCAACGTGCTGGTCAGCACGTCGCCGACCGTGCGGGGCGCGGAGGCGCTGCCCGATCTCGGCGCGCTGTCCGAGCTGATCGCGGGGCATGAGCTGCGGGCGCCGGTCCATGAGGACGTCTTCCAGGTCCAGCTCCTCCGCCGGGAGGTGCGCGGGATCATGGAGACGGAGACGGCCGAGCAGGCCGTCGCGGGGGCGGGCGTGCTGCTCGGGCGTGCCGGGCTCCCGCCCGTCCTGCGGCGTGAGCCCGATGGGCCGTGGCAGTGGTTCGTCCCGACCGCTACGGGTGCGCCGCTCGCGGACGAGCTGGCCGCGTTGGTGGGCGTCGGGCTGCTCGGTGTCGTGCGGGCGCTCGGGCACGACCGTTTTCGCGCCTGCGCCGCGCCTGGGTGCCGCGGTGTGTTCGCCGACGTCAGCCGGGCCGGGCGGCGCCGCTACTGCATGCCCGACGTGTGCGGGAACCGCCTCAATGTCGCCAACCACCGCGCCCGCCGACGGGAGATGACCTCGTGACCACGCTGCTGACCGATGCGATTCAGCTTCCGGATGGCGCTTTTGTTCGGGGGCGCGGGCTGCGTCATCCACTGCCGGACGGGCCCGCGCCTGACTTCGGACTCTATCTGGGGTCGGGGCGGCTTCGTCGGCGTCACGAACCTGAAATCCGCTGGCCTTCCGCCTGGATCGAGTGGCCTGACTTTCTGCTGCCGCGTGACCGGGGCGCGGCCGTCCGGGACATCCAGGCCCTGCACGAGCGGGCTCGTTCCGGTGCGGCGGTCGAGGTCGCCTGCGGAGGCGGCGTCGGACGCACCGGAACGGTCATCGCGTGCTTGGCCGTCCTGTCGGGGGTGGAGCCGTCCGAAGCCGTCGCGTGGGCGCGCGAACACCACCATCCTCGGGCCGTCGAGACGCCGTGGCAGCGCCGGTGGGTGGCCGCGTTCCCTGTCAGTCGCTGAGGATCAGTTTCGCGGCGTGCTCGCCGATCATCATGCTCGGGGCGTTGGTGTTCCCGCCCGTGATCGACGGCATGATCGACGCGTCCGCGACCCGCAGGCCCTCGATGCCGCGGACCCGCAGCTCCGGGTCGACCACGGCCCGCTCGTCCGCGCCCATCCGGCACGTGCCGACCGGGTGGTAGACCGTTGTCGCCCGGTTCGGCAACTCTTTGGCCAGGGCCTCTCTGTCCGGGAAGCCTGGGCCCGGTGAGAGTTCTTCCTTCACGTCGCCGGCGATCGTCTTGTTCGCCATCACCTCTCGGACCAGTTCGATGCCGTCCAGCAGGAGGCGCGCGTCGTCCGGGTCGGTCAGGTAGGCCGGGTCGATCAGGGGCGCGGCGGACGGGTCCGTGGACGCCAGCCGCAGCGTCCCGCGGCTCTTCGGGTAGATCAGCGTCGGCATGATCGTGAGGGCGGAGCGCTTGTCCACCTTGTGCCGGACGGGCGCGTCCTGGTTCGGGAACGGGTACGACCACGGCAGCGCGTGCAGCTGGAGGTCGGGGATGCCGTCGGCCTGGCCGGTGCGGACGAAGCCGACCGCCTCGAACACGCTGCGCGCGACCCACGTCCCGCCCTTCGTCCACTCCTTGACGACGCCGGACGCGAAGTACGGCGCGGTGCCCCGGTGCCGGGCCGTGTCCATGACGTAGGTCATCGGGACGAACATGTGGTCGTGCAGGTTGTCGCCGACGGGCAGGTCGGCGTGCACGTCGATGCCGTGGTCCCGCAGGTGCGCGGCCGGGCCGACGCCCGACAGCAGCAGGAGGTGCGGCGACCCGAACGTGCCCGCCGCGAGGATCACCTCGCGGGACGCGCGCACCGTCCCGCGGCCCTTCTTCGTGACGACCTCGATCCCGGTGGCCCGCCCGTCCCGGACGGCGACCCGCTCCACCATCGCCCCGGTCACGACCGTCAGGTTCGGCAGGCCGTGGTCGTCGAGGTACCCGACGGACGAGCTGTAGCGCAGCCCCTCGTGGACGCTCTGCTGGAAGATCCCCGCGCCGTCCTGCACCTCGCCGTTGTAGTCGTCGTTGCGCTTGACGCCCGCCGTCTCGATCAGCGCCTCGATGAACGCCTCCGACGCGGGGGTGAGGTCGCGCTGCCGCGTCACCTGGATCGGGCCGCCCGCGCCGCGCAGGGCGGTCGCGCCGTCCTCCCAGCTCTCCATGCGCTTGAAGCTGGCGAGGACGTCGTCGTGGCTCCAGCCGGTGCAGCCGTCCGCCGCCCAGTCGTCGAAGTTCTTGCGGTTGCCGCGCACGAACAGCATCCCGTTGATCGACCCGGAGCCGCCGAGCACGCGGCCCTTCGTCTGCGGGATCCTCCGGTCGAGGGCGCTCTTCTGCGGGGTGGTGTAGAAGCCCCAGTCCAGCTTCTTCTTCAGTTGCGGGACGTTGTGGAAGACGGCGATCAGGCCGGGCTTGCGCACCAGCGGCGTCCGGTCCGGGCCGCCGGCCTCGACCAGGACGACGTCCGCGCCCGACTCGGCCAGGCGCCGCGCCAGCACGCAGCCCGCGCTGCCGGCGCCCACGACGACGTAGTCAGCGGTCCGGTCCATGTGTTCCTCCCAGCGGACGCCGGCGGCCGGGGCCCATCACTGGGCACGGCCGGGCGACCTGAGGGGCCCGCGCCTGGCCCGATCGGCGCCGCCGCGAGGGCGGCCTGAGCTGGGGCGATCGTAGAGGGCGCGGGGGCGCGCGACCAGGCGCTGTCCCGATGACCGGAAAAGGGAGGGCGGAGAATCCCCGTCGCGGTACCGCACCGGCTCATGGGCCAGGTCACGGCCGGTGCGGTACCGGCGGGCGTCCGGCGTCCTCCCCGCCAAGGGATCGCCGGACAGCGCTCCCGGCCGGGACCCACGGGAGGAGAAACGTCCCGGACGAGAGGTCAGTGCCGTCCTGAGCGGGTCAGCCGCTCAGGACGCGGGAGTCGGCGGCTCCCGGTTCATTGTCGATCAGGGCCGAGATCTCCTTGTAGACGAGGCTGATGCGGGTGCCCCAGTTCGGGCAGCCGCCGAGGTGGTGCAGCGCGATCACCTTGTGCGAGGACCCGGCGAGGACCGGCGAACCGGAGTTCCCGCCGGAGGTGTCGCACATGTACCCGGTGTTCACCCCGGACGACGGCGTGCGGATCACGCAGTTCCCGCCGCCGTCCTCGACGATCGTCAGCCGCTTCGGCAGCGTGTCGCCGTGGCCGGGGATGTAGATCCGCTCACCGGCGGTGGGTTCGCGGGTCTCCAGGTACAGCGTCCCGAACTGCTGGATGCTCTCGAAGTTGTTCACCGAGAACAGGGCGTAGTCGAGGGCGCTGAGCGGGCTCAGCTTGAGCAGTTGGGCCCCGCTGACCTTGACGCCGGCGCGCGGGTCGCGGCCGCCGCACGTGGAGCACTCGTAGTCGAACTGGAACTCGCTGCCGCGCAGGTCGGCCGCGCTCTCCATGCAGTGCTGGTTGGTGAGCATCGTGTTGGTGTCACCGACGCGCCACGACGTGCAGTGCCCGAGGCCGTTCAGGAGCTGGCGGGCGACCGCGCGGGACCGGGCGTACTCGGTGGGATGGCTCGTCTTGTAGCAGGTCACGTCCCGGCGGTCCTCGGCGCCGCACACGCTGAACGCGCGGGGGTTGGCCGACGCGTACTCCGCCTGGGTGAAGCCGCGGAAGTAGGAGTCGATCCGGGCGCCGAAACCCTGCCGGGTCAGCGCCGCGGCGTTGCCGCGCTTCTTGGCCGAGTGCAGGGTGACGACGGCGGTGTCACCGTCGATGGACATCGCGGCGAAGCCCGTCCCGCCGTGGACGGTGAACGGGGAGTCGCCGGGCTGCTTCCGGACGGTCGGGTCGCCGTTGTAGGTGTGCACCTCACGGCCGGACGGCGAGGCGA
Organism: Actinomadura sp. KC216; assembly: GCF_004348535.1. Lineage (GTDB taxonomy): Bacteria > Actinomycetota > Actinomycetes > Streptosporangiales > Streptosporangiaceae > Spirillospora. The sequence goes on from NZ_SMJX01000284.1 coordinate 10,310, forward strand.
CCGTGACGCGGTCGCCGGAGAGCAGCCGCACGGACGCGAAATGCACCTTGACGTAGCTGGAGCCGGGCGAGCGGAGCGTCACCCGGGTGGTTCGGCTGTCGGGCGCGTACCGGAGGACGGCGTTCGTGGCCGTCTTCTCTCCGGCCACGTCCGGCCTGGGGGCGAGGGTGGCGGGTTGGCGGGATTGGGCCTGCGCGGCGGCGTCGTCGCTCCGGACGGGAGCGGCCGACGCCGTGGCGGCGGGCAGGACGAGGGTCACGGCGAGCGGGATCACCGCCGCCAGGAAGCGTGACCTTCTGGACATGTGCGCACCTCCTCTGGGGGTCGAGCTGCGCTTGGCGGGATGGGGG
>NZ_SMJX01000285.1 GCF_004348535.1 Actinomadura sp. KC216
GCATCAGGGCGCGACGGCGTAAGGGGAGACCCTGCGCCAAGGCGACGGCGTAGGGGCGACCCTGCGTCAGGGGCGACGGCGTCAGGGCGCGATGGCGCGGCAGAGCCAGGCGAGGGCGGGCGGGTAGCGGTAGTCGATCCCGCCGTGGCCCGCCTCGAACAGCTCGAAGTGGATCACGTCATCGCGGACGCCGGCGTCGAGGAGCGCCTGGCGGAACGCCTGCGCGCCGACGTCCAGGAACCACTCGTCGCGCGTGCCGCCGTCGATCCAGATCGCCCGCTGCGAGCGCATCGCCTCGGCGTGCACCGGCACCATCCGGACCGGGTCCCAGGCCAGCCAGCGGTCCCAGACGTCCGGCCGCATCGCGCCGGTGACCGGGTCGAACGGCAGCTCGGGCGTGCCGTCCTCGCGCGCGGAGTAGCACAGCGCCATGGCGAGGACGTTGATCAGCTCCATGTCCTCGGGCCGGGTGAACGCGACGCGCCCCTTGAAGTCGTCCCACCAGCGCCAGATGTCGCCGTCGTAGGCGCGCAGATGCCGGACGCACTTGGGGAACTCGGGCAGGTAGCAGTACTCGAACAGCGCGTCGCCCGCGTGCGTCGCGAGCGCGCCGAACAGGTCGGGACGCAGCATCGGCGTGATCATCGCGCCGTAGCCGCCGCTGGACTTGCCGCTGATCGCGCGGTGCTCCGGGGCGTCGAGCGTCCGGAAGCGGGCGTCCACCCACGGGACGACCTCGTCGCAGATGTAGGAGTGGTAGCGGCCCGTGCCGGGCGAGTCGACGAACTGGCTGCCGCCGTGCGCCGTCCAGGCGTCCACGAACACCACGATCGCGGGCGGGGCCTCGCCGGAGGCGAACACCGCGTCCGCGGTCTCCGGGAACGGCTGCCGGTACGGCATCCGGTTGCGCCACATCTCGATGTGCCCGGTGAACCCCTGGATCACGTACACGCTGGGGTAACGGCGCTCCGGCTCGTCGTCGTAACCGGGCGGGACGTACACCAGGACGGGCCGCTCGTGCGGGTCGCCCAGCGGGTTGCCGCGCAGCAGCTCGCTGGCGACGACGTGCTCTTCCAGGCGGCCGGCGAGCTCGGCGGACCACGGCAGCATGCGCACTCCCTCATCCCGGTTCGGCTGATCATCTCGACGCTAACCCAGCCCGCCGGACGGGCAAACGCCGGGGCAAGGTCCCGGCGAACGTCCCGGGAGGATGTCACACTTCGGCGGTCTGCCCAGTCCATTCGATGAGGGAAGGGAGAACCGATGACCGACAATGCCGCCGTACTCCGCGACCTGCACCGCCCCGGTGATCCGCTGCTGCTGCCGAACGTCTGGGACGCGGCGAGCGCCACGACCGTCCAGGAGGCGGGCTTCCCGGCGCTCGCGACCGCCAGCGCCGCCGTCTCCGCGATGCTCGGCTATCCCGACCACGAGGGCGCGCCCGCCGAGGAGATGTTCGCCGCGGCCGGCCGGGTGATCAGGGCCGCGTCCGTCCCCGTCACCGTGGACGCCGAGGCGGGGTACGGGCTGGCGCCGGGCGAGCTCGCCGAGCGGCTGCTCGCCATCGGCGCCGCGGGATGCAACCTGGAGGACACCTACGCCGGGGAGCTCGCCGGGCCGGAGACGCAGGCCGAGTTCATCGCCGCCGTCCGCGCCGCCGCCGGCGACGCGCTGGTGATCAACGCGCGGACCGACACGTTCATCGCCAAGGTCCCGGACCCGGTCGACGCCGCGATCACCCGGGGCCGCCTGTACCTTGAGGCCGGCGCCGACTGCGTGTACCCGATCACCGCGCCGCTGGACGCCGTCCCGACGCTGGTCAAGGAGCTGCCGGGGCCGATCAACGCGAACCAGATGCCCGGCTCGTCCGTCGCCGACCTGGCCGCCGCCGGGGTGGCCCGCATCTCCTACGGCCCGATGCCCTACCTCCGGGCCCTGGACGCCCTGAAGGAATTCGCCACCCGCCTGAAGGAGGGAAAGAACCCCTACGCCTGACCGGCGCCCACCGTCCCGCGGCGCGGGCCGGTGGATGGTCACGGCCGGGCGCCGGTCGGCGGTGGTTCGTCGTCCTCGGGGGCGGGCTGCGTCACGAGCTCGAACTCGCCCTCGTGGCGTTCGGTGCCGGAGACGACCGCGCCCTCCAGGACCTCGGCGCCTTTGAGCTGGCGGCGCATCATCGGGTCGTCGCGGATGTCCTTGGCCAGCGAGACGCACAGCAGGATCAGCACGATCGCGAACGGCAGCGCGCCGATGAAGGTGATGTTCTGGATGCCGCTCAGCGCCTTGTCCCCGCCGATCACCAGCATGATCGCGGCGACGCCGCCGGTCATCGCGCCCCAGAAGATCACCATCCAGCGGGCGGGCGAGGCCGAGCCGCGCTGCGACAGCGTGCCCATGACGATCGACGCCGCGTCCGCGCCCGACACGAAGAAGATCGCGACCAGGATCATCACGACGATCGCGGTGAGCAGCTCCCAGGGCAGGTTGCCGAGGACGTTGAAAGTGATCTGCTCCTCCGACCCGTCCCCGTACGGGTCGAGGTGCTCGTGCTGCTGGCGGATCGCCGTCCCGCCGAAGATCGCGAACCAGACCAGGCTGACCACGCTCGGCACGAGGATCACCCCGGCGACGAACTGGCGGATGGTCCGGCCGCGGCTGATCCGGGCGAGGAACATGCCGACGAACGGCGACCAGGAGATCCACCACGCCCAGTAGAAGATCGTCCAGTCGGCGAGGTAGTCCTGCATGGGCTTGCCGCCGGTCGCGCCCGACCGCGACGCCATCTCGCCGAAGTCCCGGATGTACGAGCCGATCGAGGTGGGCAGCAGCTCCAGGATGAACACCGTCGGCCCGACGACGAACACGAAGAACGCGAGGACGGCCGCCAGCACCATGTTGATGTTGGACAGCCACTGGATGCCGCGGGCGATGCCGGACACCGCCGACAGGACGAAGCCGATCGTCAGCACCACGATGATCAGCACGAGGACCGTGGTGCCGAGCGACTCGATCCAGCCGGCCTCCTGCAGCCCGGTGCGGATCTGCAGGGCGCCGATGCCGAGCGACGCGGCCGAGCCGAACAGCGTGGCGAACAGCGCGAGGATGTCGATGAGCTTGCTGACCGGGCCCGTCCCGTGCCGCCCGATCAGCGGCACGAACGCCGAGCTGATCAGCTGGCTGCGGCCGCGGCGGTAGTGCCCGTACCCGATCGCGAGGCCGAGCACGGCGTAGATCGACCAGGGGTGCAGCGTCCAGTGGAACATCGTCGTGGCCATCGCGGTCTCGATGGCCGGCTCGCTCTGCGGCGCGACGGTGCCGGGCGGCGGATCCACGAAATGCGTGAGCGGCTCCGCGACGCCGAAGAACATCAGCCCGATGCCCATGCCCGCGCTGAACATCATCGCGATCCACGAGACCGTCCGGAACTCCGGCTCCTCGTCCTCCCGGCCGAGCGGGATCCGGCCGTACTTGCTCATCGCCAGCCACAGCGAGAAGATCACGAACCCGGTGGCGGCGAGGACGAACAGCCAGCCCACGTTCGCCAGCAGCCAGTCCAGGACGGACTGGGCCGTCGAGCTGAGGCTGTCCGTCCACACCGCGCCCCAGATCACGAACGCCATGGACAGCCCCGCGGTCAGGCCGTACACGATCCAGTCGGTACGGGCCGGCCCCTCCGCCTGGAAGAGCGCGGGGGACCCGGGTTCGCCGTCCCGCCCGCCGGATCCGATCTTGAGGGTCTTCATGACCCTCAGTCATTCCCGATTAGTCACCGATCACTTTCATGAACAAGTAATTCGTTCCCGTCTAGGGCGTCCGGCGCGCGGTACCTCACTTCTTCGCGTCGTTCACCGCATGGACGAGTTCGTCGACATCGGACGGCGCCGTCCGGTGGCTGATGACGCAGGCGCGCAGGGCGGCACGTCCGGCCACCTTCACGGGGCTGATCCACGCCCGCCCGCCGCCGACGACCCGCCGGGCCAGCGCGTCGTGGTGCTCCCACGTCGCGTCTTCGGGGTCGGCGAAGCAGACCACGGGGAGCGGGGTGTCGTTGACGATGGTCCATCCGGTGCCGCGCAGGCTTTCGCGGAGGCCGTCCGCGAGCGCCGCGTCGTGGTCGAGCCGCTCGGCGTATCCGGCGCGGCCCGCGACGGCCAGGCTGAGGAACAGCTTCAGGCCCATGAACCTCCGCGACCACTGCTGGCTGGAGGTGTACGGGTCGACGGTGTCGGGGACGTCGTCCGGCATATACGACGTCGTCACCCGGAACGTCTCCGCCAGGCCCTCGCCGTCGGTGGTCAGCAGCGCGCCCGCCCCCATCGGGACACTCAGCCATTTGTGCGCGTCCACGGTGATCGAGTCGGCGCGCTCGATCCCGGACAGCGCCGGGCGCAGCGTGTCGGACAGCGCCGCCGCGCCACCGTAGGCGGCGTCGACATGGAGGCGGAGCCCGAGGTCGGCGCAGAGGTCCGCCAGCTCGGGCAGCGGGTCGATGGCTCCGGCGCCGGTCGTCCCGGCGGTCGCGACGACGAGGAACGGCAGGTCGCCGCCCGCCCGGTCCGCCGCCACCCGCCGGGCCAGCTCCTGGACGTCCAGCCGCAGGTCGGGCCCGGTGGGTACGAGGTGGACTGCGTCCCGCCCGAGCCCCGTCGCGTGCGCGATCTTGAGCCAGGCCAGGTGGCTCTCCGCGGACGCGTACATCACCGGGCGGCCGGGCAGGGCGCGCAGACCGTCCTCGCCGTACCGGGGCCACGTCCGGGTGAGCGCCAGCAGCACGCCCGTCAGGTTCGCCTCCGCGCCGCCGCTGGTGAACGACCCGGCCACCCGCCCAGGTGGGTAGCCGAGCCGTCCGCCGAGGAAGCGCAGCAGATGGGCCTCGATCTCGACGGCGGCCGGGGCATGCGACCACGCCGCCATCTGCGGGTTGAACGCGGCCGCCAGCGTGTCCCCGACCACCCCCATCAGCGTCGGGGTTGGGTTGAACAGGCCGAAATAGCGCGGATGCGTCGTGTGGACGGTCGTCGCGCGAAGCAACACCGCGACATCGTCGATCACGTCCTCCGCCGGCACCGGCCGCCCGAAGTCGTAGGCGCCGATCGCGGCCCGCAGCCCCCGGACGTCGACCGGCGCGCTCACGTCCCGCCCGGCGATCTCCGCCCGCTCGCGTTCCAGCAGCCCGACGACATGCCGCCACACCCGCTCGGCGGCCGGCGCGGGCGGGTCGAAGGAGGCCCGCCCATCAGGGAAATCGTCCATACCCCGAGCCTTCCGCCGCCGGGGCGGCGGCAGAAGTGGCAGAAGCGACCATCATCGCTAAATTTGTGACATGCACAAGCTGGCCGTCGCCGTGACCGAGGGCGTACCGATCTTCGAGCTGGCCATCCCGTGCGAGGTGTTCGGCTACGAACGTCCAGGCCTCGCGAACTCCTGGTACGACTTCCGCCTGTGCGCCCCCGCCGGGACGCGCACCGCCGCCGGATTCGCCGCCCACACCCGGCACGGACTCGACGCGCTGGCCGGCGCCGACACGGTCGTCATCCCCGCCTGCGCGAACGTCCTCGACGACCAGCCGCCCGACCTGGTGGACGCCGTCCGCGCCGCACACGCGAGCGGCGCCCGCATCGTGGCGCTGTGCACGGGCGCGTTCGTCCTCGCCGCCGCCGGGCTCCTCGACGGGCGCCCGGCCACCACCCACTGGATGCACGCCGACCAGCTCGCCCGCCGCTACCCGAAGGTGCGGGTGGACGCGTCCGTCCTCTACGTGGACGACGGCGACATCCTGACCAGCGCGGGCACCGCCGCCGGGCTCGACCTGTGCCTGCACGTCGTCCGCGCCGACCACGGCGCCGCCGTCGCGAGCGCGCTCGCCAAACGGCTCGTCATGCCCGCGCACCGACCCGGCGGCCAGGCCCAGTACATCGACGCGTCCGCCCCCGTCCAGGCCCCGGACGAGCTGGGCCCGCTCCTCGACTGGGCCCGCCGCCGCCTCCACGAGCCGCTGACCGTCACCACCCTCGCCCGCCGCGCCAACGTCACCCCCCGCACCCTGATCCGCCGCTTCCACGCCGCGACCGGCACCACCCCGATGGCCTGGCTGCGCGGAATCCGGATCGACCACGCCCGCGAACTCCTGGAGACGACGACGCTCCCTGTAGGCCAGATAGCCGAACGCTCCGGCCTCGGCACCCCGGCCAACCTCCGCCACCACTTCACCCGCGTCGTAGGCGTCCCCCCAACCACCTACCGCCGCACCTTCTCCACCAAGGACCGTCAATACCGCGACCGCCCCTCGCCGCCGTCCGGACGGCGAGGGACACTCTTCAACGTGCTCAGTGACACTGCTCGGACGTCCCGACAACGGCCATGAGCACGATCACGCCACCGACGAGCCACTGGCTGGAGGACGGCCAGCAGCACGTCTCGATCGCCCGCAGCGCCCGCACTGCCCGCTCCTCACCGCTCACCCAGTCCGGGACGGGGTTCAGCGCCTTCTCGCACGCCCGGCCCCACTCACCCATCAGCCAGTCGCGCGCGACTTTCGGATCGGTGTGGACGGCCGCGACGAACCGCGCCGACTTGATCAGCCAATCAACGGTCCGCACCGGCGGACGGTCCGGGCTGTTGAGATCGAGCGTGTCGGGCTTCCCGAGCCGCTCCCACTCCCGCCCGGCACCCGACCACGCGTAGCAGTGGTAATGCGTGGGCTGGACGCCCGCCCGCCTGGTCGTGTCAGGCGCGATCTGCTGCGTGGTCACTTCCCGCCCATGTTGTTGCACTCCGGCGGGCAGCACGGCGACCGCTCGCCGTGCCAGAACTCCACGTCCACCCGGTACCCGGTCGCCACGAGCTGCGGGATGGTGGCCTCGAGCGCGTCAGGAAGATCAGCGCCTGCCCCATCATCCGCTCGGCGTAGCCAAGGGTGACGTGGTGGTAGCGCCGCAGGTCCTCGACCAGGAGGTTCCACACCTCGGGCGGGACGAGTTCACGCGGATCCTTGGCGGCCTGAGCCGCCCGGTCAGTGGTGATGGTCACGATGCCCTCCATCGGCGCGCGCCTCGTGGTTGATGCCGCCGCCCCGGGTGCGCGCCTTCTGGCGCGGGACGCGGACTCTGGGGGGATCTATTTGCCTTGGGCAGCTCGGCAGTCAGGGCAGATCCCGCACGAGGTGCCGTCAGGGTCGGGATCGGTGCAGGCCCATGGCAGGGGCGTCTCCTTGGAGTGAGGGCCGCGGCGTCTAGAAGGGGAATCTCGGTGCCGAGGTCGTGAGACTCCTTGGCCTGGACGAGGTACCGGCCGCCGACCAGCGCCCACCACACACCGGTGGAGGCCCCGAACCAGGCGAGCGGCCGAACCGGCGCATCAACCCCTGCGTGGCCGCAGCCCGCGCCTACAGGACGGTGCTGTGGTTCCGCGCGTACCTCGGCGCGCTCACCGCACGCACCCCCTGTGCAGGGGGGCGTCGCCGGCCGCTTCGACGCCACGCCCGGCCTCGATCTCCTGCGCCGCGGCGAGCAACTCGCGGAGCCGCTCCTCCGACTCGGCGCGGATCCAGGCAAACCCGCCGTTGACCGGGCCCCGATACGGACGCCGGTGCGCCTCCCAAGGCAGCAGATTGACGTACAGCTCATACCGGCACGCCCACTCGGGGAAGTCCTTGAGTAGTCGGGCGAGTCGCGCGTCGAGATCTTCTGGAGGCGAGGTCATGGGGTCGTCTCCCGGTTGCGGTGCACGGTGATTTCGCGGTCACCATCAGTGAACCTGTGGCAGGCGCCACAGGTCAGCGTGATAATCCCGGGTGAGCGCGGATGCGTCACGGCATCCGCGGACATCCGGCCGAGGTGCGTCGCAACATGTCGTCTGAGAACACGGTCATCGGTGTGCGCCTGCGTGCCGCGAGGAAGGCGGCCGGGCTGACCGTCGCCGACGTCGCCGAACGATGGCGCGACCTCGCCCCCGAGCCCGTCCGGCGCCGGCTCCCCACCCTGCACGACCTTGAGCGGACCATCCGCGGCCACGAGGCCGGCGAGCACAAGCCGGGGCCCCGCTACCGCATCCTGTGGGCCCGCGCTCTCCAGATCTCGGAAGACGAGTTGTTCAGCGAGACCGACGAGCGGCTCGCCGACGATCCGCACGGCCGCGTGCGCCGGCCCGAGGTACTGGAGATGGGCATCGCTGCCGGGGCCGCTACCATCACGCCCGGCAGCGGTCACTATGGGCCTGTGGCGCCGGAACTCGTCGGCTACTTCCGCCAGCAGCTACCTGGCCATTACAGCGCCGACATCTGGCTGGGCCCTCACATGCTGATCGCTACCGTGGACGCGCAGACGCGGCTTCTCAAGCAGCTCGTCAGGGCCGCTGACTCGCCCGTCCGGCGCGGGCTGCTTGAGATGGGGGTGGCCTACGCGGCACTGCTGGGGTGGCTCTACCAGGATGCGGCCGACCTCGAACGATCCGCGCACTGGCGGACAGAGGCCCTCGACATGGCGCATCGCCACGGCGACCCTCAACTCGTCTCCTACGCTCTCGCGAACAAAGCGATGCACGCCGTGGATCTCCATGACGGCGCGGCCATCGTCGACTACGCGCAGGCCGCCCTCGCCGACGAGCGTCACCTCTCTCCAAAAGTCCGCGTCCTCGCGCTCGTCCATATCGCACACGGGTACGGCTTTCTCGGCGACCGTACCGCCATCGACCGGACCCTCGACGATGCTCAAGCTCTTGTCGAGCAGGTCGACGGCGAATACCCATGGGGCAACGCGTGCCGTCGCACCCCGCGGTATATGGACATCCAGCGCGCAACGGCGTACGGCAGAGCGGGCGCGCACGACGATGCGGCGCGGCTATGGGACGAGATCCTCGGTGACCAGCCGGACGACCATCGGCGAGACACGGGCGTCTTCCGGGCACGGCAAGCAGCCGCGCTGGCCGCTACCGATCAGCCCGAGAGGGCGGTGGCGATCGCGGCCGGTGCCGCCACCGTCTGCACGGAGACGGGATCTGAGCGACTCCGCGCCGAGTTGGCCGCGCTCCCCGCACACGCCTCGGCGTGGGCCCACAGCCCGCGCGGCCGGGATCTGACTGAGATCATCGCCTCCGTCACCTGACCCCTGGAGGTAGCCGTGACCATCCCGGAGCCCCTGACGGACGGCCAGATAGCCGAGCAACTCGCCGCCCTGCCCGGCTGGGAGCGAGACGGCGACGCGATCACGCGGACGTTCAAGCACTCGTACCACGAGACCGTGCACCTGGCCATGTACGTCGCCGCGAAGGCCCGCGAGATCGGACACCATCCGGACATTCACATCACGTGGCAACGCATCCGGTTCGCCATCACTACGCATGACGCCGGCCACCGGATCACGAAGAAGGATTTCGAGCTTGCCGGCCACATCGACGCGATCGCGACCGGTCACGGGGCCGAGCCGGCCTAGATTGGCCGCGCGATGCACCGGCGCCCGCCCTCCACGAGAGGCGGGCGCCAGTCTCGTCTTTTCGTTAGCTCCGTCTAGTCGCCCAGTGCGGGTCGATGTGGCCCAGCCAGGCGTCCTGCTCGTCCGCCAGCGGCTCCTCCAGCGGCAGTGGCAGGAATCGGCAGGCGAACGTCATGCCTGCATCGCTGCCCCCCCCGCGCACCGTGTGGTTCCACGCATCGGCCGTGGTCTCGGGCACGTGAAGATGGAAGAACGCGGTCCTTCGCGGCTGTCCCGTTTCGGGATGCGGCTTGTCCTCCACCATGACCTGCCGGACCACGGACGCGCTGACCAGCCCGGTCTCCTCGGCGACCTCCCGAAGAACGGCGCTCTCCAGCCCCTCCCCAGGACGGACGCCGCCCGCGGGAACCTGAGTTCCCGCCTCGGGCATGCCGACGTGATCGAAGACCAGCAGCTCGGGGACGCCCCCGTCCCTGATCACATAACCCGCGACACGCTCCCGCACCCGAACCACCACGACATCCTCCCAGGGGACAGCCCTTGACCTCGGCCTGCTCCAGGCGGAGAGGCGGGCGATCAAGGGCTGTTCCGGTCAGTGGCCGGGCGTCATCCCCGGGTCTGGTGCGTGACGAAGACGGTCTGGTGGATGCTGCAGGTCACGCGCGAGACGGAACCCACCGGCACCCACGGCCCGAAGCAATCGAGAACGCCGAGGAAGGGGACGTCCTGCCGCGCCCACACGCGGTGCTCTCCGGTGCCGCCGGTGCACCGGCTCTCGTAGTTCTGGCCGTCGACCTGCACGCCGGCGCAGCCGGTCGGGGTCGCCGCGGCGCTGGGCGCGGTGCCCACCAGCGCCGTCGCGGCGGCGACGCCGGCGAGCGAGATCATCGCCGTGCGCTTGCCGATCTGCGATACGCGTTCGCCCTTCATGTCTTCCGTCCCTTCACACGGTGGGGTCACGCCGCCCGCGCCTCCGGTGAGCGAGGCATCACGTCCACCCGGTCGCGAGCGATCGTCCGGCATTCGTGTCCGGGCGGACGCTGGATGACCGATCGACCGGATTTCTCAGGGGCGGGCGGTTGTGTGGCGGGCTATCAGGGCGGCCAGGGCTTTGGGGGCCTCCAGCTCGATGACGTGGCCCAGGTCCGGGAGGAGGACCAGTTCCGAGCCGGGCAGGGCTTCGGAGATGGGGCGGGCGTGGTCTTCGGG
>NZ_SMJX01000286.1 GCF_004348535.1 Actinomadura sp. KC216
GCTCCACCTCGCCCGCCGCCCCACCGCTGATCACGCACGCCCACGTCCCGCTACTGAAAGTAATCAACCGTGAGGAAATGGTCATGACATTGACGGAAGAATCACCGGCCAGGGCGGTGCGCCCGCCCACGGGCTTCTTCGCCCGCGTCGCGGGGTTCGCTCATCGGCGGCGCTGGCTCGTCCTGGTGCTCTGGGTCGCGGTCCTCGCCGGGGTCTGGGGCGCCGCGACGGTGGCCGGCGACGACTACCGCAACGACTACTCGCTCCCCGGCACCGAGTCCCAGGAGGCCGCCGACCTGCTGACCGCGCACGGTCTCGGCCGTGCGGGCGACACGATGCAGATCGTCCTGCGCGGCGACGCCGGGCTGAACGCCCCCGCCACCAGGCGGCAGGTCGAGGCCATGCTCGCCGAGGTCTCCGCGCTTCCGAAGGTCGCCCAGGTGCGCAGCCCGTACGCGGACCCGTCCGCCCTCGCCCCCGGCGGCAAGATCGGCTACGCCACGGCGGTGCTGGACGTCCCGTCCAAGCAGATGACCAAGCCCGACAGCGAGCTGATCTACGAGACGGCGGCGAAGGCGGAACGCGGCGGCCTCCAGGTCGAGCTGGGCGGCGAGGCGGCGCGGCTGCTCGCCCAGGGGGAGGGCGGCACGGCCGAGGGCATCGGGCTGCTCGCCGCGATGGTCATCCTGGTCCTGATGTTCGGCACGTTCATCGCCGCCGGGCTCCCGATCATCACCGCGGTGTTCGCCGTCGGGTCGACGCTCGGCACGATCATCCTGGCGTCGCACCTGTTCACCATCGCCGACTGGACGCCGTACGTGATGATCCTCGTCGGGCTCGGCGTCGGGATCGACTACGCGCTGCTCGTCTTCGCCCGGTACCGGGGCGAGCTGGTCAAGGGCACGCCGCCGGGGCAGGCGGCCGTCGCCGCGCTGGACGTCGCGGGCCGGACGGTGTTCTTCGCGGGCTGCACGGTGATCCTCGCGCTGCTCGGCCTGGTCGCGCTCGGCCTTGGATCGCTGCAGGGCATGGCCCTGTCGGTCGCGCTGACGGTGCTGGTGACGATGCTCGCGTCCCTCACCCTCCTGCCCGCGCTGCTCGGCGTGTTCGGGAAGCGGTTCGCGCGCCAGTTCACCGAGCGGGCCGCGCGGCGGGCCGCCAAGGGCAAGGCGGACGAGGGCGCGCTGTGGCGGCGCGTCGGCGGGCTGGTGCAGCGCCGCCCGCTGGTGGCGCTGCTCGTCGGCGGCGTGCTGCTCGGGGCGCTGGCCGTCCCGGCGCTGGGCATGCGGTTCGGGTTCGCGGACGCCGGCAACGACCCGCAGGGCACGACCAGCCGCGAAGCCTACGACCTGCTGTCGCAGGGGTTCGGCCCCGGATTCAACGGGCCGCTGCTCCTGGTCGTGCAGGGCGGCGAGGGAGGCCCGGCCCAGGCGGGCGCGGCGGTCTCGCAGGCGCTCCAGAACGTCGAGGGCGTCAAGGCGGCGGGCGCCCCGGTCGCCGCGCCGGACGGGCGGATCGCCACCATGCTCGTCTTCCCCACCTCCTCCCCCCAGGCGGAGGAGACCACCGAGCTCGTCTCGGCGCTCCGCGGCGACGTCCTGCCCGGAGTGGCGGAGCGAACCGGCGCGAACGTGCTCGTGGGCGGGGCGACCGCCGCGGCCGAGGACTACTCGGCGAAGGTCGCGGACCGCATGCCGCTGTTCATGGCGATCGTCGTCGGGCTGTCGGTCGTCCTGCTGATGGCGGTGTTCCGCTCCGTGCTGATCCCGCTGAAGGCGGCGCTGCTGAACCTGCTGAGCATCGGCGCGGCGCTCGGCGCGATGACGCTGGTGTTCCAGGACGGGCGGTTCGGCGCCGAGGCCGCGCCGATCGAGGCGTACCTGCCGGTGATGGTGTTCGCGATCGTGTTCGGGCTGTCCATGGACTACGAGATCTTCCTGGTGTCCCGGATGCGCGAGGAATGGCTCCGGACCGGGGACGCGGCGCACGCCGTCCGCGAGGGGCTGGCCCACACCGGGTCCGTGATCACCGCGGCCGGCGCGATCATGGTCGTCGTCTTCGGCGCGTTCATGCTCAGCCCCGAACGGCTCCTCCAGCAGACCGGCTTCGGCATGGCCGTGGCCGTCTTCGTGGACGCCGTGATCATCCGCTGCCTGATCGTCCCGGCGGTGATGCGGCTGCTCGGGCGGCACGCCTGGTGGTTCCCGCGCCCGCTGGCCCGCGTGCTGCCCGAAGTCGGGGTCGAGAAGGCCTGAACCGGTCGCACGAGCCCGCCACCCCGGTCGCCGTCACCGGGTGGCGGGCTCCTCCTCGCTCCGCTTCTTCTCGCGCCGCTTGCGCAGCGTCCCGGGACGCGCCTTCTCCTCCGGGTGGTGATGCACCCGGACGAGGCTCGCGCCCGTCGTGAACAGCAGGATCGCCAGGATCACGCCCAGCGACAGCGGCGTCGGGATCTCCGGGACGGATTTGCTGACGTCCTCGTGCAGGAAGTGCAGGATCAGCTTCACGCCGATGAACCCCAGGATCGTCGACAGCCCGATCGTCAGGTAGACGAGCCGTTCCAGCAGCCCCTCGATGAGGAAGTACAGGGCGCGCAGGCCGAGGAGGGCGAACGCGTTGGCGGTGAAGACGATGAACGGCTCCTTCGTCACGCCGAACACGGCGGGGATGGAGTCGAGCGCGAACAGGACGTCCGTGCTGCCGATCGCGACGAACACCAGCAGCAGCGGCGTCGCCACGCGCCGGCCGTCCTCGTGCGCGATCATCCGGCCGCCGTGGAAGTCGGTGCTCACCGGGAAGAGCTTGCGGGCGCGGCGGACGAAGAAGGTGTCCTCGACGTCGGGCTCCTCGTTGCGGTGCCGGACGAGCTGGACCGCCGTCCAGATCAGGATCAGCCCGAACAGCAGGAACGTGAACGAGAACAGGTTGATCGCCGCGGCGCCGATCGCGATGAGGATCGCCCGCAGGATGAGCGCCGCCGCGATGCCGAACAGCAGCGTCTTCTGCTGGAACTCCGCGGGCACGGCGAACCGCGCCATGATGATCACGAAGACGAAGAGGTTGTCGACCGACAGGCTCTTCTCCACCACCCAGCCGGAGAAGTACTCGGTGCCCGCCGTCGTCCCGGCGAGGGCCCACACGGCGAGCCCGAAGATGATCGCGACGGCGATGTAGAACACCGACCAGAACGTCGCCTCCCGGAGCCCGACCGCGTGCGGGCGCCGGACGGCGACGAGGAGATCGAACACGAACAGCGCGATGACCAGGGCGATCGTCGCGCCCCAGGCCCATGCGGGTATGTCGACCATCCGGCGGCTCCACTCGGTCGGGGCGTCGGCCGTCCCCGTCTCTCCGTCCCGTGATCTATAACCGTTCTGCGCCGCTTATACCTTCGCACGCCTTGGAGTAATCGCCCGCCCCGATCGTCCTGGCACTCATGCGGATCTGAGTATCCGCGCCGATGTGCCCGCACCCTGCGAGTGGGCAGGTTGGGGGTATGAACACGTCGCGATGGCTTCCCGCCGCGCTGCTGGCCAAGGCGGCCCTGGCCGCCCTTCTCGCCCTCGCCGTCGCCTTCCCTGAGTGGGACCGGTTCGCGGACAAGGCGATGGGCGCCCGCGCGGTCGCCTACCCCGCCGCCGTCATGGTCGTCGCCCTGATCTGGGCGCTACGCGGACGCTGGCCTGGGCGCGGACGCTGGCGTGGGCGTGGGCGTGGGCGTGGGCGCGGGCGCGGTCGCGGTCGCGAGGCCGAGCGCGGCGGCGCCAAGGCGTACCCGTGGGACATCGACCTCCTCGTGACCGCGCCGTTCCTCATCGACGTCGCGGGCAACGCCGCCGACCTCTACGACACCGTGAGCTGGTTCGACGACGCCTGCCACTTCGGGAACTGGGCCCTGCTGTGCGCCGCCGCCGGGCTGGCCCTGCGCCGGTGGGGCGGCCTCGGCGGCTGGACGCTGGCGATGGGCTGCGCCGGGCTCGGTGCCGCCGCGGCCATCGTCTGGGAGTTCATCGAGTACCGGCTCTTCATCCTCGACACCCCCGAGGCGGTCACCGCCTACAGCGACACCGTCGTCGACCTCATGCTCGGCCTCAGCGGCGGGGTCGTGGCGGGCCTGGCGCTGGCGGCGGCCTCCACCCGCCGGAGCGGCCGGTCAGTACACGAGCGCCTGGACGTCGTCCCTGGTGATCTCCTCGACGAACGTCGGCGCACCGGCGATGCGGACGCCGGGCAGGACGTCGTCCGGGCCGATGTCGCGGCGGGCCGCGCACTGCGTGCACAGGGTGACGCGCCCGGCGGTGAGGACCACGGTGAGCAGATCGTCCAGGGGGGTGGCGTGCGGCAGTGAGAACTCCGCCGCCCGCCCCGGCAGCGCGAACCACGCGGACTCGCCGGTCAGCCACAGCGAGATCGGCACCCCGCTCGCGGCGGCCGCCGCGGCCACGGTGAACGCCTGGTTGCAGCGTTCCGGGGCGTCCGCGCCCGCCGTCAACTTGATCACCAGCGGTCTCGCCATGGTTGAACTCTAGCCCGGCGGGGACGCGTAGCATCCTGCGGTATGGGTGGGATGCTGAACGCGGGGGTCCTCGTCGTCTTCCTGGGGCTCGTGGTGGTCTCCGCCGTCCTGCTGGTGATCCGCCTCGCCCGCCTCAAGTGAGCGCGGGCCGCCTCAAGTGATCGTCGGACGCCATCAGGTGATCGGACGCCGCTACGCTCGGTGCCCATGGATCCTGAGCTGCATCCGGACCTCGAACCGCTGAAGTTCCTCCTCGGCACCTGGGAGGGCGCCGGCGTCGGCGGCTATCCCACGATCGAGTCGTTCAACTTCGGGCAGGAGCTGTCCTTCACCCACATCGGGAAGCCCTTTCTGGCCTACGCGAGCCGGACCTGGCTGATCGAGGAGGACGGCACGCTCGGGCGCCCGCTGGCCACCGAGACGGGCTACTGGCGGCCGCGTCCCGACAACCAGGTCGAGGTGACGCTGGCCCACCCGACCGGCATCGTCGAGATCTACGTCGGCACCGTCGCGTTCAGCCGGGTGGAGCTGCGCACGGACGTCGTCGCGCGCACCGAGTCGGCCAAGGAGGTGACGGGCGGCCACCGGCTGTACGGCATGATCGGCGAGGACCTCGGCTGGGCCTACGACATGGCGGCGATGGGCCAGAAGCTCCAGTCGCACCTGTCCGCACAGCTCAAGAGGGTCGGCTGAGCGGTCCAGGGGCCGGACATGAACGATCCCCGGACCTTCCCGCGTGGGCGGGGCGATGGACAGGACGGGTCCATCGGTCCGGGGACCGGGTAACTGCCTGGGATTCGCCGGTCACCGTCGCGACCGGTTGCCACCGCCGGGGGCGGCGGCGCCGAGGCGGAACGGCGACTAACGGACAGTCACCTCGCGAGTCCTACAAGCAACCATTGTTTAGGACCACCTCCTTTCGCGCGTACTCCGCACGCTATGTGAGCCCCCCGCGATCGGGCAAGCGGGTTTTCCCAGGGCTGAAGGACCGGCTTTCCGCCGCCGGGACGGGACGCGCCGGACGGGATCTAGACTCGGAGCATGGTCGAGTCGTGGCAGGAGGAGCTGCGGGCGAAGGGGTACCGGGTCACCCCCCAGCGCCAGCTGGTCCTTGAGGCAGTCACCAACCTGGAGCACGCGACCCCCGAGGAGATCTGCACCGAGGTGCAGCGCACCGCCCGCGGCGTGAACATCTCCACCGTGTACCGGACGCTGGAGCTGCTCGAAGAGCTCGGGCTGGTCAAGCACGCGCATCTCGGGCACGGCCCGCCGAACTACCACCTGGCGGCCGAGGCCGAGCACATCCATCTGGTGTGCCGGGGCTGCCACACCGTCCAGGACGTCGACCCGAGCGCCGCGTCCGGGCTCGCCGACGGCCTCCTCCGCGATTTCGGCTTCGAGACGGACGTGCACCACCTCACGGTCTACGGGCGGTGCAAGGAGTGCCGCGCGACATAACCTGGGTGGCATGGAGAGTCCGCTGCTGCAGTCGCCCGGAGCCGTCCCCGCCGATGCGCCCGACCAGGAGGTCGCCGCGCACTACGGCGAACCCGCACAGGAGCAACGCGCCCTGGCGGACGGGACGGCGTTCGTCGACCGGAGCAACCGGGGGGTCGTCCGCGTCTCCGGGCCCGACCGGCTGAGCTGGCTGCACAGCCTGCTGAGCCAGCACCTGGACGGGCTGAAGCCGTTCGACCCGACCGAGGCGCTGCTGCTCGGCCCCAACGGCCACATCGAGCACCACCTCCACCTGATCGACGACGGTGAGGCCGTCTGGGCGCACGTCGAGCCCGGCGCGGCGCCCTCGCTGGTGGAGTTCCTCGACCGGATGCGGTTCATGCTCCGCGTCGAGGTCGCCGACGTTTCCGGCGAATACGCCGTGATCACCGTCCCGGGGCCTGCCGGGCAGGGCGAACCGGCCTGGCCGGACGTCGCCGGAACCGTCACCCGGATCGTCCCGCGAGCAGAGCCGTTCCCTGCGGAGCTGCGTCCGGCGGGGCTCTGGGCGTACGAGGCGCTCCGGATCGCCGAGCACCGCCCCCGCCTCGGCCTCGACACCGACCACCGGACGATCCCGCACGAGGCGGGCTACGTCGAGACGGCCGTCCATCTGAACAAGGGCTGCTACCGGGGGCAGGAGACGGTCGCGCGCGTCCACAACCTGGGGCGCCCGCCGCGCCGCCTGGTCTTCCTGCACCTGGACGGGAGCGTCGACCGCCTCCCCGCCCACGGCGCCCCCGTGGAACTCCCGGACGGCGGCCGGACGGTCGGTTTCGTCGGCTCGTCGGCCCGCCACCACGAGCTGGGCCCGATCGCGCTGGCGCTGGTCAAGCGGAACGTCCCGGTCGACGCCGAACTCCTGGCGGACGGTGTCGCGGCGGCGCAGGAGGTCATCGTGTCGCCGGAAACGGGCGCGAACGCGCAGATCGACCTCCGGCGGCGGCCCGCCGAACGCGGATAAAATCGGCCGAGTTAGACGATTTCTGACCGGCCGTGCCCCGGGGAAGGCGGATTCCTGCCGTATGGTCCCGAACCTGGGGAATGAGGAGTCTCCGGAGCCTCCACCGGCCAGGAAAGGTGCCCGGCGCCTCCCGCGCAGGGAGTCCGCGCTGGTGTGGTGGGCCCTGTTCGCCGCGTTCGCCGGTGCCGCCCTGTGGCTCCAGTCATGGCGCCTCGCACTGTTCGGGCTCTTGACGTGGTGCCTGTACCAGTTCACCTTGGTCCCGACCCTGTGCCGGGTGTTGAAACGGGAGGGCTACCCCTGCGCGGAACGCGTCCGCGGACGCCTGTTCGCCTGCGCCCCGAACCACCAACAGCTGAAGAACGACGCCGTCTGGCGCCTGGTGGGTCTCCGCGACCCTTTCCAGAAGGGCGACCCAGACCCGGACCCCGAGACCGGCGGCGTCGTCCACTCCCCATACGTACGCGGACGCCTCACCCAGGCCGACCGAGCCCTCATCCTCCTGGCCGCCGTAGGCACGCTGGTCACCCTGGTAAGCATGATCTACGGCTTCCGCTGAGGCTGCCCCCGCGCCGCCTGGCCCGCGCCTGACCCGCGTCCGGCCCGCGTCCGGCCCGCTCAGACGTCCACGATCAGCGTGATGGGCCCGTCATTGACGAGGGCGACCTTCATGTCCGCCCCGAACTCGCCGGTCTCGACCTTGGCGCCCAGGGCCCTCAACTCGTGGACGACCGCGTCCACCAGCGGCTCGGCGACCGGCCCGGGGGCGGCGGCCGTCCACGTCGGGCGGCGCCCCTTCCGCGCGTCCCCGTAAAGTGTGAACTGGCTCACAACGAGCAGCGGCGCGTTCACGTCCGAGCACGACTTCTCGTCCTGCAGAATCCGCAGCCCCCACAGTTTCGCCGCCAGCCTGCGGGCCTTCCCGACGTCGTCATCGTGCGTCACGCCCACGAGAACCAACAGCCCGGGCCCCTCGATCGCGCCGACGACCCGTCCGTCCACCGACACGCTGGCCTGACTCACCCGCTGGACTACAGCACGCATGACCCTGCATTCTGCCGCCATGGGAGCAAAGACGCTCATCACGGTGGCGCCGACGGGGGCCGAGTCCGCGAAGGCGGACGTTCCGGCCCTGCCCGTCACCCTGGATGAACTGGTCCAGACGGCCAAGGAGTGCGAGGCGGCCGGCGCGGCCGTGATCCACGTGCACATCCGCGACGACGACGCCCGGCCCACCCTCGACCTGTCCCGCCTCCGGGACACGGTGAAGGCGCTGCGCGAGAGCACGGGACTGATCGTCCAGCTGTCCACGGGCGGCGCGGTCACCGACCCCTACGAGGACCGCCTCCGCGTCCTGGACGCAGAGCCCGACATGTGCTCGCTCACCTGCGGCACGGTCAACTTCGGCGACGACGTGTTCATGAACCCGTGGCCGTTCATGGTGGAGCTCTACCAGCGCACCCAGGCCCTGGAGATCGTCCCGGAATTCGAGCTGTTCGACCTGGGCCACATAGCCGCCCTGCACCGCCTCCTCTCCAAGTACGGGCCCCCGTACGGCGGACACGTCCACTGTGACCTGGTGATGGGCGTCCCAGGCGGAATGCCGGGCGACACCCGCACACTCGTCGCTGCCGTTGAGGCCCTCCCGCCCGGAGCAACCTGGTCGGCCACCGGCATCGGCCGAACGTCCCTCCCCGTCCTCCTGGCGGCACTCTCGGCAGGCGGGCATCTCCGCGTGGGCATGGAGGACACGGTCACGTTCGCCAAGGGCGAGCCGGTCACGGCGAACGTCCAGCTGGTGGAGCGCGCAGCCCAAGCCGCCTACCTGGCCCAACGCCCACCCATGCCCGCCGCAGAAGCGCGCACCCTCCTGGCCACCAAACCCCGCTGATCAGGGGTTCTCTCCGGACGTGCCGTCGAGGTAGGCGAGCACCGCCCGCACGCGCCGGTGACCGGAGTCGTCCGGTGCCAGGCCGAGCTTGGCGAAGATGTTGCCGATGTGCTTGTGGACGGCGTTGTCGGAGATCCGCATCCGCTCGGCGATGGTGGCGTTGTCGTGGCCCTGCGCCATGAGGGCGAGCGACTCCCGCTCCCGGGGCGTGAGGGTGTCCAGCGGGGTGCCGGTACGGCGCGCGATGAGCTGGGCGACCACGTCCGGGTCCATGGCGGTGCCGCCGGACGCGACGCGGCGCAGCGCGTCCACGAACTCGGCGACCCGGCCGATGCGGTCCTTGAGCAGGTAGCCGATGCCGCCGCGGCCGTCCGACAGCAGCTCACCGGCGTATTCGCGCTCGACGTACTGCGACAGCACCAGGATCGGCAGCGCGCCGTGCTCGCGACGGGCCCGCAGCGCCGCGTGGATGCCCTCGTCGCGGAACGACGGCGGCAGCCGCACGTCGACGATGGCGATGTCGGGACGGTGCTCGGCGACGGCGTCGAGGAACGCCTCCCCGTCGGCGGTGACCGCCGCGACCTCGAAGCCCTTGGACGCCAGCAGCAGCTCCAGGCCGCTGGACAGCAGGACGTTGTCCTCGGCGATCACGACCCGCACGGGCCCGCCCCCCTTGACGATCATTGTGCGCACGGTATCCGGACGGCGAGCGTGGTGGGCCCGCCCGGCGGGCTGTCGAGGCGGACGGCGCCGTCCAGCGCGGCGACCCGGCGGCGCATCCCGGTGATCCCGGAGCCGCCCGCCTCGTCCGCGCCGCCCCGCCCGTCGTCGGTGACCTCGATGGACAGCACGTCACCGGCGCGCTCGACCCGGAGGTCCGCGCGGGTGGCGGCGGCGTGCTTGGACACGTTCGTCAGCGCCTCGGCGATCACGTAGTAGGCCACCGCCTCCACGGCCGCCGGGAGCGTCCCGAGGTCGCCGAGCCCGATGCGGACCGGCACGCTCGACCGCGCGGCCAGCGCCGTCAGCGCCCCGTCGAGCCCGCGGTCGGCGAGGATCGGCGGGTAGATCGTCTGGAGCACCGCGCGGAGCTCGGCCATGGCCTCCTCCGCCGTGTCGTGCGCCTGGTCGATCAGCGTCGCCACCATGTCGGGGTCGTCGGCGACTGACTCCCGGGCGATGCCGAGCTGCATGGCGATGGACACCAGGCGCGCCTGCGTCCCGTCGTGCAGGTCGCGCTCGATCCGCCGGAGCTCCATGCCATGGGCGTCGACCACGCCGACGCGGCTCTTGGTCAGCACGTCGACCCGCTCGGTGAGCCGCTCGCGGGCCGACCGCGCGAGCACCGCCAGGCTGAGCCGCGCGTGGAGCCGCGCCAGCACCGGGAGCCCCCACCAGGCCGCCGCGCCCAGCGCGACGATCTGCACCGAGCCCAGAACCAGCGCGGTCGCCCAATTGCCCACATGCACGTCAATGAACAATCTCGGACGCTCGTCCGCGGAAAATGCCCACCAGAATGGCAGCGCCACCGCGGCGACCACGATGTTGCCGAGGCACACCAGGGCGGCCAGTCCGAACGAGAGCCCGACCCCTATGTGCGCGAACGTCCAGGCGAGAATCCGCCGCCGCGACGGCCGCCCGTCGGCCGGAACGTCGAGCAGCCTGCCCGCCCGCCGCCGATGCCAGCCCGCCCAGCCC
>NZ_SMJX01000287.1 GCF_004348535.1 Actinomadura sp. KC216
CACACAACGGACGTCGTTCCGGGGCCGACAGATCAACGCAGAGACACTCCGAGGGAGGATCAGTCATAGCACGGGTCAGGCCACCGGAACGACGCCCACAGTTATGATCATGGACTGAGTGTCGTAGGAATCAGCGACCGAACCGACCGAGGCCATGACGCCCACGTCCGCCAGCCGGCTGGCATACCGGAAACTGGTGTACTGGCAGCCCCTGTCGCTGTGATGGATCAGGCCGCCGGTCTGCGGCCGTCGGTCTCGGCGGCGTTGCCACAGCGCCATCTCCAGGCATCCAACGGCAGATCGGTACGCAGGTGATCGGCCAGCTGCCAGCCCACGATCCTCCGGGAGAAGGCGTCCAGCACGAACGCCACGTACACCCAGCCCTCCCAGGTGCGCACGTAGGTGATGTCGGCCAGCCACAGCCGGTCCGGCCGGTCGGCGACAAAGCGGCGGTTGACCAGGTCCGGTGGCCGCGGCGCGGTCTCATCGGGTGTGGTGGTGCGCCGGTGGCTGCCGCGCCGCACACCTTCCAGGCCATGCTCGCGCATCAGCCGCTCCACCGTGCACCGCGCCACCGGCACGCCCTGGCGGCGCAATTGCCGGTGAACACGCCGGGAGCCGTAGACCCCGTAGTTGGCCTGGTGGACCTCCTTGATCTGCTCGATCAAGACCGCATCACGCTGGGCCCGGGCCGAGGGTGGGCGGCGTTTACGGCCGTAGTAGGTTCCCGGGCACAGGTTCAGCACCCTGCACACCGGCTCGACCCCGAAGCGGCCGCGAAGGTGGTCGATCACCGCGACTACTTCGTCCGGGGCTGGCCGAGCTCGGCGGCGAAAAACGTACTGGCGGCCTTCAATATCTCGTTGGCCCGCTTGAGTTCGTTGTTCTCCTTGCGCAGCCGCTTGAGTTCCTCGCGTTCAGCGCTGCTGAGCTGCTCGGGCCGCTTACCGGCATCGGCTTGGGCCTGACGCACCCAGGTCCGCAGCGCCTCGCGGTGGATACCCAGATCGGCAGCGATCTGCGCGATCGGCCGATCCGACTCCAGAGCCAGCCGCACAGCCCGCTCACGAAGCTCCAGGGGGTACTTGCGTGGTGCCGACATCGACGGTCATTCTCCTCCCTGCCAGTCAAGATCATGACTGGCTTGAAGGACTTCACCAAACCCGGTACGGCTCACACCTGCCCTGGGATCCTCGGTGTCATCGCGCAGCACGGCGGCCAGGTCCGCCAGCAGCGGGGCGGGGCGGGTCCAGGTGCGCGGGTCGCTGGTGATGCCCGCTCGGGCGTACACCTCAACGATCGCCCGGTCCAACGCCGCCTTGCCGGCCGGGTCTAGCGGCTCGTCCAGCAGCACGCCGATCAGGGTGTGCAGGAACAGCGCTCGGCGGGTGAACGCGTCGGTCCCGGCGTTGGAGGCGGGCAGGCCGAACGGATTGAGCCGCACGCCGGGAGAGCCGAGCGAGATGTAGGAACCGCCGACAGCGCCGCACAGGCGGGCGTATTCGTCTTCGGGGTCGATGACGGCGACCTGTACTCCGGCGTACAGCGACCGCAGTACCTCCAGCTTGGTCAGGTATGACTTGCCGGCGCCGGAGCGGGCCAGCACGACGGAGTTGTGGTTGTCCAGGCCCCACCGGTCCCACAGCACCAGGCTGGAGGAGGCGGTGTTGATCCCGTACAGCACGGTCGTGTCGGTGACCGGGGCGTCCAGATCGGGGGAGCTGAACGGGAAACTGGCCGCGAGCGCTTGGGTGTCGAAGGTGCGGCGCATGCGCAGACCGTCGACCCCGATCGGGAGGGTGGTGGTCAGCCCCTGCAGCGGGCGGAAGGTGGCCGGTGCGGCGTCCAGCAGCAGTGAGGACGCCAGCGCCCGCACCTGCGAGCATTCGGCCTCCAACGCCTCTTGGTCGGGGGCGTGCACGGTGAAGTACAGGCCGACCCGAAACAGCTTTGTCTGCCCGCGGGCCAGCGCGGCGGTCAAGCCCCGCGCGTCCTCGGCCGCCGCTGTGGCCTGGAAGTCCTCCAGACGGCCGTGTTCGGCATCGGAGTGGGCCGAGGACTCCAGCCGGGCGAGTTGGCGGCGTAGCCGATCGGCGGCCTCCGTCGGCGGGGTCGGCTCGATGTGCACCGCGACCTCGACCCGGCCCGGGTAGGTCAGCAGCGGCTCCAACCATCCGGGGCCGACCTCGGCGGGGTACCCGGTGATCGCGAACGACGCGCAGACGCCTTCGGACAGGGTCAGGGTGCGCGTGCCGACTTCGATCGCGTCCGGTCCCACTGTGCCCGGGCCCGTTTGCAGGCGTGTACCGGTGCCGTGACGCAAATGCGAGCGTGCGGTTTTCAGCAGAGTCATCCCAATCCTCCGGTGGATGTGATCGTTTCGGGGGGTGCCGCCCGCTGATCCGTTGCCGCGGCCGGGGTGGTGTGCCAGGGGTTGCAGCAGGCGGCCAGCACCGCGGTGGCGTGATCGCCGGGCAACACGCGGACGGTGATGCCTGCGGCGGCCAGAGCACGCACGGCTTCGTCGGCGCGGCGCAGCACCCGTTGTGCGGCCCCGTCACCGGCACGGCCATGGTGCGGTTCGCGCAGCACGATCAGCACTTGGCGGCGCAGCAGGTCCCGGCGCCGTGCCAGGTCGGCCAGGAAATCGGCGTGCTCGATCGCCGCCTGTTCCAGCTCCGGGTGGGCCAGCGTGGGCGCGTGGTCGCGCAACCCGGAGATCAGCGGGACGAGGTCGACGTCCTGCGCGCGGACCACAATTTGCGCCGGGCCCGACAGCGAGTTCAGCCAGCGTCCGAACACCCCCACCAGCGCGGCCTGTTCCTGCGGCGTGCGCAACGCGAAACTCACCGTGCTGGCCTGGCACACCACCGCCGCGCCCTCGGCGTCCAGATCGATCACACCGTCGGCGGAGATCGCGGCTGCGGGCAGCCGCAGCGGAGCGGGCAGCGGCTGCTGCTTCTGCTGCGCCCAGGCGGGCGGCGCGGCGACCCCTTCGGGGGCCAGTACTAGGCGGCGCGGGGAGCGGGCGTGCCGGATCGCGGCCAGCAGCAGGCGATCCAGCCCCACCCCGTCACGGCGGCCCAGCGCCAGCACGGCGGCCGCCGCTCCGAACGGGAACGCCGCCGCGGCGAACACCGGCAACGGAACCAGGGTTCGGGTGGCGGTGAAGGCCAGCCACAGCACCGCACTGGTCGCGGCCAGGATGGCTACCTGGCGGGCGGTCAGGCCGGCCAGGATCTTGTCGGGGGTTTCCACATCGGCGGGGATTCGGACGCTGTGCTCGTCGGGCGGCATGACTGGTCACCTCCGTCAGCTGGGCCGTTTCCACGGGCGGTGCGGGTCGGGCTGATAGGGAGCCTGAGGCGGCGGACGCGTCGGCTGGGGTGGCGGCGCGCGCCAGTCCCCGGCGTGCGGAGGTGTCCAGGTGGTCTCCGGGCGGCCCCAGCGCTGCTGCTCACCGACGCTGTCGGGCGCCGGACGCCCGTCGTGCACGCGCTCGTGCCAGGCCGGATCGGGCGGCATCCACCGCCCATGCGCCGGTCCCCACCGTGGCTGCGCCATCTCTCCCGGCCCCGCAGGAGGCGGCGTTTTCGGCCCCGTGGGAAGCGTCGGAACCGACGGGCCCGTGAAGCGCCCCGCAGGCGGGGGCGGAGGAGGCGTTCTGCCCGCGCTGCCACGGGCCCCGGCGAGTCGTCCGAGCAGCCCGCGGAACAGGAAGAACGAAACGATCATTTTCGCCGTCCGGGTGATCGGGCTGCGGCTGATCAAGCCGCCCTGCCAGATCAGGCGGGAGATCCAGGAGGGGATGCGTACCAGCACGTACAGCAGGCAGATCGTCGTCCATAGGTCCACCTGGTCACCGGGGGTGCGAAAGCCCAAGATGGTGACCATGTCGGTGGTGAGCACCACCCGCATCGCGGCGATGAACACCAGCGCCTGGGCGACCTGGATGGCCAGCACGCCGAAAAAGCAGCGCCACCACAGCTTGGCCAGCCCCTCGGCCTGCGGCAGCGCGTGACACGCAAGCGCCAGCGGAGCGGCGGCGATCAGCACGATGGTGAGCATGACCCGCGTGATGTAGATCAGCAGCAGGATCACACCCAGCGACACCGCCCAGATCGTCACCAGCACGATGAAGATCCCCACGTCCCCGGGATTGAGCGAGTGCACGATGATCTTCTGGAGCTGATCGGCCGTCTGCTGCGGATCAACCCCCTGACCTAGCAGCGCCGCCGACAACGCGTTGGCGAACTCGATCGACTGCCCGATCAGGATCAGGCTGGTGTTGGAAGCCACCATGCCGACCACCAGGCGAGGCGCGACGTCCTTGACCGCGTAGGAGCTCTGCAGGGTCTGGCGGCCCATCAAGGTCAGCCCACCGACCAGCACCAGCAGCACATAACAGGAGTTGGCCACCACCAGCGACCCGGTCCACAGCCCCTGCACCCGGCTGGTCTGATCCAGCCGCGGAGTGACCAGAAGGGACGTGCCCAGAAACCCGAACACGGGATTGATCGCGGAGGTCACCAGGTCCTTGAACCAGTTGTTGATCGCCTCTTTGGCCTTGCACGCGACGTCGAACCATCCGCACCCGCCTGAATCCTGTTCCGGACTCGTCGGCCCGCCCGGCGAGGAACCTGGGTTGCCCGGAGCCGAGGTCGTTGGGCTGGGAGAACCGGATGTCGATGGGCTGGGGCTGGTCGGTGACGCCGACGGCGCCGGCGAGGAACTCGGTGTTGGCGGTGGTTTGGCAGCCACTGCGGCCACCGGCACGGTCGTCACGGTGGCCTGC
Organism: Actinomadura sp. KC216; assembly: GCF_004348535.1. Classification (GTDB taxonomy): domain Bacteria; phylum Actinomycetota; class Actinomycetes; order Streptosporangiales; family Streptosporangiaceae; genus Spirillospora. The sequence continues at coordinate 4,796 of NZ_SMJX01000287.1, forward strand.
GTGGGGACGGCGGCCACAGCCACCGCAATCAGCGCGGCAGCGCAACACCCGACGACGGCGACGCAGGCGCGCAGAGCGGTAGACATCGCCGCTCAACCGCCCACAAAGCTTTTGAGGATGGTCACCAGCACCGGTGCCATCACCGCGCCGCCGTAGCCGATCGCGGCGTACTTCAAGGTGTCTTTGGCCTTGCCCACCTCGCCCGGATCACCACCGGCCAGCAGATAGCGGATAAAGCCGACGGTCAGGAACAAGGTCGCCAGCGCCACCAGCAACCCCACCAGCCACTTGGTGATCCGGTTGATCACCGTGTTCAGATCCTGCGGCGGGGCCGCCAGCTCATCGGCGAACGCGTCCGGCGCCGCGAAAGCACCAGCAGGGCGCCGACCAGCACGGTCACGGCCAGCGCCGCCCACCGGAACATCATGGAGCGCATCCAGCCACCTCCTTGATGGATGTGGCCGGAGCCCCACAGCGATCGGGGGAGGATGCGGGCCGGGCCATCGGAGACCATCCCTCCTTCCTGCCACGGTCACGCGACCGGAGGGACGGGACCCGGTCCGCGTGGGGCGGGCGGATCGGCCGCCTGCAGGGCCCCGGCGCCCATCAGGACGCCACACCCCCGCATAGAAACCTCACAACGGGCGCGGTCGGCCGATCGGTCAGAGCGACCTATGCGAAATCTCAGCGCCGCGACCCCCGACGGCAGTACGCCGCCTATGACGCTCGGATCGGTGCGACCACCGTCGGTTTGGACCTCAGTGGGGTAGCCACACTCGCAGGGCGAATCCTCGCCGACTACCCATTGCGTGACTATTCCTCCGAGCCACCACTGCCCTGGGCGGCCGCCCAGGGCACGGGCAAAACCCTGTTCGGTGAGGATGGCAGTGCTCGGCTGATCTCCGATCTTAAGATCTTCCTTGCCGAGGTGGGTCGCCGAATGCAGGCCGCCGTGGAGCCTTATTACCCCAAGAACTCTGATGGCTCATTCCCCTGGGGCTACCTATGGGCGATCAGCATCCCTTGCGACGGCTGCGGCCGCCGCTTTCCCCTGCTGGGCAGCCTCGTTCTGCGCCAGCCAGACTTGAAGGCCAAAGACGCTGGTCAGGCACTACGCCTGGTTATCGACGGCAATGACTGGAACATCGAAGTGATCGACGGGGCCCCCGAGCAGGCGCCGACATACTCCTCCACTGACCTTGGGGACGGGAAGAAACGCAAGGGTAAGAGCGCGCGATGCCCCTTCCCGTGCGGTCATGTTCACAGCCTGGAGACCGTCAAGGCCAAAGGGCAGGCGCACGAGTACCGCGATGAGCTGATCGCAGTAGCTGACATCATCGACGGTGGAAAAAAAGTGTTCCGTGTCCTGCGTCCTGATGAGCTAAAAGCCGCCAGTAGTGTTGATCTTTCCTCCTTGGATCCGTTCGGCCCTTACAGTGCGGTTCCCGACGAATCTATTCCTGCTGGTAACGTGCATACCATTATGGCCAGTGGCTATGGCTATCGCACGTTTGGCTCCCTCATGAATGACCGACAATCGTTGCAGTTTGCCGCAACCGCAAGAGCCATCCGCGACTGCCATTCTGAAGCGCTTGCAACTGGTTGCAGCCCAGAATATGCACGGGCTTTGACTGCTTACGCGGCAGCAACACTAGTGCGTCGAATTCGTCGGGCCACACGCGGTTGCAAGATCTTTATCAGCGGCAAGTCCGATGGTACCGCACGAAGCTATATCCAAGCGGGTGATCTCTTCGCCAATGAAGCCGTAGTGATCTTCCAGTTCGACTGGCTTGAGACGGGACCAGGAGGAGGCCCGGGAACTTGGGGATCGGTGGTTGATACGGGAATCAAAGCATACGAAACTCATGTTCGTGGGGTTCGTGGGAAGCCAGCCCGATTTCGTCAAGCGAACGCCATGACCCTTCCTTACCGCGACGACAGCGTCGACGCAGTAATTACCGACCCGCCATACTACGACATGATCGAGTATGCCGACGTCTCCGATCTATTCTTCGTCTGGCTAAAGCGCATCTTGTTTGACATCGAGCCGGATCTGTTCGGCCCCAAGGCCGTACGCAGCAGGGATGGGCTACAGAACAAGGACGAAGAAATCATCGTCCGGCGGGTACACGAGCCAGGCCGCGTTCGCCACGACAAGGACTTCTACGAGGCATCTCTCGCTAAGGCATTCGGTGAATGTCGACGGGTGTTGCGCCCCGATGGCCATCTCGTCGTTGTGTTCGGTCATTCTGACCCCGACGCATGGAAGCGGTTGCTCGCGGCTCTTCATGATGCGGGTTTTGTGGTCACTAGTTCGTGGCCGAGCCGTACTGAATCTGCCATTACCAAAGTAGCGTCGATCAAGGTGACCGTGACCATCGGCTGTCGGGTTGCCCCGCCTGACCGGGAGCCAGCGACTGCTGCTCAGCTCGACAAAGAGGTCGCCGACGCAATCAAGGATCGGGTCCGGCGCTGGACCCGAGAAGGACTGACGCTGGGCGATCAGATGATGGCCGCCTACGGGCCGGCAATGGAAGTCTACGGGCGTTACTTCAAGGTGATCCAGCCCGATGGCCAGACCGCTCCCCTGGAGCGATACCTGACGTTGGCTCGCCGGTGTGTCCGTGAGGCCACCGCGCTTCGCCTGGAGCAAATTCCCATCGAGACCTTCGATGCGATTACCCGGTTCGCAGTGTTCTGGATACGCGTACACGGGCGCACTATCGTTCCCAAAGGCGAAGCCCGGTTCCTGGCGCAGGTTGACAACCTGCGCATGGAGGACGTCCGCGGTGACCTGTTGGCCGAGTCCAGCAAAGGGTTCAGACTCGTACTCGATCCGCCGGACAGAATTAGTGCCGATAGCGCCGAATTTGACGTTGCTCGCGCAATTGCGGGCGCATATGACACCGGGGGCGCCGAAGCAGCGGCCGCTGCGCTGGCCCGGTGGGAACGTCCGGCCGACGATGAGCACCTGTGGGCCGTCATCGGTGACCTGGCCGCTCAATTGCCCCCTAGCGACCGCACCGCGAAAGCATTGACTGCCGTGCAGCGTAATGCCAGCACGATCAAAAACATTGCCCGAGGAATCGCCGGCACCCTCGCTGAGGCCAGCCCCAAACGCCGCCCGACCCTGTTCGATATCGAGGAAACCTGATGATCCCCCCATTTCCGCACTGGGCCGACCTGCTTACCCTCCGCACCGAAATCACCGACGCGGCCGGCCAGATCGCCGATCTGCAGATGTCGCTGTACAGCGCGGTCTACACCGACCGTGACGTCCCCTACGCTGACCCTCGGTATTACGCCGAGATCACCGAGCCGACGGTCGGATTGGTGCAGTTTATGGGGAGCGTCGCGCGCCAGCTCGGCATCCGCGGACGTGGAGGAAAAGCACTGTTCCACCTCGACCAGGGCATGGGCGGCGGTAAGAGTCACGCCCTGGTCGGCCTACACCACCTGGCCAACGACCCCGCGGCGTTCTTGACCACTGAGCTGGGCCAGCAGGTCAAAACCGAGGCTGAGCAGGCGGGTGGCACGATTGACCTGGCCGAGGCAAGGGTGGTGGTGCTATCGGCCGACAACATGACTCCCGGAGCGACCAGCCCGGAGTTCGGCCCCGCCACCACCTTGTATGAGCGGTTCCTTTGGTCGCTGTTCCGGGGCGACAGAGACGTGTACAACCGTCATCTTGCCGAGGGGCCGAACAAGGCGGCGCTGGCCCGCGCCCTCAAGGCGGCCGGTGGGCCGGTGCTGATCCTGCTGGATGAGCTCATGGACTATGCGATGGCTCTGTCCGATGAGCGTCACCTGGCCTCCATGCCCGGCGAGAAGGCGTTCTTGAACAGCTTGATGGACGCTGTCGACGACATTGAGGGAGGGCGGGTCGCATTTGTCGTGGTGATGATCCGTTCAGACCGCGACGAACGCGGTTACCCCGTTGAGGCCGAGGACCTACGCGCCTACGTCGCCAGCCGCATCGAGCGCAACGGCATTACCGTGTCGGTTACCGAGGCCCAGGACTTTTCCGCCATCATCCGCCGTCGGCTGTTCGAACGGACAGGAAACCTGCCGACCGATGTGATCGCCTCCTCCTGGGAGGACGGCGCACAGCAGGCCTGGCGGGAACAAGTGTTCGATCGGCTCGGAGCACGCCGCGGCCTGGCCGGGCTGGCGGACCGGCTGGCCGCCAGCTACCCGTTCGCCCCAGACCTGATGGCGCTAGTGCGTGAGGACTGGTCCCGCCACGCCGGATTCCAGCGCGTCCGCTCCACCGTCGAGATCTTCTCCGCGACCGCCTATCACTGGATGCGCGAGCATGCCGCAGGTCGGTGGGCGCCCGACCTCATCGGTGTCGGAGACCTTCCGTTGGAGGTCGTGATCGAGAACATCCTGTCTTCGGGGTTGCTGCACGGAAACGAACGGGCGATCCAGGGATACCGGCAGGTCGCCGCCACCGACGTCACCACCAAGGACGGCTGCCAGGGACGCGCCCGTGAGCTGGACACGCTCCTCGCCGAACGAGAAGCTGACGCTGGACAGCCGGCGCCGGCACTGCGCATGGCGACCGCTCTGTTTTGCTACTCCCTGGTACCCCGGGCCCAGGCCAAGCGAGGCGCCACCAAACATGAACTGCTCGCCGCCATCTACGGCCCAGGAGTGGGGTTTCAGGCTGCCGAGGAAGTCTTCAACGCCCTCATCAGCGATGAGGAGGGGCTCGGTGCCCTGGAGGTAACCGACACCGCCGCTGGCCGAGGCGCGGCTCGCTACCACCTCGCTGTCGCCCAGACCCTCCGCATGTTTTACAAGCAGGCCCGCAACACCGTTCAACCAGACGAACGCGACTCCTACTTGTGGGACCGGGCCAAGTCGATCGCCCAGAACAACCCGGGGCCCTTCGACCAGATCATCACCGTGAATAGGCCAGACGTCCCCGGGACCCCACTGTCACAGGCGTTCGTCGACGTCGACCAGAACGGCAAGACCCGCCTAGTAATTCTGGACCCGCGCCGGTGGACCCTACACAACGGCCGCGATACTCCCACCCGCGCCGACGTCGCTGCCCTCCTCGGCGTCGGCGACCAGGCTCTACCCGTCGATAACGCCGCCTCCTGCGTCATCGCCTGCGTCAACACCCAGCGCCGCGACGCCGTCCGTAAACGCGCTGTTGAAGTACTCGCCTGGCGGGCCGTCATCAAGCAACTCGACCCCGACGATGACAAACGCACCGAAGCCCAGGCAGAACTCCGAACCGCGACACAACGCGTCGACGCCGACCTGCAAAAGGCGTTTCAGCACTTCGCCTACCTCACCCGGACCGATCGCATCGAGGTCGACTGGCAACGGTTCGACGACGACACCAAGACGACCCTCAAAGGCGCGCACGTGTGGGCCGCCCTCGTGGACAACGGCCGCGCGGTGTACCCCGGCAAACTCTCCGGCGACTACCTCAAGACCTTGCTGGCAAGAATGCCCCGGAACCTCACCCTCAAGGAGATCAGCCAGCAGTTCCACAAGAACCCGGCCTTCCCGTTGGTTCCCGCAGTCGACGACATCCGCCGCGCCATCTATCAGACCCTCCGTGAACCCAATCCGTACCAGGTCATCGATGCCGCAGGCGTCCCCCTGCACATCACCTCCGCCGACGAACTATCAATCGGCTCGATGGACCTCTCGCTACGCAAAGCTCCCACCTCACCGGTCGACACCCCTAGTCCTCAACCTCCCCAACCTCCCGACATCCCTGACCCACGCGACCCCGTTCCCGACCC
>NZ_SMJX01000288.1 GCF_004348535.1 Actinomadura sp. KC216
GTCCAGTCCCAGCGCGCCCCGGTCGGCACGGTCTCGAACAACCTGCCCCGGCAGGTCATGGACGAGCTGGTCGGCCGTTCCGAGGAGATCGCCGCGCTGCACACGATCTTCGCTGCCGGGACGGGCGGCATCACGCTCATCGACGGCGCGGCCGGTACCGGCAAGACGACCCTCGCCCTGTACTTCTGCCACGAGCTGGCCTCCCAGGAGGCACCGCCGGCGGACGTCATCATCTGGCTGTCGGCCAGGACGTCGCTGCTCCAGACCGAGGGCGAGGTGCCGACCGTGGCGAGCGCCTCCGACCTCGGTGACCTGACCGCCACCATCGCCATCGCCCTCGACCGGCGGGACCTGCTCCGGCTGCCCGTCGACCAGCGGGCCGCGGGCATCACGGCGGCGCTCGCCGACATCCGGAGCACGATCGTCCTCGACAACTTCGAGACCGTCACCGATCCGCAGGTGCTGCCCTACCTGAACGATCTCCCGCAGAGCGCGTCCGTGATCATCACGAGCCGGCGGCGGATCGACACCCGCCACCGCATCCACCTGCAGCCGCTGGACGCCGAGAGCACCAAGAGCCTGGTGCGCGCCGGGCTGCGGCAGCGGCGGCTGGACCAGACGGTGCAGACCATCGACTGGATCGTCGACATGTGCGGCGGCATCCCCCTGGCGATCAACTGGCTGATCGGGCGGATCGCGCTCGGTGCCCCGCACCTGGCCGCGGGGACCGGGCGCCTCGACGACGAGGCGCTCCTGCGCTACCTCTTCGAGGTGGGGGTCAGGCAGGCCGCCGACGTGAGCAGCGTGCTCCCGCTGCTGGTCCTCGCCCACCCGCCCGCGAACATTCCGGACAGCCTGCTCGAATCGGCGCTCGCCGAGCTCGGCCTGTCCGAATCGGAGATCGCCGGAAGCCTGGCGACGCTCGCGACCTTGAACCTCATCGAGTACAACCCGGCGTGGCGCAGGTACTACATCCTTCCGGTCATCAAGCGTTTCCTGCTCGAGCGGTTCTCCGGTGAGGACATCGTCGTGCCGATCAGCCGCGAGAGCATCAGGCACGCCTATATCCGGGCGCTCACCGAGCATCTGAACGACGAAAGCGACTCGCTCTGGAACATCGGCTACACGCTCAACCGCTGGGATCGCGACCGGACGAATGCGCTGAGCAGCATCCGCACCACCCTGGCCCACAAGGAGATCGAACTCGCCGCCGGCCTCCTGCTGGCCTTCTACCCCTTCGCCATCACCTTCGGCCATTTCGACGAATTCATCGAGTTCTCGGAGGCCGTCCTCGCCGAGTCGGACGAGCTGGGCCTCATGGAGGTCGTCGAGCTGCGCGCCCGCAGGGCGTCGATCCTTTTCCATTCCGGCGACGTGGACGCCGCGGACGAGGAATTCGCCCTCGCCGACGCGCTGTTCGCGCCGGTGGCCGCGACCGCGAGCGACCGGATCATCGACCTCATGTTCTTCATCCGCGCCATCATCGCGGTGTGGCGGCTGGCGCCGGACGCCGAGCAGATCCTCCAGGAGGCGATCGAGTTCAGCCGCCGGCGCGGCGTCGTCTGGACCCGGCTGGGCTTCCAGGGCTGGCTCGCGACCTACCTCATCGGCGTCGGCCGGCTCACCGAGGCCGACGAGCTGCTGACCAGCTCGTTCGCCGAGTGTGAGGAGAGCGGAGACCAGCGCACCAGCGTGTTCCTGCACGTCGCGCTCGCGAAGCTCAGGCTCGCGACCGGCGACTACGACAGCATTCTCCGGACCGCTCCGGCGGTGCTCGCCAACGCCAGCGAGTACGGCGAGGACCACAACTGGGCACATCTGCATCTCGCCGTCGCCCGAGCCTTCTGGCACAAGGGGCAACTCGACGACTCCCGGCAGCACGTGGAAGTGGCACGAGACCTGTATGTCCGGCTCGGCGCACAAACAGGAATAGAAGATTGTGACGACCTTATTTCCCTACTGGACTGAGCAATACGCCGCATCGGGCGGCTCGGCGATGCCTGCGCCACACGTCAGAGAAGGGACCCGCGAGCGCGTCCGAAGCCATAGTGATTATGAGGGTTGACATCGAGGCGGCCGAGTGGATGATGGACTCACCGGCGCCGCATATTTAGCGGCCGCCCCGTGCTGCGGAGGTTGTCATGACCGCCGGCAGAGATCCCGCAAAGTCCTTTACCACGTTCCTCGATGACGTCCCGTCCGGCCCTCCGGTCACGGCATATATGAACATCATACGGCGCTGCAATGCCCGCTGCCAATACTGCACGGACTGGACGGCGCCGCGCAATCCGCACCTCGACCCCTCTCGCGACCGGCTTCGCACCATTTTCACGGAATTGAAACGGCTCGGCGTGCGGGACGTGGTGCTGAGCGGAGGCGAGCCCTTTCTCCGGCGCGACCTTGACGGCGTCCTGAGAGACGCCCATCAGCTGGGCTTCGGAATCCGCATCATCTCCAATGGCACCCTCATTCGCCCGGGCCATATCGAACTGATCCGCGAACTCGGGATCGACCGGGTCGGCGTGTCCATCGACAGCCTGTCCGCCGAACGCATGAAGGCGATCCGCGGGCTGCGCGTCCACCAGGTGACACGGGCGATCGAGACGCTGGCGGAAGCCCGGACGCGGCACCCGTCCCTGCGCGTCTCCATCTATGTCACCGTCAACCGCTTGAACATCGAAGACCTCGTACCGCTCGCGGAATACGCGAAAGGGCTGCGGATCGACGTCCAATACCAGCCGGTGCATTTTGCGGAGACGGGCCTGGAAGAGCACATCCTGACCGAGCTCTGGCCGGACGAGCGTGACATCGAGCGGCTCGGCGAGGTGGTGGAGGAACTCCTGCTCCGCAAGCGGACGGGCGACCTGCCGATCAACAACCGGCCCGAGTTCCTCGCGACGATCCCCGCCTTCTTCCGCAACCGGACGTTCCATCCCGAGCGCTGCACCGTGGCCTACACGGACGTGGTCATCGACGGGGAGCTCAACCTCAAACCGTGCTGGTCGATGCCCCCGGTCAAGAACCTGGCCGCACCGGACACCGATCTGGTCGAGCTCTGGCATTCCGGCGAGATGCGCGAGATCCGGCGCGACATCCGTGAGCACCGCTGCCCGGGCTGCCTCTATGTCTGCCATCTCAACAAACCGCACGTCCCGCTGCCCGAGCTTCGGCATCAGGCCCCATGACGGCGGGTGGATCGGGCTCCATGGACGAGAACTCCGCGGGCGGGAACTCCGCCGTCCGCCGCTATGCGGAGCGCCCGCGCCGGCTGCTCCTCGCGCAACTCTATGGACTGCTCCAGCCCGCCAATGCCGAGCCTCTCTCGGTGGCCACGCTGGCGGCTCACGTCGATTCGCTGGACGTCGAGCTCCCGACCTTCACCACCATCGTCAACCCGGCGATCGACCCGGATGCCGTGGACCGTCTGCTGGCCACCATCCGGCGCGACGGCCATGACCTGGTCGGCCTCTCCGTCCCCCAGGGCACTTTTGAAACGGCGAAGCGGATCCTCCTCGGCCTCAGAACGTTTCCCAGCGCTCGACGTCCCGAGATACTGCTCGGCCACGCGCTGCCCACCCACATCCCGCACCGGTTCCTCGCGATCGAACCACGGGCGATCGTGATGAGGGGGTGGGCAGAGACGGCCTTGGAGCACTACATAAGGGCGCGGCTGGCGAACACGGTCGACTGCCGCGAGCTGCCGGGCGTCGCCTTTTCCGAAGGGAACCGCGTCATCGTGACGCCATTGGCGGAACGCGCGGACGCTCCGTCGCTCCGGCCGCCTCGCCGGCTCGGCACCGGTGACGAGTACTTCCGGCGGATCGAATCCAGCCGCGGATGCCAGTTCGGAAGGTGCACGTTCTGCACGCGTCCTCCCGGGATCAGGGACCGGTGGAGCCGGCTACCGCCCGACCGTATTGCCGGCGACCTGGAGCGCCTGCACAGGCTCGGCGTCCGCCGGTTCACCTTCACCGACGAAGACTTCCTCGGAAGCGACACGCGATCCGCCGAATGGATCGCCGACCAGGTGCAGCCCTACGACTTCACCTACACGGTGTCCGTCCGTGCCGACAACGTCGCGTTGAACCGTGCCGTCCTCGCTTCGACGTCGGCGCATTCTCGCGAGAATCTGCTGCGACGCCTGTACCGGTCGGGGTTGCGGCAGGTGTTCGTCGGAGTCGAGTCGCTGTCCAACTCCCAGCTCCGGCGCTATGGCAAGGGATCGACCGCGCAGCTCGCCGTCGACGCGATCGGGACGCTGAGGCGGCACGGCTTCGGGGTGGAGATCGGCCTGGTCCTCTTCGACCCGTTCACGACGCTGGACGAGCTGGCCGAGTCCTCCGCCGCGCTGGCCCGGACCGGGCTCTGGCGGTTCATGGGCTCGCCGTTCGGACGGATGCGGATACAGGCCGACACGGCAATGGCGCGATCGAAGAAGTACAGGCCCGTCCTCGGGGCGTTCGACGCCGATGTGATGTCGTTCGCCTGGCGCTTCGCTGACGGCACGGTGGCCGAGGTGCACCGGCGCTGCGAATCCTGGTGGTCGCCGCTCGACGACGCCTACCGGCTCGTCAGGAACGTCATCCGTACCCAGGACGCGACGGCGGAACAGATCTGCGCGGCGCAGTCGGCGGTGCTGCTGCTGCGCCGGAACGCGCTGCGGATGCTCGACGCCACCATCGAGGCCGTCGGGCGCGCCGACCCGTCAATGGCACAGGACGAGATAAGCCACCTTACCACAGAATGCACGAATGCTTTCGAGCGGGTGGCCACCTCGTTCGAACGGGATTGTCACGGTTCGCCTGCCGCGGCGGAGCTCATTTCGCACCTGGACGCGGTAAGGGCGCCCACCCTCACCCGGAGACCATAGCCCCAGAGAAGGGACGGCCCGCACGATTTCAGAAACCTCGGGCCCGGCCACTCGCCGGGCCGGTAGTCTGCTGCCCCGGCCTTCCCGGACGGTCGCGAAGAAGAATGGATGCAAAGTTGACCACTGATATCCCCGTCGCCCTGGTCACCGGTGGTGCTCGCGGCATCGGGAGGTCGATCGCGGAACAACTCGCCGATGACGGCTTCGGGCTCGTCATCAACTATGCGAGGTCGGAGGCCGACGCGACGGAACTGGCCGAGCGTCTCGCCGCCCGCACCACCACCATGGCCGTCCAGGCCGATGTCAGTGATCGGGCAGCGGTGCAGGGCATGGCCGATTCGGTGCGCGACAGGTTCGGCCGACTCGACGTCCTGGTGAACAACGCCGGTGTCACGATGGCGGGCGATTGGCGGAGCCTCGATCCGGCGGAATGGCGCCGCACGCTGGATGTCAATCTCACCGGTTCGTTCAACTGCATCCAAGCCTTCACCCCGTTACTACGAAAGGCGGGTGTCGGCCGTATCGTGAACATCGGGTCGACCTATGCGGACATCGGCGGGGCGCCCATCGCGGCCTACTCCGCGGCGAAGTCCGGTATCGATTCACTCACCAAAGTGTTCGCGAAGGAACTCGCACCGGACATTCTGGTGAACTGCGTCGCCCCGGGAAATATCGACACCGAGATGACCCGGTCGGCCGGCGAGGACTTCGTCCAGACGATCATCGAGCAGACGCCGCTGCGCCGGCTCGGCGCGGCCGTGGAGGTGGCGAAGAGCGTGGCGTTCCTGGTTTCGGACGCCGCCGGTTTCATCACCGGGCAGACCCTCGTCATCGACGGCGGCCACAGCCTCCGGTAGCGCCACCGCACCGAACTCTCAATGCCTCACGGCCTCACAGCGCTTCCACATACCGGATCTCACCGGGCTCGAACCGGGGGCTGAACACGCTGAAGAAGCGCACCGGTTCGGTGCCGAGGTTCTCCAGGCTGCACGCCATCCCGGCGGGAACGCTGATATAGACCGGCCCCTCGGTCGATACATCGAAGACGCGATCAGACCCCGGGAAGTCTCCGCGGACCCGGAACCGGCCGCCATAGACGAAGATCACCTCATCGCCCTTGTCCGGCCGATCATGCACGTGATGTCGCTGCGCGACCCCGGCCCTGACGATGCCCATCGCGGCATCACAGAACTTGGCCACCGGAAAGAGCCGTGCCTCGATGCGTTCGTCCGTGAAGTCCTGCAGTGGCAGCTCGTTGCTGGCGACGATCTGTAGGTCGGTCACGAGTGTCTCCCCGATCAGGGCAGCATCGGCCGGGTTCCCGGGTGCCGGGAACCGCGGAGGCATCAGTGCCGTTTGAGGCCTCGCCCCATGATGGCTTTTTCTCGAACCCGGTGCCAGCCGCTCGCACGAATAGGCCGCCACCGTCACCTGACTCTTACTTCGCCTTGCCCTGTATCCGCTGGTAGCGTCCCCTTCCCGGGGCCAAGGGGCGATCTCGCCCACCCTGGCCGATGCCGGTCGTCACCGAGACGGATACGAGGAGCGTTCCATATAGGCACCCGAAATGGGCCATCGCCGCGGGACCCGCCTGAAACACGCAGGGCAATTCCCTACCGGAGTGACGGAAGCGCAAGAACGTCCGGCCCGGCGACGGATTGATTGGCGTGATGCATTTCCGCCGGATGAACGGACAAGCGGGGCGGAGCCGGGCAGTGAGCGGCAGGAGCCGGCGCATGCCGCCGCCGGCCGCACCGCCCAGCCGCACCGCCCAGCCGCCCGGGGATGCGGTGATTTCTTCAGAACTGGTGGGTGGCCCGTGGCGTCTATAGCGGTGGCGGTTGACGAGTCCATGGGCGGGACGTGATGGCTGACCCTTTGCTCTCAGGTGATCCTCGGCAGCTCGGTTCGTACTGGCTCGCGGGACGGCTCGGTGCCGGCGGACAGGGCGTCGTCTACGAGGGATACGACGGCGCGGGCGGCCGGGTGGCGGTCAAGGCGCTGCGCCCCGATCGGGTCGGCGACGCGTTCCGCGACCAGATGGGCCGGGAGGTGGAGGCGCTCGGGCGCGTGGCGCCGTTCCGCACGGCGCGGATCATCGAGGTCGGTCTCGATGACGTGCAGCCCTATCTCGTCAGCGAGTATGTACCGGGTCCGGATCTGCGGACCTGGGTGGAGGAGAACGGCCCGTACGATTCCGGGGAACTGTTCCGGCTGGCGATCGGCGTCGCGACGGCGCTGGCGTCGATCCACCGCGCCGGGGTGACGCACCGGGACCTGAAGCCGGCGAACGTGCTGCTGGGGCCCGACGGCCCGCGCGTCATCGATTTCGGCATCGCGCGCACCGAGGAGATGACGCGGAGCGCGACCGGGCAACTGAAGGGCACCCCGCGATGGATGGCCCCGGAACTGTTCCAGGGCGAGCACGCCTCACCGGCCGTCGACGTGTGGGCGTGGGGCGCGATCGTGCTGTTCGCGGCGACCGGCCGGCCGCCGTTCGACGCCGACACCCTGCCCGCGCTGTCCTTCCAGATCCGCAACAAGGATCTTGACCTGACCGTGCTGCCGGAGCCCCTCCGCTCCCTGGCCGGACGGGCCCTGTCGCGGAATCCGGAGCAGCGGCCCAGCGCCATGGAACTGCTGGAGGGCCTGCTCGGCGACGAGCACGGCGACTCCCGGCTGGAGGCGGGCACGCGGGAAGCGGGTGGCCTGCCGGCGGCCTCCGTCCGTCCATCGCTGGGAGAAGCCGCGGAGGACGCGTACGCCCGCCTCGCCCCGGACGCGCAGGCCGTGGTGCCGCGCGTCCTGCTGCGCATGATCGTCACCGCGTCGGACGCCGACCACGCGCTCCGGCAGGTCGCGGTCGAGGAGTTCACCGACACCGAGAGCGAACCGGACACCGTCCGGCGGGTCCTTGACGGGCTGTGCGAGGCCGGGCTGCTGGTCCGCGAGGGCGACGCGATCATGCTGTCCACGCCCGCGCTGGTGCGCGCGTGGCCCCGGCTGCGGGGATGGGTCGACGACGAGCGCGACGCCCTGGCGGGCCACCATCGGCTCATCGACGGCGCGCGGCGCTGGGACGACCACGGCCGCAAGGGCGGCGACCTGCTGCAGGGCACGCCGCTGGACGAGGCCGTCACGCGGGCCGTCGCCGGGCACCGCCATCTCGCCCTCAACCCGCTCGAACGCACCTTCCTCGATCACTCGGTGCGCGCGGCCCGGCGCAGGAACCGTAACCGCACGCTGGTCAGCGCGGCACTCACGATCCTGCTGATCGTCGCCACGGCGACGGCCGGGGTCGCGGTCGCCCAGGGACGGACCGTCGCCCGGCAGCGGGACACCGTCGTCCAGCAGCGCGACCGGGCGGTCGGCACCCGTATCGCGGGCGTGGCCGCCACGCTGCGCCATACCGATCCGGCCACCGCCAGGCAGTTCGCGGTCGCCGCCGCGAGCCTGTCGCCCGGCGGCTACGAGGCCAGGAACGCGCTGCTGGCCACGGACAACCAGCCGGTGCAGTACACCTATCGGCCGCCGGGGATCGACCGGACCTGGCGCTCGGCCGGCGACCGGACCGGGCGCCTGCGGGCGTACGTCCGCGGCAACGAGGTGAAGGTCGCCGACGTCGACGTGCGCCGGGTGGTCTCGTCGTTCCGGTTCCCGGGCGAGCCGCTCGACACCCGGTCGCCGTCCGCGGGCACCGTGTCGCTCAGCGCGGACGGCAAGGTCCTGTCGCTGATCAAGCGGGACCGCACGATCGGGATCCACGACACGATGACCGGGCGGCCGTTTCCCGCGAGCTTCCGGGCTCCCACCCCGGTCCAGCAGCTCGGCAGGCACGGCAGGCGGCTGCTGGTCGGCGAGTCCGACGGCATGAGCGTGCGGGACACCACGACCGGAAAGTCGCTGCTGACGATCCCGTACGCGATGGGGGCCGCGGACGTCACGCCCGACGAGAAATACCTGGTCACCGCGCATGGAACCGAGGTGGACCTCTGGGACCTGGCGTCGGGGCGCAAGGCGCGCACGCTGCGCCTCGTCCCGGGCGACGAACGGATCTCGAACCTGGCGCTCAGCCCCGACGGCGCGCTCATCGCCCTGCGTCAGGGCGACCGGCTGTGGGTCGGGCCGTTCGAGAATCCCGGCCCGTCGCAGATGGCGTTTCAGAAGGTCCCGGAGCCCGCCCTCGGCGAGAATCTGGCCTTCAGTTCCGGTGGACGATATGTGACGCTCCAGGGCTCGGTCTGGGACACCCAAGACCTTCAGTCGTGGACCACCGACCGGCACCCGGCTTTCAAACACCCCGATCCCGGATGCCGTTCCGGGACGTTCGGGCCCGGGGACCGGACCCTGCGCTGCATCAGCTTCGACAACGTCGTCACCGTGGTGTCGCTCGGCGCGATTCTCGACCCGGTCGAGATCTTCGGGGCGGGCAATCTCGTCGGCAAGCCTCTGCTGAGCCAGGACGGTTCAACTCTCGCAGGGGTCGTGCGCGCCTCGTCCAATGTGGAGATGTGGAACCCGGCCAAACAGGCACGCCGGGGATCGCTGCCTTTCCAGGGGAGCAGTCCGGTGGTGAGGGGCGAACTGTCCGCGGACGGGCGGCTCCTGGCGAAGGCCCATGCGAACGGGGACATCGAGATATGGGACGTCCTCTCCAGAACACAGAAGACCACCCTGACGACGCGGCGCCATCTGGAATACGAGCCCTTCACCGGAGACACCGTTCAGATCGCGTTCTCTCCTGATCGCGGGACGCTCGCCGTCCTCACCAACGAATCCGGGCGGGCGAGCCTGCTCGAACTGTGGGATATCGCATCGGGAGTCCGGCTCTCAGCGTCCAGCGGGCAGCCGCCCGCCGGAGGGCAGGACCGGATCCAGGCGGACCACCAGACCGGCGGCGTCCGGGTCCTTTTCAGCGGTGACAGCCGGACGGTGGTGTCCGCCCCGGACCAGGGCGTCGTCGAGGTCGCCACCGGCAGGCGGCTGGCCGCCCCCGACTTCGCGGTCGGCACGCCCCTGGCCGTGAACAGGGCCGGTGTCGTCGCGGCGAAGAACCCCGACGGAAAGATCGTGCTGTGGGACGGGCGGTCGCTCCGGCGCGTCGCCGACACCACTCTCGCCGGCACCGGACCGCAGGCCCCGGCGGCCTTCTCCCCCGATGGGCGCCTCCTGGCCGTCGCGGACGAGACGACGAACCAGATCCGGCTGTGGGACCTCCCCCGAGGCCAGGCGCTCGGCGCACCGCTCACCGGCTTCTACCGCGACAAGGAGGACCACGGTGCCCCCATGATCGGGCGGCTGGCCTTCACCCCGGACGGTTCGGCCGTCCTCGCCATCGACACGAGCGGCCGCCTCCGCACCCACCGGGTCGCCCCCGACAAGATCAAAGCCGCTCTCTGCGCCCAGTTCGGTCCACTGTCGAAGGCGAACTGGAAAACGCACATCCCCGAAGTTCCGTACCGAAGCACCTGCTGACCCCCGCAGCGAGGGACGTCGCTTGGCGTTCGCTCGACGTTCAGATGCTGCGAAGGCGGGCGGCCTCGTCCTGCAGAGCCGTCATCATCGCCTGCGCCTGGGCGGACGGGCGCGGCCCGGTGATGGCGACGGTCGCGCGGCCCGTCCAGCGGCTGTCGGTGACGGCCACGGCTCGCAGCCCCGCGGGCAGGGCCGGGAG
>NZ_SMJX01000289.1 GCF_004348535.1 Actinomadura sp. KC216
CTCCAGGGGCGGCGGCCCGTCCGGCAGCACCCGCGTCGGGTTCGGGTCGCGCCTGGGCTCGGCGGGCGGGGCCGGGCCGTCCAGGATCGAGGTCGCCTCCGCCTGCGGCTCCGGTGGGCTCTCATCGACCGGCGTGCGCGGCGGCGAGAACTGGGCGAGCTGGACACCTGCCGCCCCCGCCAGGACGCGGGCGGTCTCCGCGGCCCCGGGCCGGGAGCCGGGGTCCTCGCCGAGGCAGCGGCGGCAGAGGATCGCGACCTCCTCCGGGACGCTCGCCGGGAGGGCCGCTGTCGACACGGGCAGCCCGGTCACCGACTCGTGCAGGACGACGCCGAGCGAGAAGATGTCCGCGGCCGGAGTGGGCGCCGAACCCGACAGCAGCTCGGGAGCGACATACGCGGGGGTGCCGAGCACGGGGCCGCCCGACGCGGACGGCCCGGTGAAGGCGATCCCGAAGTCCAGGACCTTCACGCCGACCGGTGTGAGGAAGATGTTCGCGGGCTTGATGTCGCGGTGGACGATCCCGGCGGCGTGGGCGGCGGCCAAGGCGTCCGCGACGCGCGCGCAGATCGCGGCGGCCTCCTGCCAGGGCAACGGCCCCCGGGCCAGGCGCGCCGACAGGCTCTCCCCGTCCAACAGCTCCATGACCACATACGGGACGCCTTGCCTCTGGGGGGACGACCCCTCAGAACCCCCGGAAGCCGCCGTGTGCTCGCCGTAGTCGTAGACGCCGGTGATGCTCGGATGCGTGAGGCCCGCGGCGGCCTTCGCCTCCCGGCGGAGCCGCCGCGTGAACTCCTCGGGCCAGCCCTCCCTGGGCACCTTCACCGCGACGGGACGGTCGAGGACGAGGTCGACCGCGCGCCAGACGGTCGCCATCCCGCCGGCGCCGAGGGGCCTGTCCAGCCGGTAGCGGTCCCCGAGGCGGTCGCCCGGGGCGACGATCTCGGGCATGGGGGAAGCCTAATGCCGTGCTCAGGGCACCAGGTACCGGGTGTCGCGGGCGTCGGTGATCGCCATATGGCCGGGCGCGTGCCCGATGGCGAGCTTCGGCCGGGACGCCATCACGGCGGCCTGCGGGGTCACGCCGCACGCCCAGAACACCGGGAGCTCGTCCACCCGGACCTCGACGGGGTCGCCGAAGTCGGGGCGGCCGAGGTCGTCGATGCCGAGCTCGACGGGGTCGCCGACGTGGACGGGCGCGCCGTGCACCGACGGGTACCGGGCCGTGACCCGGACGGCGTCGGCGACCTGCGCGGCGGGCACGGGACGCATCGACACGACGAGCGGGCCGCCGAACTCGCCGGCGCGGCGGCACATCCGGTTCGTCCGGTACATGGGGACGTTCCGGCCCTGCTCGATGTGCCGGACGGGGACGCCCGCCTCGCGGAGCGCGTCCTCGAACGTGAAGCTGCAGCCGATGAGGAACGAGACCAGGTCGTCGCGCCAGTATCCGGTGACGTCGGCGACCTCGGCGATGGGTTCGCCGTGCTCGTAGACGACGTAGCCGGGCAGGTCGGTGCGCAGGTCGCCGGCGAACAGGGACGCGGACGTCGCGCCGGGTTCGGTGACGTCCAGGACGGGGCACGGCTTGGGGTTGCGCTGCGCGAACAGCAGCAGGTCGTAGGCCTGCTCGCGGGGGACGCAGATCAGGTTCGCCTGCGTCCAGCCCGCGCACCAGCCGGCGGTGGGGACGCGCAGGCCCGCGCGGAACAGCGCCCTGGCCTGCTCCGGCGACAGCGCGCCGGGGTCGAGAGGTCCGGTCATGATCGCTCCTTGGAAACCGTCGGACGGTCGGACACGGAGCGGAACCCGAGGAAAGGCGAGACCGATTCAGAGGATCGGAAAGTGGGTGGCCGCGCGCTCGGAAGGGAAGATGAGTCCGGGTCTGCGGCGCTCGACACCCCCACGCCAAGCGCCGCATGACCCGGACGGCCCCAATCCTGACTGTCGCCAGCGGCCTTGTCTGGTTGAACGCGCGGCCCCGGTCTCATGGTTCCCGCTCTCTGGGAGAAATCTGGAATTTGTCGTCACCTCCACAATTGGTCCAGCTCGGTGAGCAGGTCCCAGCTCAGATACAGGGACATGACCCAGGCGATGCCGCCGAGGACGAGCATCCAGGCGGGATACCTGTACCCGCCGAGCAGGTCGCGGCGGCGGGCCGCCGCCCACATCAGCACGCCGAGCCCGAACGGCAGGATCATCCCGTTCAGCGCGCCCGCGAGGACGAGCAGCTTGGCGGGGGTCGTGCCGATGATGAGGTAGATCACCGCGGACACCAGGATGAACGCCACGACCAGCCGGTTGCGGTGCCGCTCGACGAAGGACGAGAACGAGACGAGGAACGACACCGAGGTGTAGGACGCGCCGATCACGCTGGTGATCGCGGCCGACCACATGATCAGCCCGAACAGCCGCAGCCCCGCCTCGCCGGCCGCGTGCTCGAACGCCGAGGACGGCGGGTTCTCCTTGGCCAGCGTCACGCCGCCCGCGACGACGCCGAGGACGGCGAGGAACAGCAGGACGCGCATCAGCCCGGTGACGAGGATGCCGGTGACCGCGCTGCGGTTGATCTGCTTGACGTGCTCGGCCCCGGTCAGCCCGGACTCGATCATGCGGTGCGCGCCCGCGTAGGTGATGTAGCCGCCGACCGTCCCGCCGATCAGGGTGGTGATGACGAGGAAGTCGACGGTCTCGGGCGCGACGGTCTGCGTCAGCGCGTCGCCGAGGGGCGGGTCGGACACGAACGCCACGTACAGCGTCAGCAGGATCATCACGGCGCCGAGGAGGATCACGATGCGGTCCATCGCGACGCCGGCCCGGCGGCTCAGGAAGATCGCGATGGCGACCAGCGCGGAGATCCCGCCGCCGATCTTGACGTCCAGGCCGAGCAGCGCGTTCAGGCCGAGGGCGGTGCCCGCGATGTTGCCGATGTTGAAGACGAGGCCGCCGAAGACGTCCAGCGCGGCGAGCCCGTAGCCGGCGCCGGGCAGGACGCGGTTGCCGAGCTCCTGCGCGCGCATGCCGGACACGCCGACGATGCGCCACACGTTGAGCTGGATCGCGATATCGACCAGCACGGACACGAGGATCGCGAACGCGAACGCGGCGCCGAGCTTGGCGGTGAACACGGTGGTCTGGGTGATGAAGCCGGGGCCGATGGCGCTGGTGGCCATCAGGAACATGGCGCCGAGGAGCGCGCCGCGGCGGGAGGGTGCGGATGGTGCCGGGGGTTTGTCCAGGGTCCGATCCGTCATGGGGCTGGCCCCTTTCAGGGATGCGCCTTTCCGCCAGCGTAGAGATTGTTCAACAATCCAGCAATCCTTTTGTTGAGATATTTCCGGCTCGCTGGGATACGCTGGCGTTACGCATTCGTACCGCGGCGCGGGCGCTCCGCCGCGCCCCGAGGAAGGGACGCCGATGACCGTGGGAGAGCCGTGGCTCGACGAGATCGCGGCGGCGCGCCACGGGATGGACCGGTCGAGCACCGCGACCCGGGTCGCGGACGTGTTCCGCGAGAAGATCGCCGACGGGCGGCTCGTTCCCGGGACGCGGCTGTCCGACGACAAGCTCGCCGCCGTCATGGGGGTGTCGCGCAACACGATGCGCGAGGCGTTCCAGATGCTCGTCAAGGAACGGCTGCTCGTGCACGAGTTCAACCGCGGCATCTTCGTCAGCCGGGTGCCCGCCGAGGCGCTGGCCGATCTCTACCGGGTCCGGCGCATCCTGGAGTGCGAGGGCGTCCGCAACGGGCGGCACGCCACCGAGGCCGCGCTCGGCCGGGTGGAGGCCGCCGTCCGGGAGGGCGAGCAGGCCGCGGCGATGGGGAACTGGGCGGACGTCGGAACCGCGGACATCAAGTTCCACAAGGCCCTCGCCGCCCTGATGGACAGCCCGCGGGTGGACGAGATGATCGGCCACGTCCTCGTCGAGATGCGCCTCGTCTTCCACGAGATGGGCTCGCCGCGCGAGTTCCACGAGCCGTACCTGGCCCGCAACCGCCGCCTCTACAACCTGATGGCAGAGGGCGACTTCGAGCGAGCCGAAGGGGAACTCCGCGCCTACCTGGACGACGCGGAGGCCCAGCTAATGAAGGCGTACCACGAGAAGGAGTAGTCCCCGAGACCTGCCGGTAGGGCTACGGGGCGTAGTTCATGACGTGGTCGTGGAGGAGTTGCGGGGCCTGCGGGTCGTGGCGGCGGAACGCCTCGATCAGCTCCGCGTGCTCGGCCGACTTGGAGTAGATCTCCGTGTGGTGCAGGCGGAGGGACAGCGTCGTCCACAGCTCGATGCCGAGCCCCTCCCAGACCGACACCAGCAGCCGGTTCCCGGCCGCCTCCACGATCGCGCGGTGGAAGGCGATGCTGAGGCGCATCTGCTCGGTCAGGTCACCGTCCCGCGCGGCCTCGCCGAGCCGGCGGTTGTGCTCCTCCAGCGCGTCCAGGCAGCCGGCGAGGGACGGCAGGGCCAGCTCCACGGCCGTCCGCTCCAGCCCTGCGCGGACGGGGAAGAATTCGGCGAAGTCCCGCTCGGTGAACTCGCGGACGCGGGCACCGCGGTTGGGCAGCGACTCGATCAGCCGCTGCGCCTCCAGCTGGCGGAGCGCCTCGCGGACGGGCCCCTGGCTGACGCCGAGCTCGGCGGCGATGCGGCGCTCGACGACGCGTTCACCGGGCTGCCAGCGTCCGGAGCTGATGCCGTCCACGATGAACTCGCGGATCTGGTCGGCGAGTCCGGTACGGAGCAGCGGTGCGGGGATCGGCGCGTTCACAGCGTCCCATGTTAGACGGAGCGTCGGTAAGTGACTCTTGACGGGTCGAATATGATCGATCATAGATCAATGATGATCGGTGAGCGTCGTGGCGATCCTACGGCGTTGCCCCGGACAGAGGAAGATCGCCGATGGCTGAGACAACGAAGGCCGCTCCGGTTCGCGACCGGAGAACTCGCGGCACCAGGACCCCCCGGGCGAACGCCGCGCCGCCGACCCCGCCGCCCGACGCGGAGACGCTCGTCGGCTACTACCGGCAGATGCTGCTGATCAGGCGGTTCGAGGAGCGGGCCGCCCGCGCCTACACCGAGGCCAAGATCGGCGGCTACTGCCATCTGAACCTCGGCGAGGAGGCAACGGTCGTCGGGCTGATGGCCGCGCTGCGCCCGTCCGACTACCTGTTCACGAACTACCGCGAGCACGGATACGCGCTGGCCAAGGGCTTCAACGCGGTTGCCGGGGGGAGTGGGGGGTCGTCCCCCCACAAGCAGATCGGCGCGGACCGCGTCATGGCCGAGCTGTACGGGCGGTCGACCGGCGTGTCGAAGGGCTGGGGCGGGTCGATGCACCTGTTCGACGCCGACGCCCGGCTGCTCGGCGGGTACGGCATCGTCGGCGGCCAGGTCCCGCTCGCCACCGGCGCGGCGCTCGCCGTGTCCTACAAGGGCGGCGACGACGTCGTCATGTGCCACATGGGCGACGGGACGGCCGCGATCGGCGCGTTCCACGAGTCGCTGAACATCGCCGGCCTCTGGGACCTGCCCGTCGTCTTCGTCGTGATCAACAACGGGCTCGGGATGGGCACGACGGTGGAGAACTCCTCCGCCGAGCCCGAGCTGTACCGGCGCGGCGCCGCGTACCGGATGGAGAGCGCCCGGGTGGACGGCACCGACGTGGTCGCCGTCCGCGACGCCGCGCGCCTCGCCGTGGAGCGTGCCAGGTCGGAGAGCAAGCCGTACCTGCTGGAGACCACGAGCCCCCGGCTGAAGGGCCACTCGGTCGTCGACCCGGCCCGGTACCGGTCCAAGGAGGAGAAGGAGGCCCTCAAGGCCGCCGACCCGCTGGCCCGGATGGCGCTGGAGCTGGAGGAGGCCGGGATCCTGTCCCACGACGACCGCGACAGGCTCGACGCCGAGGTCATGGCCGAGGTCGACGCCGCCGCCGCGTTCGCCGACGAGAGCCCCGCCCCCGAGGTGTCGACGCTCTTCGACTACACCTACGCCACCCCCGTCCCAGGCGAGCTGCGCCGCCTGCCCGCCGACCCGGTATTCAGCTCCTGAGAGGCATCCCCATGGCAACCGTGACCTACCGCCAGGCCCTCCGGGACACGCTCCGCGCCGAGATGCTCCGGGACGAGAACGTCTTCCTGATGGGCGAGGAGATCGGGCTCTTCGAGGGCTCGTACAAGATCACCGAGGGGCTGCTGAAGGAGTTCGGGCCGCGCCGCGTCCGGGACACCCCGATCGCCGAGGAGGGCTTCGTCGGTGCCGCGATCGGCGCCGCGATGCTCGGCCTGCGCCCCGTCGTGGAGATCATGACGATCAACTTCTCGCTGCTGGCGCTGGACCAGATCGTCAACCACGCCGCGAAGATCTACGGGATGTTCGGCGGGCAGGCCAGCGTCCCGATGGTGATCCGCACCCCGGGCGGCGGCGGGCAGCAGCTCGGCGCGACGCACTCGCAGAACGTCGAGCTGTTCTACTCGTTCATCCCCGGCCTGAAGGTCGTCGCGCCGAGCACGCCCGCCGAGGCGTCCGCGATGCTGAAGGCCGCGATCCGCGACGACGACCCGGTGCTGTTCCTGGAGAACCTCGCGCTCTACAACACCAAGGGCGAGCTGCCCGCCGCGGTCGAGGACATCGAGCCCGCCGAGATCGGGCGCGCAGGGGTGACCCGTCCGGGCACCGACATCACGATCATCGGGTACTCGCGGATGGCCCGCGTCGCGGCCGAGGTCGCCGAGACGCTCGCCGCCGACGGGATCTCCGCCGAGGTCGTCGACCTGCGCAGCCTGCGCCCCCTCGACCGAGCGACGATCGTGGAGTCCGTCCGCAAGACGGGCTGCGCCGTGGTCGCCGAGGACGACTGGCTCACCTACGGCATCGGCGCCGAGATCGCCGCGACGATCCAGGAGGGCGCGTTCGACTGGCTGGACGCCCCCGTCCGGCGCGTCGCGATGGCCGAGGTGCCCCTCCCCTACGCCAAGTCCCTGGAGACGGCGGCGCTGCCGTCCGCCGACTCGCTGCTCACCGCCGTCCGCGACACGCTCCGCGCGACCGGCCGTCTCACCTTGGAGCCCAGCTCATGACCGACATCCTCATGCCCCGCCTCTCCGACACGATGGAGGAGGGCGTCATCAGCTCCTGGCAGAAGCAGCCGGGGGACGAGGTCGCGGTCGGCGACGTGATCGTCGAC
The DNA here is from genome assembly GCF_004348535.1 of Actinomadura sp. KC216. Classification (GTDB taxonomy): domain Bacteria; phylum Actinomycetota; class Actinomycetes; order Streptosporangiales; family Streptosporangiaceae; genus Spirillospora. Next base: position 7,187 of record NZ_SMJX01000289.1, read on the forward strand.
ATCGAGACCGACAAGGCGGTCATGGAGTACGAGGCGTACGAGGCGGGCGTCCTGGAGAAGATCCTGGTCGCCGAGGGCGAGACCGCCGCGATCGGCGCCCCGATCGCCGTGCTCGCCACGGCGGGCGGCGCGAGCCCCGTCCCCGCCGCCCCGGAACCGGCGTCCGCCGCGAAACCGGAGCCCGCCACGAAGGCGGAGCCCGCCACGAAGGCGGAGCCCGCCACGAAGGCGGAGCCCGCCACGAAGGCGGATCCCGTCACGAAGGCGGAGCCCGTCACGAAGGCGGAGCCCGTCGCGGAGACGCAGGCCGCACCCGCTCCGGCCCCGGCTCCGGCCGTGCCGCGTTCGGGCAACGGGTCCCGTCCTCCGTCGTCGCCGCTGGCGCGGCGGCTGGCCCGGGACCACGGCATCGACCTGGCGACGCTGAACGGCTCCGGGCCGGGCGGGCGCATCGTCCGGGCGGACATCGAGTCGGCGATCCGGTCCGGCGCACCGGCCCCGGCCGCCGCGCCCGCTCCCGCGCCCGCCGCTTCCGCCCCGGCCGTCACGGCGCAGGCCGCCGAGAATCCGGATGTCGAGGCCGTCCCGCTGAACCGCTTCCGCAAGGTGGCGGCGCGGCGGCTGACCGAGAGCAAGCGCGAGGCGCCGCACTTCTACCTCAACCGCGAGGTGGACGCCGAGCCGCTGCTGGCCTTCCGCGCGCGGCTCAACGAGGCGCTCGCCCCGGCCAAGGTCAGCGTGAACGACCTGATCGTGAAGGCGTCGGCGACCGCGCTTCGCGAGCACCCGGCCGTGAACGTCACCTACACCGAGGAGAACCTGCTCTTCCACAAGCGGGTCCACGTCGGCATCGCGGTGGCGGTCGAGGACGGCCTGCTCGTCCCCGTGATCAAGGACGCGGACCGCAAGGGCGTCGCGGAGATCGGCCGGGAGACCCGCGAGCTGGCGGGCAAGGCGCGCGACGGGAAGCTGAAGCCGCAGGAGATGAGCGGCGGCACGTTCAGCGTCAGCAATCTCGGCATGTTCGGCGTCGACTCGTTCGCCGCCGTGATCAACCCGCCGGAGGCGGCGATCCTCGCGGTGGGCGGGATCCGCGACGAGCCGGTCGTCCGCGACGGCCAGGTCGTGCCGGGCAAGCGCCTGGCGCTGACGCTGTCGGTCGACCACCGCGCCACCGACGGCGCGACGGCCGCCAGGTTCCTGGACCGGCTCGCCACCCTGCTCCAGAACCCGCTGCTGATCGTCGCTTAGAGCAGGCCCCCCGGGAGGCCGGGAAGCCGTACTGTGCCCCGCTACATGGCGGGGCACAGTCATGTCATCGGGGCGATACACGACCAGAGCGCGGACGGGAGCGTGGCCCGGGTCGCCTTCATTGGTCTGCGCCGCCGCGAGTTCTCGCCGTCCCGGCCGCGAACCACTTCTGACCAGGACTCCGACCCCTGTGCGCCCGGAGCGCAGCGATCATGCCGGCGCCGGGCGGCGCCACGGGCGGCGGGCGGCGGCGGCCGCGCACCGGTCGTCCGGCACACAAAGCCCTCTTCGCCGCACCTTGCGCCAACCCATCGCGCGGTTATGTTGTCACCCATGGCAGTCAGTTCTGCACAGATAGTTATTTAGTGGCGCTTGACGACATCGTTCGCCCACGTTCCGGACGGGTCTCCGGAAGATCACCAGAGGATGGGACGCCTGCGATGACATGCGTGATGACGGGCGGTGCCGGCTTCCTCGGCCTGCACCTGGTCAGGGACCGGCTTCTCAGGGGACGGCACGTCACCGTCCTGGCCCATGCGGGCGGCGCGCCGGGCCGGGAGCGGATCGAGCGGTTCCTCGCCGCGACCGGGGAGATGGGGCGGCTGCCCGCTCCGCTCGGCGAGCTGCTGACCGTGATCCCGGTCGACATCGAGCAGCCGCTGCTCGGCCTGCCGCGGCTCGAACACCGCAGGCTCGCCCGGATCGCCGCCGAGGTGTGGCACGTCGCGGCGTCCGTCGAGCTCAACGGCCGGGACGAGCGGCTCCGGCGGACGAACGTCCTCGGCACCCAGCACGTGCTGCGGCTGGCGAGCCTCGCCGCGAGGGGGACGCCGCTCCGCCACGTCAGCACCGCGTTCGTCGCGGGGACCCGGCAGGGCCACGTCAGCGAGGACGACGTCCCCATCAGCGGAAACGGATCGGGAAACGGATCGGGCGACGGCTTCGAGAACGCCTACGAGCGGTCGAAGCACGAGGCGGAGGAGCTGGTCCGCGAGTGGGCGGAGCGGCTCGGCAGGCGGGCGCTGATCCTCCGGCCCGGCGTGCTCGTCCCGCCCGGTCCGCGGACCGTCCCGGAACTCCCCTCCCACACCTTGAGCACCCTCTACCGGGCGGCGAGCCGGCTGCCGGACACGGGCGGCCGGACGGTGCTGCGGGTCGGCGCCGATCCCCGCGCCCGGCTGAACCTGCTGCCCGTCGACTGGGCGGCGGACGCGATGGCGCGCATCGCGTCCGGCGACCGGACCGCGCGCGTCTCGACCGTCCACATCGTGCATCCCGATGATGTGCCCGTCCGGACGATCGCGGCGGCGCTGGAGGACGTGTGCCCGGTCCGGATCCGCATGACGCCGGCGATGCCGGCCGAACCGACCGCCATCGAGGGCATCTTCTACCGCCGGATCACCGGTTTCCTGCCCTATCTCCACCACCGCCGCAGTTTCGACGACTCGACGTTGAGAAAGCTCGCTCCCGGGCTCGCCCCGCCCCCTCCCATCGACCGGACCTACCTGCGTTCCTGTTTCGGCGTCCACGCGCCCGCGGCCGGCGCGGCGGCGAAGACCAGCGCATAGGCCGGGGGCCCGGACATGGAATGCAGCGACGTCATCCGGCCGTTGCCCGACCTGCTGCGCGCGCACGCCCACCGGATCGGCGGCAGGATCGCCTTCGCGGACGCCCGGCGCGGCGTCACCTACGCAGACCTCGAACGGCGCACCGGCAGGCTCGCCGGTCACCTCGCGGCGCGGCCGGGGGACGACGGCGGGCTGCGGCGCGGCGACCGCGTCGCCGTCTACCTGGACGACTGCGTCGAGGTGATGGAGAGCTGCCTCGCCGCCGTCCGCGCCGGGGCGGTCGCCGTGCCGCTCAACCCGCGCGCGAGCGACCCCGAACTCGGCGACCTGCTGCGCGACAGCGCCGCGGCGGTGGTGGTCACCGACCCGGCCCATCTGGACCAGGTGCGGCGGCTGGTGCCGGGCGCAGGTGGGCCGTCCGTGCTCGTCATCGGGGACGGGCCCCCGCCCTCGGGAATGCTGTCCTTCGAGGCCCTGGCCACGGCGGAGCCCGCC
>NZ_SMJX01000028.1 GCF_004348535.1 Actinomadura sp. KC216
CCTCCCAGCCCCTCCCCTACGCCAAAGGAACCTGGGGGCCGGACGAAGCCACCACCTTCGTTCCCGGCGGCTGGCACGAAATCTCCACCACCTTCGACTGATGCGCACGGGCCTGGATATGGGCCCGAGGGCGGCGACAACGACGAGGCCGAGAAGCCGCAGACCACCTCCTCACCCGCCCCCAGTCAAACGCCGTGGCACGGTCCACCCCCACCAGCCAAGCAACACCCGAGACGTTGCCGCTCTCCCGGTCCAGCGCCTCAAAGAACCTCGGCCACGGATCCAGACGATCACAAGACTGTGAACCGGGGGACGGGATCGTTAGGCGGGCGCCCGATGGGACGACCGTGAGCGCCGGTCTGCGGCGGACCCCGTGCTGGGTTCGAACCGGCGCTACGTCTAACGCATACCGCGACGCCTGAGCCCCCAGATCCGTTGGAAGACTCGCGCAGAACCAGAGCGCAGTCCTCTGCCCGACGGTCACCTGACCACTGCCGTTGCTGCAGACGATGACTCAACGCCCCACCCACGAACACACCGAGCAACGTGGTCAGCACAGCGCCGACGGTAGTGATGAAGAGGCTCATGTCCAGGAGTGTGGGCGCGGCCCGTGGTTCGTGCTGCCGACCAGGTCACAGAGTTGGAGGCCGGGAGGAACCCGCAACACCGCGACAGCAGACTCGGCCCCTGGCGCGCTATCGCGGCCCGCGCAGTTTTGCTCGTTGGCTGCTCGGCGGCTTCGAAACAGACTGACACGCAGCGGGATGTGGCGGCATGAAAATAGTGCTGGAGGCGGACAGAGCGGTACAGCCTGACAGCGAGAGCACTGCTCTGATACGAGAGCAGCCGACTTTTAATCCGTAGGTTGTGGGTTCGAGTCCCACGCAACCCACCACCTGCGACCAGGCCAAACGCACTCGGCGCCGCATCCGGTTGATCATGCCTGGGGACAGGATGAGGCCCTCCTGGGAACGGGATGCAGGCGCAGAAGGCCTTCGGGGTCATTCCCGCCAGGCCGTCCACACCGGCGCGGCGCAGGATCCGCCAGACGGTAGCCGCGGAGATCCGGTGGCCTAGCCCGATCAGCTCGCCGGTGACCCAGCCCGGTTCTCATCGGCCAACCGCAGCGCCAACTGGCGGATCTCCTGCCGGAGTGGTGGCCGGCGCCCTCGAGGTGTACGGCGAGGAGATGGCGCTTGAGTGGCGCGCGCCTCGGTGAGTCGACTGGGGGCGTTGTACCCGGAGGCCGTGCCGGTGTCCGCTTGGGGTGATCGGCAAGCGACTCACTTGAGGCCGGTGCGGTCACCGCCGGCTCGCCCCCTCGTCGCTCTCCGGCCCGAGGCGTGACCAGATCCGCGTGAGGGCGTGTAGGTCGTCGTCGTCGAGACGGTCGAGGAAGAGTCGGCGCACGTCGGCATGCTGCTGCTTCCATGCCTTGCGCAGGAGGTTGCGCCCATCGGGTGTCAGGACGGCGACGTAGCCGCGTCCGTCTCCGGCCGCACGCTGACGCTCGATGAGCCCGCGGCGCTCCAGCCGGTCGGCGAGCCGGGTGAAACCACCGGTCGACATCAGCCGATCCCTGGCCAGCTCGGACATCCGCATGCCGGAGCGACCGGCTCGACCGAGCAGGGACAGGACGCTGTACTCGGCCATGCTCACGCCCAGCGGCGCGATCCCTGCCTCGATCTCACGCCAGATGCGGTCGTGGGCATACAGGAAGCCCTGCCAGGCCTCGTTCTCAAGGTCGCTCAGACGTGGAGTCGCCACTTCAGAATCGTACCGCGACAGCCGTCGTCATCGCGGGGCGTACATGTCTGCGCAGGCAGTACGCAGTGCGGAATATTTGTCTGCGCAGGCAGCTTATTGTGCTCGGGACACCGAACGGCGTCCGCACAAGACCGTAAGGAGAGCACGTTGCCTACCACCGTCACCGGCGAGCGATCCCCCTTCGAGATCGGCTTCATGACGTTCGCCGAGATCACCGCCGACCCGGATACCGGCACGCTTCCCTCCGCGCACCAGCGCGCCCAGGAAACCATCGAGCAGGCGCGGCTCGCCGACGAGGTCGGTCTCGACCTGTTCGCCGTCGGGGAGCACCACCGCACCGACTTCGTCGGCTCGGCCCCCTCCGTCGTACTGGCCGCGGCCGCCCAGGCCACCACGAACATCAGGCTGACCAGCGCGGTCACCGTGCTCAGCTCCGACGACCCGGTGCGGGTCTGGGAACAGTTCGCCACACTCGACCAGCTCTCCGGAGGCCGGGCCGAGATCATCGCCGGCCGCGGCTCCTACACGGAGTCCTTCCCCCTCTTCGGCTACGACCTGGCCGACTACGCCGACCTGTACCGCGAGAAGCTCGACCTGCTGCTGCGGATCCGCGCGCAAAACCCGATCACCTGGAACGGACGGTTCCGCCCCGCACTGGACGCCGCCGACGTCGGTCCCCGCGCGATGCAAAAGGAACTGCCGATCTGGGTCGGCGTCGGAGGAACCCCCGCCTCCGCCATCAGCACCGGCCGACTCGGCCTCCCCATGGCCATGGCGCTGCTGCTCGGGCCGATCACACATCACCAGCAGACCATCGACCTGTACCGAGAAGCCGCACAGCAGGCCGGGCACGACCCCGCCACGCTGCGCACCAGCATCAACCTTCACGGCTACGTCGGGCGTACGAGCCAGGGCGCCCGCGACACGATGTACCCCTACTTCGCGGAGGGCATGATGGCCAACAACCACCAGCGTGGCCGCGGGTTCGCGATGCCGCGGGCCGCCTTCGAAGCCCAGACCTCCCCCAACGCCGGTCTCGTCGTCGGCAGCCCGCATGAGGTCATCGAGAAGCTGCTGGCCTACCACGAGCTCTACGGCCTGGACCGCGCCCTGATCCAGATCGGCTTCGGCGGGATGCCTCAGTCGGACGTCCTTGAGGCGATCGAACTGCTCGGCACCGAGGTCGCCCCCGTCGTACGCCGTGAGGTCGGCTCCCGGAAGGAGCAGGCGGCGTGACCGCCACCGTGAGCGACCAGCGGGCTCTCATCGGCGGCCGCACCGGCCGTGCCCCCTCCCAGGAGGAGGCTCGGACACTGCGGGTGGTGGTCGTCAACGGCAGCCCGAGCGAGAAGTCCAAGACCGTCGGACTGGTCGGCGTCGTGCTGCAAACACTCACCGGCGTGCTCGCCGTCCACGACGTCGCGGTCGAGCACACCCGGATCGACGTCTACCGGCTCGGCCCCGCCTTCACCGGAGCCTTCGAGAGGGAGGGCATCGCCCCCGAGATCGAGGACGCGCTCCGCCGCGCCGAGGAAGCCGACCTGCTCATAGCCGCCACCCCGGTGTTCCGCGGCTCATATACCGGCCTGTTCAAGCACTTCTTCGACCTGGTCGACCAGTACGCACTCGCGAACAAGCCGGTCTTCCTCGCCGCCACCGGCGGCGGGGATCACCACGCGCTGGTCCTGGAACACGCCCTTCGCCCGTTGTTCGGGTTCTTCCAATCGATGACCCTCCCGGTCGCCGTCTTCGCATCCTCCGGCGACTTCGACGGCACCACGCTCCTCACCCCACGCGTCTACGGCCGCATCGAAATGGCCGTCGAGGACGTGAGCGACATCCTCACGCTCGTGGCGACTCGCGGGAGGCCGGCTGACTGACACCAGCCGCGTCACGGTGACCACAAGGGAAACAACCAAGGAGAAAGCCATGCCGCACACGCCACTTGCCGCCGACAACAGCGCGGTCGTCCTCATCGATCACGAGGTCGGTTTCTCGAACCTCATCGGATCGCACACGATCGAAGAGAACCTCAACGGCACGCTCGCGCTGGCCAAAACCGCGAAGCTGTTCAACCTACCGCTGATCGTCACCGCCGGTCCCGAGGACTTTCCCGCAGGTCCTCTCTACCCCGAGCTCGCCCAGGTCCTCGGCGACACTCCCGTCATCCACCGTCCGCCGGTCTTCGACGCTTTCGAGAACGACCGGTTCGCTGCGGCCATCGAGGCCGCCGGACGCAAGAAGCTGATCATGGCGGGCATCCAGACCGACGTCTGTCTCGCCCTGACCGCCTTGACCGCTCTCGCCCGTGGCTACGAGGTCTACATCGTCGTAGACGCCTCTGCGGCGACCACCGAAGAGACACACGACACGGCGGTCATGCGCCTCGTTCAGGCCGGCGCGATCCCCGTCAACTGGCTTGCCGTCGGCTCGGAGATCCTCCGCGGTTGGGTCGGCCAGCCGCTCGCACCGGCGTTCGGGGACCTTATCTACGAGCACCTGCCGTCCTGGCGGCACAACCACGTGGCGAGCAACGCCATCGCGAAGTACGCCACCAAGTAGTCCCCGAACCACACCCCGGCCGGGCGTGCCCCCGGAAGGGCCGCCCGGCCCAGCCGACCTCTCTGCCGGTGCTCGAGACGGGAGTGGTAGAGCCGTTCGGCGCGCAGCAGGGCGCCGCGTTCGGACTGCCTTCGGGCAGCACGCCGTAGGCGGCCAGAATCCGGCCCTGTAGTCCTCGGTGAGCGTGCGGCCCTTGCGCTGGCACCGTGGCCTGAACGCGGGTCGACACTTACGGACCTTCTTCTCACGTAGGCACACATCTACGATGCGAAATCCTGAAGTCGGGCGCTCCGAAGTTCGAACACCTGAGTTCTCTCGGTCACTGGAGTTCCCGGATCCAGCTGGGCAGCATCCGGCGGGGCGGAACGATATAGATCCCACCGATGACGCATTGAAATACAGAACAGCAGGCCAGGAAACCTCCCAGCCACAGCGGAATAGGATCGAGAAGGTAGTGCAGCCCCACCGCGAGCAGCATAAGCAGCATGGCACCGGCCATCCATGGGAACACCAGTGGGGAGGTCGTCGTGTTCACCTTGATGGGGTACCAGGAACGCCACCGCCCACTGAAGGCAAGGAACCCGGCCACGACGCAGCCGATAAGAAAGATGACAAGCGCCACCATGCCAACGACTACGAGAATCGGGTTATCGGGACCTGGCTTCTCGAACGCCGCCATCCAAAGCAGTTGAAACATCAGCGGATTCTCCCAGGTCAACCGCACATGCCCGTCCTCCCAAAGCCCTAAGAGTATCGACGAACACTCTAGGACACATCCTCGCCACAAGCGTGAGCAAACGCGGCTTCGGCAGCCGCAGTTGATCACGCCTGGGGTCACCCTGGGTCCCACTGCACCGCACACGCGGTACCACACGCGACGGGTTCCGCGGCTGCTGGCTCCTCTACTAAGAGGACATGGAAGAGGACGCGAAGACGGCAACGCCTTCTCCAATGCGCCGAAGCCAATCAGGACCGGCTCACAAGACCGATACCGTTACACCCATGTGTTCGCATTACTACATCCCGTGGTGGGTGCAGCCCTCAACGTATATGCTTCTTTTAGGCGTACAGTTCGGAGCAGGTCCGTTGGGTACAACTACCGACAGCCATGTTGGCTCGTTGTTGGCTCGGCGGCATTGGCACAGGCTGACACACACAGGTGTAGAAGCTTTGCAAGGGGCCTCTTCTCCCACAGGCCGTCGTTCGGGCAGGGTCCCGCGACCGCCCGAGACCGCGGCCCTTGGGTTGTTCAAGTTGTGGTGTCGGAGCGGTCCAGTTCTTGCTGGAGGATGGGGAGGCCGACTTCCAGTGTCTGGATGCCGATCGTGCTCGCGATTTCCAAGACGGTGACGATGTCGTCGGGTGTCGCGCCCTGGTTGATGGCGTTGGCGATGTGGACCTTGAGGCCGTCCGTGAACAGGTGGGTGGCCGACGCGTCGATCGCTATGTAGATCAGCTCCTTGACCTTCGGTTCGAGGACGCTCCTCTCCCAGGGGATCGCGGAGAAGTTCAGATAGGCGCTGAAGAAGGCGGGTGCGCGCTGCAGCACGTCTTCCCAGGACTCGTCCCAGTAGCCGCGGCGCCGGACGAATTCGGCCTTGAAGGCCTCGCGGTCGGGGTCCGGACGGGACGAGGGCGCCAGGTCGCGCAGGAGCGGGAAGCCGGTGCTCGCCGCGTGGATTCCGAGAACGGCCACGAGCTGGAACGTCTCCATGATCTCCGCGCGGGTCGCGCCGTGGTCGAGCGCTCCGCGGACATGGCGGCGGATGCCCGGCTCGTGGAGGTGGGTGACGGCGGCGTTGACCGCGAGCGCGATCAGCTCGCGGGTTTTGGCGTCGAGTGCGGAATGCCGGTGGGGGACGCTCGCCAGTTCGACGCAGGCGGCGAAGAATTCCGGGTCGGCGGCCCGGAGCGCCTCAAGACCGTGCGGCGTCATCGCACTTTGATGAAGCCGAAAAAGGGCAGCGCCTTGGTGAGCAGGTAGTACTCGCCGTGCGGCTTCGGCCATTGCGTGACGTTGCGGCCCGATTCGGCATGGTAGTAGTTCGTGCAGCCCCCGTCGCTGGACGAGGTGTTCTTGCCGATCTGGCCGTCGACCCACCGCACCCACCGGTCGGTGGCCGACGGGCGGGTGTCGACGGCGCGGAACCGCTTGCGCCGCATCTCGGCGACCGTCCGCGCCGCGACCTCGGCCTGCCGTTCGAGTTGTGCGATGACGGAGAACCCGCCGTTGGTGTTCGGGCCGTACAGCATGAAGAAGTTCGGGTATCCGGGGACGGTGATGCCCAGGAACGCCCTCGGGTCGTCCTTCCACGTGTCGTGAATGGACACGCCGCCGGTGCCGCGCACATCCAGCGACGCCAGGAACTTCGTCGTCTCGAAACCGGTGGCCATGATGAGGACGTCGATGTCATGCTCTACGCCCGTGGCGTCCACGATTCCGTTCGGCGTCACCCGCGTGACCGCGTGCGGGACGAGTTCGACGTTCGGCCGGTTCAGCGCCGGATAGAAACCGGTCGACAACACCGGGCGCTTGCACGCCCACGGATAGTCGGGCGTCAGCTGGGCGCGCAGCTTCGGGTCCTCCACCGTTTTCTCAAGGTACTCGTGGCACAGCCGCAGGATCTTCCGCTGCATTCTTCCGCGCGGATTGTATCCCTTGAACACCATCCGGAATTTCCAGAACATGAACAGCCGCCGGATCTTCTGGACGAACGGCAGCCGTCGGAAGATGGCCCGTTCGCGGGCGGTGAAGTCGCGTTCGCCCTTCGGCAGGACCCATCCCGGCTGCCGCTGGAAGACGTAGAGCTGACCCACCTTTCCGGCGATGGCGGGGACGACCTGGCTGGCGGTGGAGCCCGTCCCGACGACCGCGACCCGCTTTCCGGTCAGGTCGTGCTCGTGCTCCCAGCGCGCGGTGTGGAACTTCGGGCCCTCGAAACGGTCCAGGCCCCGCCAGTCGGGGTAGCGGGGGCGGCTGAGCAGGCCGAGGCAGCTGATCACCACCTCGAACGGCTCGGCCGTGCCGTCCGCCAGGCGCACCTCGTAGCGTGCCGTTTCCTCGTCCCAGGTCGCCGATTCGACACGGACGCCGAAACGGCAGTGCCGCCGCACATCGAACCGATCGAGGACATGCTCGGCGTACCGCTGCAATTCTTCCTGTCCGGCGTGGGTGCGCGTCCAGTCATAGGTCAGGAAGGAGAAGGAATAGGCGTGGGACGCGATGTCGACCTCGCAGCCGGGATACCGGTTGTCCCACCAGGTGCCGCCCGGTCCTTCCGACTGCTCGAAGACGGTGAAGTCGAGCCCCTTCTTCTTGAGCTTCACCGCTGCGGCGATGCCGCCGAGTCCGCAGCCGATGATGGCTACCCTGGGCCCTCGCGTTCCACTCACAGTGACATCAGTCTTTCCATTACTCGTACACCGAACCGGAGCGAGTCCACAGGGCAGCGTTCGTCCACGCCATGGAACATCGCCGGATAGTCGTAACCGGGAGGTAGGAGCATCGGCGTGAATCCGTACGTTTCCATACCGAGCGTGCGGAACCATTTGTTGTCCGTGCCGCCGCTGAACACGAACGGCGCGACGGCGCAGCCAGGGCTTTCCCCGCGCAGCGCCTCGGTGAGAAGACCGAACCATTCGCCCTCGTGGTCGGAAAGGACGGCCGGGCTGCGCCGCAGCAGTGACACCTTCGTCCGGTCGCCGAGCCGGGACGCGAGGTGCTCGTCGACCTCCTCCTCGTGTCCTGGAACGAAACGGCAGTCGAACCGCGCCCACGCCTCGCCGGGGATGACGTTCTCCTTGTAACCGGCCCCGATCCTCGTCACGTTGACGGTGGTGCGGATCCCGGCGCCGAACATCGGGGCGAACGGCCCGGTCCGCGTCGCCAGGACGTCCGCGACGTCGGCGGGGTCGGTGACGGGACGTCCGGCGATCTCCGACGCCAGCACCCGCATCGGATCGATCACCGTGTACGGGCGCGCGGACGACACCAGCCGCAGCGTCGTCTCCGCGAGCCGCGGGATCGGGTTGTCGCGCGGGATCATGCTGCCGTGCCCGGCGACGCCTTCCTCCCGCACCTCGTACCAGCGCAGCCCCTTGTCGGCGACCGACACCGCGAACAGCGGCGGGCCGCCGGACGGGACGGGCACGTTGAACCCGCCGACCTCGCCGATCGCCGCCGCGCACCCCTCGAACAGGTCCGGATGCTCGGTCACCAGATGACCGGCGCCGAGCCGTCCGCCGGTCTCCTCGTCGGCGAGGAACGCCAGCACGAGGTCGCGGCGCGGCCTCCGGCCAGCGGTGAGCGTGCCGCGGGCCGCGGCGAGGGTCATCGCGACCGCGTTCTTCATGTCCACGGCGCCGCGGCCCCAGACGTGGCCGTCCGCGATGTCGCCGCTGTGGGGGTGCCGCGACCAGTCGGAGGCGTCGGCGGGGACGGTGTCGAGATGGCCCTGAATGAGGAGCGCGGGCGCGCCGGGGTCGGTTCCGGCGACCCGGGCGACGACGTTGGTGCGTCCCGGCTCCGCCTCGATGACCTGGGGTTCCAGGCCCATGTCGGACAGCAGTGCCGCGACGTACTCGGCGGCCTTCCGCTCGGTTCCGCCGGGATTCGTCGTGTCGAACCGGATGAGGTCGGAGCAGATCTCTTCGACCGGCGCGGGCTGGTCAGGCATCGGTGCCGCCGAGCGTCAGCGCCGCGACGGCGTAGGTCCGGACGGCGGTGAGGTAGTCCTGGACCGCCACCCATTCGTCGTCCCAGTAGCAGTCCATCGAGCCGGGGCCGTAGGTGACCGCCCTGATGCCCGACTCCCAGAAGATCGGCGTGTCCGGCCAGGCGGGATGCACGTCGTGGGCGGCGGCCTCGCCGGTGCTGCGGCGGTGCGCGGCGGCGATGTCGGCGAGGAGGGGTTCGCCGGGCGGCACCCGAAGGGAGCTGCGCGGGTTCTTCAGGCAGGTCGCCTCCAGTTCGACGTCCACCGGGAATTCGGCGAGGCGGTCGACGGCGCGTTCCACGGCGGCGCGCACGTCCCGCAGGACGTCGTCCTGTGTCTGCGCGGCGGGGAACCGGAAGTCGAACGTGATCTCGCAGCGTTCCGGGACGAGGTTGTGCGCCACCCCTCCGGAGATCTGCGCGGCGTTGCAGATCTTGACGTCGTCGAGCACCTCGCCGTCCGGGCCGGTGATCGGCATCGCGAGCACCTCGCGGACGATGTCCGCGGCCCGCGCCACGGCGTTCACGCCGATGTCGAGCGCGGTGGTGTGGGCCGCCCGGCCGCGCACGGTCACGGTGACGTACGCGATGCCGCGCTGGCCGGTCAGGACCCGCAGGCCGCTCGGCTCGCAATTGATCGCGTACGCGCCGCGCAGCCCGTCGCGGAGCGCCTGCCGGGTGCCCTCCCCGCCCTCGAAATGGTTGGGGACGGCGAGGACCACGATGTCGCGCGGCAACGGTATCCCGGCCCTGGCCAGCATCGCCGTCGCCATCGTCATCGCCGCGGTTCCGGCCTTCATGTCGGCGACGCCGACGCCGTAGATGCGGCCGCCGTCGATCTCGCCGCCGAACGGGTCCCGCCGCCACGACCGCGACGGCGGATACACCTCCATGTGGCCGTTGAAGATGAGCGCGTCTCCCGGATCGCCCGCGCCGGAGGCGCGGGCGAGGACGTTCGGCATGCCGTCCGTGCCCGAGCCCGGAAGCTCGACCGCGAGGCCCGCGTCGGCGAGCGGGGCGGCGAGATGCTCCGCCGCGGCCGTCAGCGCCGGTCCGTCGCCCCAGACGCTCGGGATACGGAGAAGATCGCGGAGGAACGCGACGAGTTCCGGTGCGTGCCGATCGATGAGGCCGAGCACGCGGGCCGCGTGATCGTCCGTCGCTACCGTTGCCATGCCGTTCGCCCTTCGGTCGTCATCGTGGGCCTGTCTCCTGAGACGCGCCCCCCAGGCCCGGGGCGCCGCTCAGACCCGGCCACAGGCCGGACGGGCCGAACACGTGCGCGTGGAAACGTTCGCCGATGCGGCGGTATCCGGCCGCGTTCGGGTGGAGGCCGTCGTAGAGGTCGCCGGTGTCGTCCGGGCCGAACAGCGCCCGCCCGTCGAGGTGGCGCAGGTGCGGGTCGTGTTCCGCGCGCGTCTCGGCGATCTCCTCGATCAGCGTCCGGATGCGGGTGAGGGTCAGGCCGGACGACGGGTCGCCCGTCGCGTGGTAGCGGCCGGTCTCGTCCTGGACGGTCGGCCCGGCGCGGTCCTCGGCGGTGGGGCAGCTGATCGGCGACACCACGAGCAGCGGCGTCCGCGGATGCCCGTCGCGGACCGTGTCGAGGAACCCGTGCAGCGCCGGGACGAAGGTCCGCTCCTTGAGCGAGTCGAGGTTCTGCACGTTGATGCCGATCTTGAGCGTGATGGCGTCGGCGGGCAGGTCCCGGATCGTCCGGGCGGCGAACGGGTCGAGATGGCAGTTCCCGGCGAACGCCAGCGACGTCAGGTCGAGCCCCGCCCGCCGCGCCACCCACGCCGGCCAGGCGCCGGTCGGGCTCCCCGCCTCCGCGCAGTGGCTGATCGAGCTGCCGTAGTGCACCCAGCGGCGTCCGGGGAGCTCGCCGGGAGCGACGATGCCGTCCGCGCGCAGTTCCCGGAGCTCCACGATCGCGGCCTGGGGCAGCCAGATCTCGACGTCCTTCCAGGACGTGCCGAGCCCCTCGAACCGGATCGTCTCCGGCTTGCCCCGCTCGGTCTCGACCACCTGACCCGCGCGGACGACGCAGACGTCGCCGCCGCGCACCTCCTCGGTGATCACCCGGCGCCGGTTCGCGACCGCGTCGAACGCGACGGGGAAGAGCGGGAAGTAGGCGTTGCGGAACCGGGTGACGAAGACGTCCAGCTCGACGCTGTCCGCCTCGGTGCGGAACACGAGCCGCACCCCGGCGGGCCTCGGCACCATCAGCCGCAGGTAAGGGTCGGTGAGCTGCGGGCGGGTCCAGGCGGGCAGCCGCCGCGGGATCAGGCCGGTGGGCGTGCGCTCCACGTCGAGCGCGCCCGCGATGGTGACGGGGCCGTTCTCAAGGTCGATCACCGGCACGCGCTACTCCCTCCGGGTGGAGCGGGACCCGCGGCCCGCCCCGGTCACCCGAACCATCGCAGGCCGCTCGCGCGGACGGCGTCGGCCGCCGCCTCGTACCCGGCGTCCGCGTATCGCATGATGCCGATGCCGGTGTCGGCGGTGAGCGCCGCCGTGATCCGCTCGTCCGCGGCGGCGGTGCCGTCCGCCACGAGCGTGACCCCGGCGCTCTGCATGTAGCCCGCGTAACCGCCGCCGCCGGCGTGGATCGCCACGAGGTCGGCGCCCGAACCGGCCGTGAGCAGCGCGTTCAGCAGCGGCCAGTCGGACACGGCGTCCGAGCCGTCCGGCATGTTCTCCGTCTCGCGCAGCGGCTGCGCGACGCCGCCGGCGTCCAGGTGGTCGCGGGTGAACGCGACCGGGCCGCGCAGCTCGCCGCCCCGCACGGCCTCGTTGACCAGCAGCGCGAGCCTCGCCCGCTCGCCGTGCGCCAGCCACGAGATGCGGGACGGCAGCCCGGCCTGCCGCACGTACTTCCGCGCGGTCGGGATCCACCGCTGGACGAGCGCGTTCCCGGGGAACTCCCGCACCACCATCGTGTCGATGAGGTCGATGTCGGCCTGCTCGCCGGACGTCGCCACCCACCGGAACGGCCCGAGGCCCCGGCAGAACAGCGGCCTGATGTACCGCTCGATGAAGATCGGGATGCGGAACGCGTCGACGCCGTTCTCCGCCGCCTGCGCCCGCAGGTTGTTGCCGTACTCGAACACGACGGCGCCCGCGTCCTGCCAGGCGAGCATGCACTCCACGTGCGTCGTGATGGAGTCGCGGGCGCGGCGGGCCAGCCCGTCCGGGTCGCGCTCGCGGAGGGCCGCGGTCTCGGCGGGCGTCATGCCGGACGGCACGTACCCGTACATCAGGTCGTGCGCCGCCGTCTGGTCGGTGACGACATCCGGCACCAGGCCGCGTTCGCGCAGCTCGGGGAGCACGTCGGCGGCGTTGCCGAGCAGCCCGACGGACGCGGCCGTCCGGGACGCGACCGCCTCCAGCGCCCATGCCACCGCCTCGTCGATCGACTCGGTGGCGCGTTGCAGGTAGCCGCCGGCGATCCGCTTCCCGATCCGTTCGGGATCGACCTCGACGCAGAGCGCGACGCCGCCCGCCATGACGGTCGCGAGCGGCTGCGCGCCGCCCATGCCGCCGAGCCCGGCGGTCACGACGAGCCGTCCGGCGAGGTCGCCGCCGAAATGCTCGTCGGCCACGGCGGTGAGCGTCTGGTACGTCCCCTGGACGATGCCCTGCGACCCGATGTACTGCCAGTCGCCCGCCGTGTACCCGCCCCAGGCGATCAGGCCGCGCCGCTCCAGCTCGTAGAAGTGCTCGCTGGTCGCCCAGCGGCCGACCAGGTTGCTGTTGGCCATCACGACCAGCGGCGCCCGCGTCCCGGTCGGGAACACCCCGATCGGCTTGCCGGACTGGACGACGAGCGTCTCGTGCTCCTCCAGCGTCAGCAGCGCCTCGGTCACGAGCTTCAGGGCGGCGTGGTCGCGGGCGGCCTTCGCCAGGCCCGCGTACACGATGAGGTCGTCCGGACGTTCCGCGTGCGTGAGGGTGTTCTCCAGCATCCGCAGGAGCGTCTCCTGGCGCGGGCCCCGGCAGCGCAGTCCTCGGTGGGCGATGTCGGCGATCACCATGTGCGTCCCCTTCTCGCCCGCTTCGGGCGCCGTGCGGTTCTCAGCCTGGGTGAGGCCCGTCGTGCCCACCCGGCAGGCGTGTGCGGGCCAGCGCGCCGCGCACGCCCGAGTCGCGGACGTCGTGCCAGAACGACAGGCACGCCTCTTCGATGCGGACGCCGAGGACGAGCGGCGCCACCCGCTTCTCCAGGTCGGGGACGTCGATCAGGCGTTCCAGCATCTTCTGGAACTCCTCCAGCCGGCCCTGGTGGTAGCGGACCTGCGCCTCGGCGAGCCGTTCCGCCGTCCCCTCGTCGCCGAGCTCGCTGAAGAAGAGCTTCAGCTCGGCCTCGTTGCGGACCTGGAAGACCTCGGTGCCGGGGTCGCGGAGCCATTCCCGCAGTGCCTCGCGGCCCGCCGGCGTCAGCGAGTACGTCCGGCGGCGGCGTCCCTCGGTCTCGGCGGACTCCGCCAGCAGCCCGGCCTCGGCCAGCCGCCGCGGCTCCACGTACAGCTGGCTGTGCGGGAACGGCCAGAAGTACCCGACCGAGCGCTCGACGGCCCGCTTGAGCTGGTAGGACGAGCTGGGCCCGCGCAGGCCGATCAGCCCCAGCACGAGGTAGGAGCTGGACGAGAGGTTGATCGCCATGTTGTGAACTGTACCATCTATTCTGGACGGTCATCAGGCACGGCTCCTCTCACCGTCGGACGTACGGGTTCCTGTCAGCCCAGCAGCTGCTGGCGTCCGGCGCGGCGCTTCATCGGGGCCAGCGCCGCCATGTCGATCTCGATCAGGTACGGCCCGGTGCCGCGCTCGACCGAGCGGGCGAACGCGCGGTCGAAGGCGGCGGCGTCCGCCACCTTCTCGCCGGGCACGCCCATCGCGGCGGCGAGCGCCACGAAGTCGGGGGTGTGCAGGTCGACGTCGTTGCGGGCGCCGTCGAACGTGGCGTGCTGGACGTCGCGCAGCACGCCGTACCCGCGGTCGTTGAACACGCAGACCGTGACCGGCGCGCCCGCCTGCGCGAGCGTCGACAGCTCGCCGATCGACAGCATGATGCCACCGTCGCCGTGGACGACCACGGTGCGCTCCCCGCTGCCGATCGCGGCGCCGATCGCCAGCGGCAGGCCGGGGCCGATCGCGGCGGACGCCGGGTGCAGCGACGTGCGCGGCTCCAGGACCGGCAGCAGCCGGTCGCCCCACGCGTACGCCGGGACGGTCGAGTCGCGGACGATCACGCCCGCCCTCGGCAGCGACCGGCGGATCGCCGCCACGATCGCCCGATGATCCGGACCGAGGGATTCCAGCGAGCCCTCGCGCGCCTCGGTGGCGGCCTTGCGGGCGGTCACGGCCCATTCCCCGGTCGCGGCGGTGGCGGTGACGTGCTCGCCGAGCGCGCGCAGCGTCTCGCGGGCGTCGCCGTGCAGCGCGACGGCGGGCGGGTAGGTGCGGCCGAACACGCTCGCGTCGGCGTCGGCGTGGATCAGCGCGCCGGTGAGCCGCAGCCGCCACGCGTCCGTCGTGTACATCTGGAAGCGGGCGCCCACGGCGAGGACGACGTCGGCGTCCTCGACCACCTCGCGCAGTGGCGGCGTCGTGACCAGGGCGCCGAGGCACAGCGGGTGGTCTTCGGGCAGCGCGCCGCGTCCCTGCACCGAGGTGACGACGGGGATCTCCAAGCGCTCGACCAGGCGGCGCAGCTCGGGCCAGCCGCCCGCGCTGAGCACGCCGCCACCGGCCCAGATCAGCGGACGGCGGGCGTCCGCGAGCAGGTCCGCCGCCGCGCGCACCCTCTCGGCGGGCGGTGCGGCCCGCGGCAGCGGAGCCGCCTCCGGAACCCGCGGCGACGCCGGGACCCGCGCGTACTGCAGGTCGACCGGGATCTCCACGGCCGTCGGACGCGGCCATCCGCGACCCGTCTCGCGGCCCGCCGCCACGACGGTCTCGGCGATGTCCTCGGCCCGGCGCACCGTCCATGCCTCGCGGGTCAGCGTGCGCAGCATGGCGAGCTGCTGCTCCGCCTCGTGCAGATAGCCCTTGGAACGGCCCAGGAAACGGCTCTCCACCTGTCCCGTGATGAGCAGGACGCGGGACGCCGCGAACTGCGCCTCGAACAGACCGCCCATCGTGTTCGCCGTGCCCGGGCCGGTCGAGGCGAGCGCCACGCCGAGCCGGCCGGTGACGCGCGCGAAGCCGTCCGCCGCGTGCACCGCCGCCTGCTCATGCCGGACGTTCACGACCGTGATCCCGCCATCCCGCCGGACGGCGTCCAGGATCGGCAGGTTGTGGACGCTCGCCACGCCGAACAGCGTCTCCACGCCGAGCGCCCGCAGCGCCTCGACGACCAGGTCACCGCCGGTGCGCTCGCTCATCGCGCCCTCGCCCCGTGCGTCGCGCCCGCTCCGCTCGCGGTGTGCCGCTGGATCGCCTTCAGCTCGGTGAACTGGGCGATGCCGAACGCGCCCAGCTCCCGCCCGTACCCGGACTGCTTGTAGCCGCCGAACGGCGCGAGCCCGTTGAACGGCGCGCCGTTGATCTCGATGCTGCCGGCCTCCATCCGCTCCGCGAACCGCAGCGCGCGCTCCTCGTCCGCCGACCAGACCGCGCCCGCCAGCCCGTACGGGGTGCCGTTGGCGATCGACACCGCCTCGTCCTCGTCCACGTACGGGATCACCGCGAGGACCGGGCCGAACACCTCCTGCTGGGCGAGCGCGATGCGCGGGTCGTTGACCGTGAACGCGGTGGGGCTGGTGAAATAGCCGTCCCGCGGCAGTTCGGCGTCCGGGAAGGACCAGATCGTCCGGGCGCCGTCGACGAGGGCGCGCTCGGTGGCCTCGGTCACCCGGTGCTTCTGGTTCCAGCTCGCCAGCGGACCGACGTCGGCGTCCGGGTCGCCGGACGGCCCGATCCGATAGCCCGCCATCGCCGCGGCCACGAACCGCTCCGCCTCCGGCAGCGACTGGAACGGCACGAGCAGCCGGCTCAGCGCCGTGCACGTCTGGCCGGTGTTGATCAGGACGGTCCGGACCACCCGGTCGACGGCCGCCGCCAGGTCGCCGTCCGGCAGCACGACCGCCGCGGACTTGCCGCCGAGCTCCAGCGTGACCCGCTTGATCGACCCGGCGGCGATCTCGGCGACGCGGCGTCCCGCGCGGGTCGAGCCGGTCAACGACACCATCGCGGTGCCGGGGTGGCGGGCCAGGTACTCGCCGACGTGCAGCCCGTTGCCGAACAGCAGGTTGAACGCCCCGGGCGGGGCGCCCGCCGCGTCGAACGCCTCCGCCAGGATGAACGCGTCCAGCGGCGCCACCTCGCTCGGCTTCAGCACGACGGGGCAGCCGGCCGCGAGCGCCGGGCCGATCTTCGCGGCGGTCTGCAGCAGCGGGAAGTTCCACGGGGTCATCGCGGCGACGACCCCGACCGGCTCGCGCAGCACGGTCGAGCCGCCGGAGGGCGCCGGGCCGTCCAGCGGCGCGGCGAAGTCGACGTCGGCGACGGCCCGCGCGGTGTTCCGGAACGTTCCGACGGCGGTGCGCACCTGGTAGTTCGCGCAGTGCTTGCGCGGCATGCCCATCTCGCTGGAGATCAGCTCCGCGATCTCGTCCAGCCGGGTCTCCAGGTGGTCCGCGACGCGTTCCAGCAGCGCCGCGCGGCCCGCGGGCTCCATCTCGCGCAGGACGGGACGGGCCCGGCGGGCGGCATCGACGGCCCGGTCCATGTCCTCGGTCGCCGACTCGCGGACCGTGGCCACGCACTGCCCGGTCGAGGGATCGATGACGGCGATGACGTCCTCGCCGTTGTTCTCGACCCACGTCCCGTCGATGTATGTGTCCGCACGATGATCCATGTCGCTCCGCTCACACCGGTCTTCAGGCGATCGGACCGAAGCCTAGAATCATCCGCTCGGAATGGGTTGGGGCTGGACCACCAAAGAAATCCGATGGTCATTATGTGTGCCGCACATGGCGGGCCGGATGGCAGGCCGGGGGTCAGGCGAACAAGCGGGCGCGCAGATCCGTCCTGGCCTCTTCGCGGTCGCGGCGCATCTGGATCGCGTCGTAGGCCATCAGCGCGACATTGAGATCGCCGATGTCGGTGATGCGGCGCATATCCCGTCCGGTCAGTGTCGCGATCTGCCGCAATCTGTAGGCGACCGTGTTCGGATGGACGAGGAGTTCCTCCGCCGTCCGTTGCAGCGCCATATCGCAGGCGATGTAGACGCGGAGCGTGTCCAGCAGGTGCGGCTTCTCGACGAGCGGCCCGATACGGGTCTCGATCAGCCGGTTCGACACCCACCGGTTGTGCGCGAGCAGCACTTCGAGGATCACGTCCGTGCACTGGGTGACCTGGCCGCGCTGGTCGCGGTAGATGCTGATCTCCAGCGCGGACAGCGCCTGCCGGCAGCTGTGCCCGGCGGCCGACAGCGACGTGCCCGGCTCGCCGGCCGCCACGAACAGCGACCGGCCCGGCTCACCGTCCAGCATCTCGGTCAGCAGCGGGACCAGCCCGGGACCCGCCCGGTCGGGCGGCACCAGCGCGAGCAGCACGCCGCGACGCTCCCGCAGGAGGATCTCGCGGCGCGGGTCGTGCCGCCACAGCGCCTCCAGGATCCGGCGGCGGACGCGCGCCCACTGCTGCGCCGTAGGGGCCGGGTCATGGTAGGCCGCGACCGCGCGGAACGGCTGGTGCGGGTTGATGTTCAGCATCCTGGCCTGGTCGTTCACCGTGCTCGCGTCGACGGCGGGTCCGGCGATCAGGCAGCTCAGCAGGTCCGTGCTGACCCGGGTCTGCCAGCCCGCCAGCTCGTTGTAGGTGCTGGTGAACGACTCCAGCTCGCGGGTGCAGAGCACGTCGAACAGCTCCGCGAGGCGCCCGAGCACGGCGCGGACGTCGTCCATCGCGATCTCCGCGTGGGCGAGGACGTGGTCGGTCACGACCCGTTCCAGGAGCCGCAGCCACTCGACCGCCTCCACCACGGACCTGCCCTGCAGCGCGACGCGCGCGCCGCGCCCGGAGGGCAGCCCGCCGACCGGCCCGTCGCCGGCGAGGCCCGACGAGCACGCGCCGATGACGCTCACCGCCATCTCGAACGCCTCGACGGGCGCCTGGCGGTCGACGGTTCCGGACTCGGCCGCCGAGACGTACCGCCGGACGAACTCGTTCGCGAGCGCCGTGGACGCGGATTCGAGTCTGCGGGCCACGGTCGCCAGCGGCTCGGTGACGCCGGTGGATGTGTCGGACGGTGCCATGTCACCCCCAGCCCGGCGGCCAGGAGCGACCTGCGTGACGCGCCTGGCCCAGGTCGTGGAGGTGTACCACGCGATTTCGTCCCACGTCAACGGCATGGCGCCCGAGGCGGGCGGGCCCGGGCGGCGGCGAACTGTGCCGCTCACACAGGCGCCCTCAGCGACTTTTGTGACCCGGCCCTCATGACATATGGCGAGCCGTAACCGTTGACTGGTCGGCATGCGGCAACGGAGGGATGGTGAATCGTGACGGCGAGTACCTCCGCGACAAGGCTGCCGCCGGCCGGTGACGTCCCCGGCGCGCCCCCGCCCGGGCGGCGGCGCCCGAGGCGTCCGGACTTCGTCGCGATGGCGCTCGGCCTGCCGGTCGCCTTCATGGCGATCGTGTACGCCTATCCGGTCGGCGCGATGCTGCTGAAGAGCTTCACCGAGCCGGAGCCCGGCTTCGGGAACTTCAAAAGGGCGTTCACCGACGACGCCATCTGGGACGTCCTCGTGATAACCGTCCGGCTGTCCGCCGAGGTGGCCGTCCTGACCGTTCTGCTCGGCTTTCCGGTGGCGTATTTCCTGGCCCGGACATCGAAACGCAAGGCGCGTTTCCTCGTGCTTCTCGTCATCATTCCGTTCTGGACGAGCATCCTCGTCCGGTCGTTCTCCTGGATCGTCCTGCTCGGCGACAACGGGCTGGTGACCACGGTTCTGAAACCGCTGACCGGCGACTCGCAGGGAATGCTGTACAGCGAAAGCGCAGTGATCATCGCGATGACGCACATTCTGCTGCCGTTCCCGATTCTCATCATCAAGGGCACGCTCGACCAGATCGACACCTCGCTGCCGCCCGCCGCGCGCTCGCTCGGCGCCGGGCCGCTGCGCGCGTTCGCGCACGTGTACCTGCCGCTGGCGCTGCCGGCCATCGTCAGCAGCGGGATGCTCGTGTTCGTCATCGCGCTCGGCTTCTACGTCACGCCCGCGCTGGTCGGGGGCCCGAAGCAGAGCACGATCGCCGTGGTCATCGCGCAGGCCGTCCAGGTCAACTTCGACTGGGGGATGGCGGCGACGCTCGCGACGATGCTGCTGGTGGTCGCCACCGCGCTGACGATGATCGTGCGGCGGCTCACCAAGGTGAAGGGCCTGGTGGCGCTGTGAGCACCGCCGACGCGGCCGCGACGCGGGACGCGGGGGCCAGGCCCGCGCCGCCGCCCGGTGCGCGCCGCCGGGGCCGCCGGTCGCCCGCCACACCGGTGGAACGGGTGCTGCGCTGGGTCCTGCGGGGCGTGGTCGCGCTGGTCCTGGGATTCCTCGTGACGCCGATCGTCATCGTCGTCCTGGAGTCGTTCAACAGCGTCGACTACCTGTCGTTCCCGCTGGAGGGCTGGTCGCTGACCCATTACCGGCGGTTCTTCGCCGACTCGGCGTGGGTGGACGCGTCCCTGCTCAGCGCCAGGATCGCGCTGCTCGCCGCGCTGATCGCGACGGTCGTCGGCACGATCGCGGCCTGGGGCCTCGCCCGCAGCGAGGCCCGCGCGAAGGGCTTCGTCTTCGCGCTGCTGTACTCGCCGCTGCTGATCCCGATCATCGTGCTGGCGATGAGCTACTACTTCACGTTCGCCGACCTGAAGGTGATCGGGCACTGGCAGCTGATCTCCGTCGCGTACTCGGTGATGGGCATCCCGTACGTCCTCGTCGCGGTGTCGAACGCGCTGCAGCAGTTCGACCCCGAGCTGGAGAACGCCGCCCGGACGCTCGGCGCCGGCATGACGCGGACCCTGCTGCGGATCACGCTGCCGTCGCTGACCTCGGCGATCTCCGCGGGCGCGCTGTTCGCGTTCGTGATCGCCTTCGACGAGGCGGTGATCATCCTGTTCGTGTCCGGCAGCGGCTCCGTCACGCTCCCGCGCAAGCTGTGGGACAGCGTCCGCTACGACCTCACGCCCACGCTCGCGGTCGCCGGCACGATCCTCATCGCCGTCTGCGTCGGGCTGTTCGTCCTCTCCGAGCTGATCAAGATCCTCCGTGAACGGCGGGAGCGCCGATGACCGAGCAAACGCCGATGACCGACGAGCGGCCCGCCGGAGGGCCCGCCGGGCAGGCCTCCCCCGCGACCGACCGGCAGGTGGTCTTCGACGGCGTCCACAAGTGGTACGGCGACGCGCCCGCCGTCCACGACTTCAACCTCGCGATCGCGAAGGGCGAGTTCGTCACGCTGCTCGGACCGAGCGGCTCGGGCAAGACGACCTGCCTCCGCATCCTCGCGGGCCTCGAATCGGCCACCGCCGGAGAGGTCTACCTGGCCGGACGCGCCGTCACCGACGACGTCCCGGAGAAGCGGAACATCGGCCTGGTGTTCCAGAACTACGCGCTGTTCCCGCACATGACCGTCACGCAGAACATCGCGTTCCCGCTGCGGATGCGCCGCATGAAGAAGGCGGACGCGCAGGGCGAGATCGACCGCGTGCTGACGATGACGCAGCTCACCAAGTTCAGGGACCGCTACCCGCGGCAGCTGTCCGGCGGCCAGCAGCAGCGCGTCGCGCTCGCCCGCGCGTTCGTGTTCGACCCGAGCGTCCTGCTGATGGACGAGCCGCTCGGCGCCCTCGACCGCAACCTGCGCGACCACATGCGGCTGGAGCTGAAGAACCTGCAGAAGCGGATCGGCGCGACCGTCCTGTACGTGACCCACGACCAGGACGAGGCGCTCGCGCTGTCCGACCGGATCGGCGTCATGCATCTCGGCGTCCTGCAGCAGACCGCGCCGCCGGACGAGCTGTACGAGGAGCCGGTCAACTCGTTCGTCGCGAAGTTCCTCGGCCAGTCGATCTGCCTGCCCGCCAGGCGCGTGGACGAGGACGCCCGGCACACCGTCGTCGACGTGGCCGGGATGTCGGGGCGGATCCTGGTCGACAAGGCCAACGACGTCTCGGCGGACCCGGCCGGGGAGTTCATGATCCGTCCGGAGCGGGTCCGGATCGGCGCGGACAAGCCGGACGCCGCCGAACGCAACGCCGTGGCCTGCACCGTCGTCACGCACGTGTACCTCGGCCCCCAGCTGGAGGTGCACCTGCGCACCGCGGGCGGCGCCGAGCTCCAGGTGGTGGTGCCGTCCGAGGCGCGGGCCGACTACACCGAGGGCTCGTCGCACTGGCTGAGCTGGGCCGCGGCCGACTGCCGCTTCCTAGCCCACGTGACCTGACCGCACCCACCGGAAACGCGCGCCTCCCGCCACGACCTCTGTTCGGCATGCCCTCGATTCGCACGGAAGGGACGCGATGGAACTCCCGGCACTGAAGTGCTGCACCTGGCACATGGACGGCGACGTCGGTGTGCTCACGCTGAACCGGCCGGACCGGCTCAACGCGATCGCCAACACCGACATCGACGAGCTGGACCGCGTCATCATGCGGGCCGGCAAGGAGCCGTCCGTCCGGGCCATCGTGATCACCGGTGCGGGGCGCGGCTTCTGCTCCGGCGCGGACGTCAAGGAGTGGGCCGCGCACGCCGACGCGGACGAGGAGTCGTGGCCCGCGAAGATGCACCGCACGATCGCGCGGCTCTACTGGCTGCCGATCCCGGTGATCGCGGCGGTGAACGGCGTCGCGGCCGGGTCCGGGTTCGACATCGCGCTCACCGCCGACATGCGGTTCGGCTCGACGGCCGCCCGGTTCGGCCAGGTGTACGCGCAGCGCGGCATCTGCCCGGACGCGGGCGGCTCCTACCTGCTGCCGCGCATCGTCGGCGAGGCCCGCGCGGCCGAGCTGATCTACACCGGCCGGATCATCGACGCGGACGAGGCGCTGCGCATCGGTGTGCTGTCCGAGGTCACCGAGCCGGAGCGGCTGATGGAACGCGCGCTGGAGCAGGCGCGGATCTTCGCCGCCGGGCCGACCATCGCGATCGGCGAGGCGAAGCGGAACATCCGGTCCGGCCACACGCTGAGCATCGAGGAGGCGCTGCGCAACGAGCAGCGCGGCGCCCGCATCTGCGTCCCCACCGAGGACAAGGCCGAGGGCCTGGCCGCCGCGATCGAGAAGCGCCGTCCGGTCTTCGTGGGGCGATGATGACCACCCGGCAGCTCGCGACGGAGGGCCACCGCCTCGACCGGCTGTTCCGTCCGTCCAGCGTCGCGGTCGTCGGCGCGTCCCCGAAGGGCGGCTACGGGCTGCGGACGCTGCGCAACATGCGCGGCGTCGGGTTCGCGGGACGCCTGTACGCCGTCCATCCGACCCACACGGAGGTCGGCGGGGTGCGGGCCTACCCGTCGCTGAGCGACCTGCCCGAGGTGCCGGACGCGGTCGCCGCCGCGATCCCGGCGCCCGGCGTCCCGGCGCTGGCGGCGGAGGCGGCCGGGCTCGGCGCGGGGAGCATGGTCGTGTTCGGCGCCGGGTTCGCCGAGCGGGACGCCGGCGGACGCCGCCGCCAGGCCGACCTCGTCGCCGCCGCGGGCGACCGGCTGCCGCTGATCGGGCCGAACTGCCTGGGCGTCGCCAGCTACCGGGGCCGTGCCGCGCTCTGGGGCATCGAGATGCCGTACGTCCACGCGGAGGCGGACGGCGTCGTCGCGCTGGCCGCGCAGAGCGGGAACATGGCGCTGACGACGATGCTGTCGGGCCGGCTGCCCCCGGTCGCCTACGGCGTCTCGGCCGGCAACCAGGCGGTCCTCGACCTGGCCGACTGCCTGGAGTACTTCCTCACCGACCCGGATGTGGAGGTCGTCTGCCTGGTCATGGAGGGCCTGGCCGACGTCCCGAGGTTCCGCGCGCTGGCGGAACGGGCGGCGGCGCTCGACGTGTCGGTCATCGTCCTGAAGGTGGGCCGGTCGGCGGTCGGCGGGGCCGCGACGGTCGCGCACACCGGCACGCTGGCCGGACGGGACGCCTCCTACGACGCGCTGTTCCGGCAGACCGGCGTGCACCGCGTCCACGACCTGGACGAGATGATCGCGCTCGCCACGCTGCTGGCCGCTCCCCGCAGGCCGCGCGGCGGCAAGGTCGGCGTCTTCGCCAGCTCCGGCGGCGAGTGCGGCCTGATCGCCGACCTCGCGGACGACGCCGGGGTCCGGCTGGCCGAGCTGGACGCGGCCGCCGAGACCGCGATCGCCGCGGCGCTGCCGCCGTACATGGGGGTGCGCAACCCGCTCGATCTCGGCGCGAACGCCTGGGGCGACCAGGACGTGTACCGTGCCGCCGCCCGCGCGATGGGGAAGTGCCCGGACGTCGACGTCGTCGCGTTCGTCGGCGACGCGCCCGCCCACGCCGACCCGCTGGACGAGATCGGCTGGACGGAGATGATCGTCGGCGCGGGCGAGGCCGCCGCCGAGCTGGACGTCCCGGTCGTCCTGATGACGACCACCACCGACCTCACCCCCGGCCTGACCGACCTGGCCGGGCGGAACGGGATCGTCCTCCTCGCCGGGACGCGCCCCGCCCTGCGCGCCATCGCGCTCGCCAGCGAGCCGCGTCCGCCGGCGAGCGCGATGGTCACCACCCGGCCCACCGCCCCGGAGGCGCGGCGCCGCGCCACGGCGCTGCTCAAGGGCCGGAGCGGAACATTGCCCGAGGCCGAAGCGAAACGGCTGCTGGCGGTCTACGGCGTGGCGTCGCCGCCCGGCGAGGTGGCGGCCGGCGCCGACGCCGCCGCCGAGATCGCCGGGCGGATCGGCTATCCGGTGGTGTGCAAGGTCCACGCCGCCGGGCTCGCGCACAAGTCCGACATCGGCGGCGTCGAGGTCGGCCTGGCCGACGAGAAGGCGCTGCGCGACGCCGTCCACCGCATCGGGGAGCGCACCGGCACGGCGAACGAGGTGCTGGTCGAGCGCATGGCGGGGCCGGGCGTCGAGCTGATCGTCGGCGGGCGCAACGACGCCGCCGGTTCGCTGGTGGTCATCGGCGCGGGCGGCGTCCTCACCGAGTTGCTGGACGACGCGGCCCCCCTGCTCTGGCCGTTCGGCCCGGACGACGTTCGCGCCGTCCTCCGCCACCTGAGGATCGGTGCCCTGCTCGGCGGCGTCCGCGGCGCCGCGCCCGCCGACCTCGACGCGCTCGCCGACACGGCCGTCCGGGTCGGAAGGCTGCTGGCCGACTTCCCGGAGATCGCCGAGATCGACGTCAACCCGTTGCTCTGCCGCCCCGACGGCTGCCTGGCGCTCGACGCGCTGATCGTCACCGGCGAGCCCGCGAAAGGAAACTGATGGACTTCGCGATCCCCGACCATCTCGTGGAGTTCCGCGAGACGGTCCGCCGGTTCACCGAGACCGAGCTGATCCCGCACGAGGACCACGTCGAGGAGCACGACGGCCTTCCCGAGGACGTCGAGCGCCGCATCCGCGAGCGGGCCGTCGCCATCGGGCTGAACTCGATGGGCATGCCCGAAGAGGTCGGCGGCGGTGGCATGGACGTCCTCAGCCAGGTCCTCGTCACCGAGGTGCTGTTCCGCGCGGCCGGCGGCGTCGCCGAGACCGTGCCGACCACGCCGAGCGTCCTGCTGGCCTGCGACGACGACCAGCGCGAGCGGTTCCTGATCCCGTGCGTCCGCGGCGACGTCCAATGGTGCTTCGCGCTGACCGAACCCGACACCGGATCGGACGCGGCGGGAATCCGCACCCGCGCCGAACTCCGCGACGGCTCCTGGGTCATCAACGGCCGCAAACGCTTCATCAGCCACGGCGACACGGCCGACTTCGCCATCGTCTTCGCCCTCACCCACCCCGACCGCGACGAGGACCGCATCACCGCCTTCCTGGTCGAGAAGGGCACGCCCGGTTTCAGCGTCGGCCAGCTCCACAAGACGATGGGACATCGCGGCTACCGGCAGGCGGAGCTGGTGTTCGACGACTGCGCCGTCCCCGAGGCGAATGTGCTCGGCGAGCCCGGCCGCGGTTTCAGCCTCGGCCACGGCGCGCTCAGCGGCGGCCGCATCATGACGGCCGCGCGCTGCCTCGGCCCGATGGCCCGGCTCATCGACGACGGGATCGACTGGGCGAAGCAGCGCGTGCAGTTCGGCCGTCCGATCGCCGACTACCAGGCCATCCAGTTCATGCTCGCCGACTGCGCCACCGACCTGCACGCGTCCCGCCTGATGACGTACGAGGCGGCGTGGTCGGCCGACCGCGGCGAGGCGCCCAAGATCGTCCACGCCAAGGCGGCCGCGGCGAAGCTGTTCGCCACCGAGGCCCTCGGCCGGGTCGCCGACCGCGTCCTGCAGATCTTCGGCGGCACCGGCTACATGAACGAGACGTACGTCGAACGCGCCTACCGCAACGCCCGCATCGAGCGGATCTGGGAAGGCACGTCCGAGATCCAGCGCATCATCATCGCCCGCAACCTGCTCAAACGAGGAATGCTCCGCTGAGGACGCCACCCTGATCCCCGCCGCCCATCCGAAGAAGGACGATTCCCATGAAGATCCCCGGAAGATCACAGAGTTCCCCGCTCGCCCGCCGCGACATCCTGCGCGGCGGTGTCCTGCTGGCGGGCGGCATCGCCGCCGCCCCGCTGCTCAGCGCCTGCGGCGGCTCCGGCGGGGGCGGCGGCGGCAAGAAGGTCGTCGTCGCCGACTGGGGCGGCGCGCTCGTCGAGGCGGAGAAGAAGTACATCTTCGAGCCGTTCAGCAAGGAGACCGGGATCGAGGTCGTGGTGGCCGGCCCGCCGACCCCCGCCAAGATCAAGGCGATGGTCGAGACCGGCAACATCGAATGGGACCTGATCGCCGGCGGCCCCAGCACGGTCCTGCCGATCGGCCGCAAGTACTTCGAGCCGCTGCCGGACAGGCTGCTCAGCATTCCCGGCATCGACCCGTCCTACGTCGACAAGAACTGGCTGACCTACTACCTGTTCTCGATCGTCATGGCCTGGAACACCTCGGTCGTCGGCGCCGGGAAGAAGATGGAGGGCTGGGCCGACTTCTGGGACACCGGCAAGTTCCCCGGCCGCCGCTCGCTTCGCGGCGCCGACAACGGCGTCCCGCCGGACATGGAGTTCGCGGTCATCGGCGACGGCGTCGACATGAAATCGGTGTACCCGATCGACGTCGACCGCGCGTTCCGCAGCTTCGGCAAGCTCAAGCCGAACGTGCCGCAGTGGTGGACGACCGGCGCCCAGCCGGGCCAGATGCTCGTCAGCAAGCAGGTCGGCGCGTCCAGCATCTTCTCCGGCCGCATCGGCGAGCTGAAGAAGAAGGGCGCGCCGCTCGACTTCACCTGGAACGGCGGCATGTTCCAGCTCGCCGCCTGGTCGGTCGTCAAGGACGCGCCGAACAAGGGGAACGCCTTCAAGCTGATGGAGTTCTCCGTCCGCCCCGACATCCAGGCGAGCGTGTGGAGCAAGTACCCGAACGGCCCGTCGAACGCCAAGGCCCTCGACCTCATGGACAAGGAGTTCGCGAAGACGCTGCCGTCCCACCCCCAGAACGTGGAGGTGCAGTTCCTTCAGGACGCCGAATGGTGGGGGAAGAACCGCGACGCCGTCCTGAAGCGCTTCCAGGAATTCGCGAAGTCCTGACAACTCCCGACGCACCCGAGGAGAGCAGATGGAGTCACTGGCAGGCCGCGCCTACCTGGTCACCGGAGGCGGCACCGGCATCGGCGCGGCCACCGCGCTCCACCTCGCCCGCCTCGGTGCGTCGGTGACCGTGATCGGACGCGGCGACCTGGCCGGCCTGCTGCTGAGCGACCGCGCCGCCTACGTCACCGGCAC
The DNA here is from genome assembly GCF_004348535.1 of Actinomadura sp. KC216. Lineage (GTDB taxonomy): Bacteria > Actinomycetota > Actinomycetes > Streptosporangiales > Streptosporangiaceae > Spirillospora. The sequence goes on from NZ_SMJX01000028.1 coordinate 26,994, forward strand.
GGTCCTCACCGCGGACGGCGGCCAGTCCCTCGGCGCCCAGATCTACGGCCCGCCCGTCAACGCGACGGCAGTCACGCGATAGGTGGACGGTCCCGGGGGAAGCGGGGAAGGTCTCGTACTACTCGGCCAGGGCGATCCGGGGATCGGACGGGTTCATGTCGCGTCCTCCATCTCGTGGCGAACCGTGCTCCGCACCCGGCCGGCCGGGTCGCGGTCCATGTCGATGACGGTGGGGATGGGGAAGTGGGGGGCGAGGATCACCGCGTTGCGGTCGGCCGCGAGGGCGGTGATCCGCCGGCGGCTGCGCACCGACTCCGCGGGTTCGTAGTCGACCGATGGCAGCCAGCACGGATGCTGGACGTGCACGGGATGGTGCAGGAGGTCGCCCGCCAGGATCGCGGCGTCATCGCCGTCCGCGACGAGGACCGACACGTGCCCCGGTGTGTGGCCGTGCGTGGGGAGGACGGTCACCTGCTCCGACAGCCCGAGTTCGCCGTCGTAGGTGTGGAGCCGCCCGGCGCTCTGGACGGCGCGGAGCCGCGGGCGGACGTTGCCGGCCATGTTCCGGTTGGCCTCGATGACGTCGACCTCGTCGCCCGTCCAGTAGGCGAACTCGCGCTCGTTGATGTGCACGGTCGCGTTCGGGAAGGTGAGTGAGCCCTCGTCGTCCTTGATCAGCCAGCCGCAGTGGTCGTCGTGGAGGTGCGTCAGGACGACATGGTCGACGTCGCCGGGCTCGATGCCGAGCCCGGCCAGCGCCGAGGGCATCGTGCCCGCGCCCTCCAGCCCGGGAATCTCGTGCGCGCGGTGGCCGTAGCCCACGTCGACCACGGTGACCTGCCCGTCGCCCGTGACGACGAACCCGCCGTACGTCACGGTCACCGGCGCGGCGGGGTCGGTGACGCCCATGGCGGGCATCAGTTCCGCCGGTTCGGCGCCGGTGAACCAGTACCTTCGCGGCCCGCGGGCCACGCCGTCGCTCACGTGCGACACGCGCGTCCGGCCGACCCTGATCGTCGCCAAGGACATCCGTCTCCCTCCGCCTGACCCGCTCAGGCCGCTCGCCTGTAGATGACCCGCCACCTGACCTGGCGCTCCTCCCAGGCGCGCGGCCCGGGCTGGAGCGGTGGGACGCCGGGCGGTCTCGGACGCGGGTCCTCCGCCTCGTAGACCGCGTTGTACCGGGGACACCCTGGTGCGGGATGCCTGAACTCGTGCCAGAGCAGGAAGCGGGTACCCCGGTCGTACCCGAGCTTCGAGACGATCTCCGGAAGGTGCGTGCGCGTGTAGAAGTCGTCGAACTCCGCGATCTCGGCGTCCGTCGCGTCCCCGGCCGGGTCCATCCCGACCATCGCGATCTTGCCAGGGGACAGATCCGGCGTTCCGACGCACCCGGCCCCCTCCCAGATCATCCGCCATACGACCGCGGCACGGGAGAACGCGGGCGGGCCTGGCGTGTACACCGGCCGCCGCTCACCCTGCCGGTCGAGGAAGCGGCGCGCGGCTTCCTCGTTCCCGATCCCGTAGACGGCCAGCCAGGAGGGGACCGTCTCGTCGTCCAGAGGGCTGGTCAGCTCGTACCGGGCGCCGCTGACGAACCCTTCGTTGAGACGGACGACCTCCGCGAGATGGACCGTGTCGTAGTGGTCGGCGAGTGCACGCAGCTCCGTCTCGGGCTCGTCCGGCCGCGGCCTGAGCCCGACCGCCAGGAAGAACGGACAGCTCAGCGGTTGCCTCCCCATGGACGTCCACCCCTCCCACCCACCGACAGTTCACTACAAACCATACATTCTGGACGGTATCAAACGTCAGGGGGCGGACGGGCCCGGCCCCGGGGCGATGCCGAGGATCTCCTTGTTGTGCTGGCCGATCGAGGGCGGCCCCGCGGCGAACGCCGTGTCGACCACCGGCAGCGGCGAGCCAGGGACGATCACCTCGCCGACCCCGCTTTCCAGCGGGATCGACCGCACCATCCCGCGGTGCCGGACGTGCGGGTCGGCCGCCAGCGCGTCCACGCTGAAGATCGGGCTGCAGGGCACGCCGACGTCGCCCATCCGCGCGACGACCTCGGCCACCGGACGCGCGCGGGTCCACGCCTCGATGGTGCGGTCCAGCTCGTCGCGGTGGTCCAGCCGGGTGTCGGCGGCCGGCGCGGCGAAGTACGGCAGCAGCTCCGGCGCGTCCAGCACGCCGGCGAGCGCCGTCCACATCCGCAGGGTCATCGGCGCGAGGTACACGTAGCCGTCCGCCGCGGTGTAGGTGCCGGCGTAGGAGCGCCGCACCTTGCTGCCGACCCGCATGGGGCTCGCGCCGAGCTGGACCGCCTCCGCCAGGCACGGGCCCAGCAGCGACATCATGCTGTCGAGCATGCTCAGGTCGGTGAACGAGCCCTCGCCGGTGGCCTCCCGCCGGCTGAGGCCGAACATCACCGCGAGCGCGGCGTAGAGGCCGGTGACGTGGTCGGGCACGAACAGGCCCGCCTGCATCGGCATCCCGTCGGGCTCGCCGGTCAGGTGCACCAGGCCCGACATCGCCTGGATGATGCCGTCGAAGGCGGGCCGCTTCGCGTACGGGCTGTCGTTGCCGAACCCGCTGGCGTGGACGTAGACCAGCCGCGGGTTGACGTCCCGGGCCCGCACGTGGCCGAACCCGAGGCGCTCCGGGATGCCGACGGCGTAGTTGGTGACCACCACGTCGGCCGAGCGCAGCAGCGTGACCAGCGCCTCCTGGCCCGCGCCGGACTTCAGGTCGAGCATGACGCTGCGCTTGTTACGGTTCAGCGCGTGGAAGTAGACGTCGTTGTACGACAGGGTCTCGGTGCCGCGGCTGGCGTCGCCGTCCGGCGGCTCCACCTTGATCACGTCGGCGCCCTGGTCGGCCAGGATCTGGCTGCAGAACGGCCCGGCGATGTAGTGGCCGAACTCCAGTACGCGGATGTCGCTCAGGGGCGCGGCGTCCATGGGGTTCCCTCCCTTGCGGCCTCGCCGTTCCGGGGCGCCGCGGCGTCCAGGCTCGGCATCCAGATGCCCTGCTCGGCGGCGAACTCGACCGCGCGCTCGTAGCCGGCGTCGGCATGGCGCACCACGCCGCTGCCGGGGTCGTTGGTCATCACCCGCTCGACGCGCAGCGCGGCGAGCGGCGTGCCGTCGGCGACCACCACCATCCCGGTGTGGACCGACCGTCCGATGCCCGTGCCGCCGCCGTGCTGCACGCCGACCCACGTCGCGCCGCTGGACGCGTTGAGCAGCGCGTTCAGCACCGGCCAGTCGGCGATGGCGTCGCTGCCGTCGATCATCGCCTCGGTCTCCCGGTAGGGGGACGCGACCGATCCGGAGTCGAGGTGCTCGCGCCCGATCGCGACGGGCGCGCTGACCTTCCCGTCGCGGACGAGGTCGTTGATGACCCGTCCCGCGCGGGCGCGCTCCCCGTAGCCGAGCATGCAGGTGCGGGCCGGGAGCCCCTGCACGCGGACGTGCTTCGCCGCCAGCCGCAGCCACCGGGTGACGGACGGGTTGTCGGCGAACTCGTCGAGCATCGCCGCGTCGATCACGGCGATGTCGGCCGGGTCGCCGGACAGCGCGATCCAGCGGCAGTGCCCCTTCGCCTCGCAGAACAGCGGGCGGATGTAGGCGACGATGAAGCCGGGGTAGTCGAGCGCCCGTTTGAAGCCGCCGAGGTCGGCCTCCACGCGGAGCCCGTTGCCGTACTCGAACACCTCGGCGCCGCGGTCGAGCAGCGCGCACAGCGCCTTGACGTGGTCGGCCATGCTCGCGCGGGCGCGCAGCACGTAGGTCCGCGTGTCGTGAGCGCGCAGGTCGTCGGCCTCCTCCCGCGACATGCCGGGGACGGCGTAGAGGAGCGGGTCGTGGGCCGAGGTCTGGTCGGTGGCGATGTCGACGGGGACCTCCCGCGCGACGATCTCTGGCAGGACCTCGGCGGCGTTGGCACGGAGCCCGACCGAGAGGGCGCGCCGCTCGTCCCGGGCCGCCAGCACGAGGTCCAGGGCGTGGTCGAGGTCGTCGGCCTGGGCGTCGAGATAGCCGAGCCGCATCCGCCGGCCGATCTTCGCCTGGTCGACCTCGACGCAGAGGGCCGCGCCGCCGTTCATGGTGATCGCGAGCGGCTGCGCGCCGCCCATGCCGCCGAGGCCCGCGGTGACGGTCAGCGTGCCGGCCAGCGTTCCGCCGAAGCGCTTGGACGCCACCGCCGCGAACGTCTCGAACGTGCTCTGCAGGATGCCCTGCGACCCGATGTACGCCCACGACCCGGCGGTCATCTGCCCGAACATCGTCAGCCCGGCGTCTTCGAGGCGGCGGAACTCCTCCAGCGTCGCCCACTCCGGGACGATCATCGCGTTGGAGATCAGCACCCGCGGCGCCCACTCGTGCGTGCGGAACACGGCCACCGGACGGCCCGACTGCACCAGCATCGTCTCGTCGCCGGCCAGGCGGCGCAGCGTGGCGACGATCGCGTCGAAGTCCCGCCAGGACCGCGCGGCGCGGCCGTTGCCGCCGTAGACGACGAGGTCGTCGGGCCGTTCGGCGACGTCCGGGTCAAGGTTGTTCATGAGCATGCGCAGAGCCGCCTCCTGCGCCCATCCCTTGCAGGTCGGCTCGCGCCCATGGGGCGCCCTGACCGTCCGCGGTCCCGCCATCGCTTCTCCTTCGATCATGTGGGCTGCCACCTACTCGCCCGCCCCGGCGGACCGCGGCCCGAACGGCTCGGGCCGGAACGGGTCGTCGCGGGCCCCGAGGAAGGCCCGCAGGCCGCCCTCGGCCTTCGCCGCGTTGAGCCGCTCGCGCTCCGGCCCGTAGGACGAGTGGGCCATCGCGTTGAGCGCGCCGTTGAGCAGCAGCCCGCTGTCGATGCCGGCCGCGCGCAGGCCCTGCATCGTGATGGCCTTGTTCAGCCGCACCGACGCGGCGGGCACCTGCGCGATGCGCCGGCCCAGCCGCCGGGCGGCGGGCAGCAGCTCGCCGGGTTCGACGACCTCGTTGACCACGCCGATGCGCAGCGCCTCGGCGGCGTCGAAGTGGTCGCCGGTCAGCGCGTAGCGGTTGGCGTTCTTCCACCCGCACAGCGCCGCGAACAGGAAGATGGAGCTGGACGTCATCCGCACCTCGGGCTGGGCGAAGACGGCGGCGCCGGACGCGATGGTGATGTCGCAGGCGAGGGCGTACCAGAACCCGCCGCCCATGCACCAGCCGTTGACCGCCGCGATCACCGGCTTGGGCAGGCTCCAGATCTCCCTGAGGTGGTCGAGCTCCGCCTGGTTGCGCTCGTACCAGCCGCCGATGACGTCCGCCGGGTAGCGCGACGCCGGGTCCGGCGCGTTCCCGCCGTCGACCGCCGCCATGTCGTAGCCGGAGCAGAACGCCCGTCCGGCCCCGGTGAGGACGATCGCGCGGACGTCCGGGTCGGCTCCCGCGCCGCGGAGAGCGTCGTGCAGTTCCCGCTCCAGGTCGGACGACAGCGCGTTCATGACCTCGGGCCGGTTGAGGGTGATGGTGGCGACGGCGTCGTCCACCTCGTACAGGATGGTTTCGTAGTCCATGGCGGAGCGGTCCTAACGTGTCTCGGGCGGTTGGACGATCCGGAGGTCGAGCACCCGCACGCCCTGCCCGCGCGGGAGCACGGCGACCGGGTTGAGGTCGATCTCCACCGCGGCCTCGCGCAGGTCGGCGGCCAGTCGCGCGACGCGCAGGACGAGGTCGGCGAACGCGCCGGCGTCGGACGGCGGCGCGCCGCGGTACCCGGCGAACAGGCGCGCCAGCGGCGTCCCGGCGATCATCCGGTCCACCTCGTCCGGCGATACCGGCGGCAGCGCCAGCGCCGGGTCGGGCTGGAGCTCGACGAGCGTCCCGCCCGCTCCCAGCCCGAGGACCTGCCCGAACACCGGGTCGAGCCCGCACCCGACGAACGCCTCGACGCCGCCGGTGACCATCTCCTCCACCACGACCAGCGGCGCTGGTTCGCCGAGATGCCTCGCCACGGACGACGCGACGGTCTCGTACGCGTCGCGCACCTGCGACGGCGTGGACAGCCCGACCGCGACGCCGCCGACGTCGCTCTTGTGGACGACCTTCGGCGACGCCGTCTTGAGCACGACCGGGAAGCCGATCGACTCGGCCGCCGCGACCGCCTCGGCGGCGGAGCCGGCGGCGGCCCGCCGCGGCAACGGCAGCCCGTACTCCCCGGCCAGCTCCTCCAGCACCTCGCCGGACACCTGCCTGGACGGCGACGCGTCCAAGGCCCGCCGCACGGCCTGCAAGGAGGCCGTCCGGGGCTCGACCGGTTCGACCTCGTCGGCGACGCGGGCCCGGTACGTGGCCGCGGCGGTCACGGCGTTGATCGCGGCCATGCCGGCGCGGGTGCCGTGGACGACGGGGATGTCCGAGCCGGCGAGCGCGTCGGCGGTGAACGGGTGCAGCCCGCCGCCGTAGTTCGACAGCACCATGACCGGCGTGCCGGAGCGCTGCCGGACGCCCGGCAGCGCGGCCAGCAGGCGGGTGTAGGACGTGGCCAGCCGATCGCCCAGCGACGGCGGCGCGTCCAGGACGACGGTGAGGAGATCGACGCCCGGATCGTCCGCGACCGCCGCCGCGAGCCGTCCGAACCTGTCGGGTTCGCCGACGAGCTGGCCGGTGCCGTCGAGGGGGTTGGCGATCGTGGCGAAGCCCGGCAGGATCCGCGCGAGTTCTTCGCGGGTCCCCGGCGACAGCTCCGCGAGCCGCACGCCACCGTCGACGGCGATATCCGCGACCAGCCCGATCTCGCCCCCGGACAGCCCGACGAACGCGACGCGGTCGCCCGCCGGGGCGGTGCGCAACGTCGACAGGCCGACCAGCGCTTCGGTCAGCTCGTCGAAGTCGTCCACCGCGAGGATCCCGGCGCGGCGGCAGAACGCCTCATAGGTGCGCGCGTCCCCGGCGATCGCGCCGGTATGGGACGCGACGTTCCGTGCTCCCAGCTCGGTCCGCCCGACCTTCAGGGCCACCACGGCGACGCCGTTGTCGTGCCCCTTCCGGACGGCCGCCATGACGCCGCCGGGGTCGCCGATGCCCTCCACCACGAGGCCGACCGCCCGGGTGGACGGATCCTGGACGAGATAGTCCAGGTAGTCGGCCAGCCCGGTCACGGTCTCGTTGCCGCTGGAGACGACGTAGGAGAACCCCAGCCGCCCGGAGCCCGCCAGCAGGATGCATCCCGACCCCGACTGGGACACGACGGCGACCGGCCCGGCGGGCAGGTCCGCGCCGAAGTCGGTGCCGGTCAGCCACAGGGCCCGGCCGGGGTTGAACAGGCCCAGGCAGTTCGGGCCGACCAGGCTCATGCCGTACCGTCCGGCCAGTTCCCGCAGGCGGGCGGCCCGCGCCGAACCGCCGGCGGTCTCCTCGAACCCCGAGGCGTAGACGACCACGCCCCGGCAGCCCTTCTCGCCGGCCTCCTCGACCAGCGCGGGCACGGTGTCGCTCGGCGTGCAGACCAGCGCCACGGACGGGGTGTCCGGCACGTCGGCGAGCGTCCGGTACACCGCGACCCCGTCGACGTCCCGGCCGCCCGGATGGACGCCGTGGACCGCGCCGCCGAAGCCCGCCCGGCGGAGGTTGCCGAGGATCCGGCGGCCGGTCGAGCCCGGACGCGGCGACAGCCCGACGATCACGACGCTCTTCGGGTTCAGCAGGTCGTCCAGCGCGGGCTGGCGGTACGCCCGCCCGCTACCGCTCATGGGGCACCGCCGCGACCTGCGTCGTGTCCAGGTAGGCCGTCAGCGTGCCGCCGTGCCGGATCGACGCGCGGGCGTCGCGGGACAGGGTGGCGCGCAGCGTGACACCCTCGCCGGTGCGCAGCGTGACGCGCACGCCGTTGCCCAGGTACAGGTCGTCGAGGACGTGCAGCTCAAGGCGGGCCGGGGCCGGGCCTGACGGCGTCAGGCTCAGCGCCTCCTCGGGGATGCTGAGGCCGACCCGTTCGGCGGACGGCTCCAGCGGCTGCCCGCACAGGACCTCCATGTCGCACCCGGCGAACCCGACGCGCGCCTTGTCGCCGTCGACCCCGGCCAGGGAGGCCTCGGCGACGTTGTGGCCGCCGAAGAAGCTCGCGACGAAGGCGTTGCGCGGACGGGTGTAGAGCTCCTCGGCGGTGCCGACCGCGTCGATGCGGCCGTCGTGCATGATGACGATCCAGTCCGAGAGCGTCAGCGCCTCCTCGCGGTCGTGCGTGACGTAGACGGTCGTCGCGCCCGCCTCCTTGTGGAGGCGCCGCAGCTCCACCGCCATGCGCATGCGGAGCTCGCGGTCGAGGGCGCCGAGCGGCTCGTCCATCAGCAGGAGCTGCGGTCGGAACGCCAGCGCGCGGGCGACGGCGACGCGCTGCTGCTGCCCGCCCGACAGCTCGCGCGGGAGCCGCCCGCCCAGCTCGCCCAGGCCGACCAGCTCCAGCATCTCGGCGACCCGCCGGTCGCGGTCGGTCTTCGGCCAGCGGCGCATCTTCAGGCCGTAGGCGATGTTGTCCGCGGCCGTCATGTGCGGGAACAGCGCGTAGTTCTGGAACACCATGCCGATCTCGCGCGCCGCCGGCGGGATCCGGGTGACGTCGCGCCCGGCGATGAGCACCTCGCCCTGGTCGGGCGCGAGGAAGCCCGCGACGACGCGCAGGATCGTGGTCTTCCCCGAGCCGCTCGGCCCGAGGACGGTGACGAAGTTGCCGCGGTCGGCGACGAGGTCGATCCCGCGCAGCGCCTCCGTGCCGCCGAAGCGCTTGACGAGCCCGCGCAGTTCGAGCCCGGCCTCCGTCCCGGCGGAGGCGGGTGGCGCGGTGGGGCCGGGACCCGTCTCGGCCTCCTCCTCCGGCCGCGGTTCCTTCCGTGCCCTGACGTTCATACCTTCCTCCGCAGCAGAAACGCGAGCGAGCCGACGACGCCGGTGCCCGCCATGAGCAGGGTCGCGATCGCGGTGATGTTCGGATCGAGTCCCGTCTTGACGTTGTCGAAGATGGCCTTCGGGAGCGTCACCGTCCCCGGGCCGCCGAGGAAGTTGATGAGCACCGCCTCGTCGAAGCTGGTGATGAACGCGAAGATGTAGGACGCGCCGATCGCGGGCAGCAGCTGCCGCAGGGTGATCCCGACCATGGCGCGCGGCCGTGACGCGCCGAGCGTCATCGCGACCAGCTCGGTCTCCGCGGGGAGCCGGGCCATCGCCGAGCCGAGGATCAGCAGGACGAACGGCAGCCCGTGCACCGCGTAGGTCAGCACCAGCGCCACCATGTTGCTGGTCAGCCTGAACTGGACGAACAGGGTGTAGAGCGCGACGGCGTAGGCGACGCCCGGGATCACGAGCGGGCTCAGGCCGACGGCCTGGAGCAGCCCCTTCAGCGGAAGCCGCGACCGGTACAGCGCGAACACCGCCGGGACGCCGATCAGCAGCGAGATCGCCGCCGAAACGGTGGCCAGCTTGAACGACAGCACCATCGCGTCGATCCAGGTGTCCGAGCCGAGGAACGACCGGTACTGCCGCAGCCCCCACTCCTCGGGCGGGAACTGCAGCACCTCGGCGTTCGAGAACGACAGCACGACGACGCACAGGATCGGCACGCCGAGGAACAGCACCGCGATCGCGCGCACCACCAGGTCGGCGGCCTTCGCGCCGCGGGTGAGGGCCCGGCGCCCGGCCGTGTCGCGGACGGCCCGCGGCGCGGTCTCGGGCGGGGCGTGCGAGGTCAGGGTCTCGGTCGTCATCCCAGCGCCCTCCGCAGCCGCTCCCGGCCCACCAGGCGGAGCCCGCCGAGGATGACCAGGCCGGCGACGATCAGCAGCAGCACCGAGGCGACCGCGGCCTGCGCCGGTTCGAACAGGTTGAAGATGTCGTCGGCGATGAGGCTCGCCGTGAACGGCGCCGTGGCGCCGCCGAGCAGGACCGGCGTCAGGTAGTACCCGACGCAGATCACGTAGACGATCACCGTCGAGGCCAGCAGGCCGGGCAGCGCCAGCGGCGCCACCACGTCGCGGAGCGCCCGCACCCGCGAGGCGCCCATGCTCTCGGCGGCCTGGACGAGGTTCAGGTCGATGGTGACGTAGACCGCGTACAGCGGCAGCACCGCGTAGGGCAGCATCTGGTAGGTCATCCCCGCCACGACCGCGAACTGGGTGCGCAGCAGCTGCATCGGCTCGTCGATGACGCCGAGCGACGTCAGGGTCCGGTTGACGACCCCGAAGCGCTCCAGGAGGACGGTGAAGACGTAGATCTTCATCACCGCTCCCATCCACAGCGGCATGAACACGGCGAGCGCTATCACCATCCGGGTCAGCCGGCTCCTGGTCGTGCGCAGCGACCAGGCCAGCACCGCGCCGAGCGCCACGACGATCACCGTGACGATCAGCGAGGTGAGGCAGGTCGTCCACAGCGTCCGGCGCGCGGCCGGGCTCTGGAAGAAGTCGCCGACGTTCCCGAACCCGTTGGGCTCGCCGAACGCCGTCCGCAGCAGTTCGACGAACGGGTAGACGATGAACACGCCGGCGGCGACGAGGAAGGGCGCGATCAGCCCCAGCCCGGTCAGGCCGGAGAACGTGGACTGCCAGCCCCTTCTGCGTGTTCGGCGGGTCATCCGAAGCATGTGCTCATCTCCTGGTCATCTCCCATCCGTGCGCGCGGGGAGCGTGCCGGCGGCCTGGCCGCGAGGCCGCCGGCACGCCCGCTTTCAGCCGACGAGGATCTCGCGCAGCGCTTTTCCGAGTTCCTGCTGCTGCTTGGCCCCCGCCATGCCGTCGACGAGGGTGACGCCGGTCTTGTTGATGGGGAGGTTCTTGATCACCTCAGGCGACAGGTACTTCTGCATGTCGCGCCCGCCGGTGCCGCTGTAGATCTTCTCCGTGAACCTGGCCTGGGCCTCGCGGTGCTCGGCGTACCACTTGATGAACTTGAACGCCGCCTCCTTGTTCTTCGCGCCCTTGGGCACGCACCAGCCCTCGTCGAAGAGCAGGCCGCCTTCCCAGTAGAGCTTCAGCTGGGGGACCTGCTTCATCGCCGAGACCAGGACGGTGTTGGGCGCCTGCATGATCGCGACCTCGCCGTCCACGACGGCCTGCTGCATCTGCGCGGGGCTCGTCGACCAGACCTGCACGTTCGGCTTGATCCGCTTGAGCGCGTTCATGGCGCGGTCCACGTCGACCGGGAAGTACTGCGCCGGCTGGACGCCGTCCCCCGCCAGCGCGAACAGGCTGGTGAAGATGGGGTTGTTGGCCGTGATGCCCCGCGTGCCCGGGAAGTTCTTCACGTCCCAGAACTCGCGCGGGTTGGTGGGGCACTTCTTGACCAGCTTGGTGTTGCAGCCGATCAGGTTCACCGTGCCGCCGTGGTCGAGGTAGTACGGTTCCGACGGCCCCGGCCGGATCGCGCCGTCGGCCACGAGCGGCGTGATCTCCTTGACCAGCGAGTCGGGCAGCTTCTCCAGGTTGCCGTCCAAGACGAGCTTCGAGGTGTCGCCGCCGGGCGCCTCCAGCAGGTCCCACTCGATGTTGTTGCCGGCGCGCTGCGCGGCGACCTTCGCCGCGAAGCCGCCGCCGGGCGTGGCGATGGTGACCTTGATCCCGGTGTCCTTCTGGAACTGGTCGTAAAAGAACTCCTTGTTCGCGGCCGTGAACGACCCGCCCCAGCCGGCGATGACCAGGGTGTCCGCGCCACCGCCCGAGTCGGAGTCCGAACCGCAGGCGGCCGTGACGGTCGCGACGGCCACGGCGACCGCGAGCGCCGCCGCTATCGGGCCCCGCCGGTCCCGCCTGCCGCCGCGGCCGTGCGTTCTCTGGGAAGACATGTCATCCTGCTCCTTCTTGTGGGGTGGGCGAAGACCCTGTGAACCCCCGGTGTGCACCCCTTTGGTGAGCGGCGTTCCGGTGCACGTCCTTCTGGTGAGCGGCGTCCTGGTGAGCGGTGTCCGGGCTGGCGGCGTCCGGGCGGGCGATGCCGTCGCGTGCGGCGGGCGGCACCCTCAGATGCCAGTCGGTGCGGCGCTGGTAGGCGTCGGCGACGCGCAGCACCGTGCTCTCGGCGAACGGCCGCCCGACCACCTGGAACGACAGCGGCAGCCCCGCCTCGGTGAACCCGCACGGAACGGCGGCCGCCGGCAGGCCGGAGGCGTTCCACGGGCCGTGGAAGCCCGGCCGGAACAGCGCCGCGGCCAGGTCCGCCGACGCGATCGGCGCGGCGGCCGTGAACGACACCGGCGTGAGGAGCACGTCGACCTTCGCGAAGACGTCCGCCAGGCCCCGCCGGAACAGCGCCCGGACCCGCTGCGCCTGGACGTAGTCGGCGCCGGTGAAGAACGCCGCCCGCGCGAGCAGCTCGCGGGTCGTCCTCCCGTAGTCGTCCCACCTGCCGGCCAGGTTCTTCCGGTGGTAGGCGAACGCCTCCGAAAGGAACGTGATGTTGTTGGCGTCGTTCGCCTCCTGCGCGTGCGGCACGACGACGTAGGTGAGCGTCGCGCCGGTCCCCGCCAGCTCGTCCGCCGCGCGCAGCACGGCGGTGCGGACCTCGCCGTCCAGCAGCGGCGAGTCCAGGAAGTACCGGGTCGGCACGCCGACGCGCAGCCCCTCGACCCCGCCGTCGCGCGCGCCTTCGGCGTAGCGGTCGGGCGGGAGCGGCGAGGAGTACGGGTCGCCGGGGTCGTGGCCGGCGACCGCGTCGAGGATCAGCGCGCAGTCGTAGGCGCTGCGGGCCATCGGGCCGACGGTGTCGAGGGTGAACGCGCACGGGACGACGCCGTTCTTCGGCACCCGCCCGAAGGTGACCTTCAGCCCGGTGCAGCCGTTAGCCCCGGCGGGGCCGCGCACCGAGCCGCCGGTGTCGGTGCCCAGCCCGCCGAGGGCGAGCCCCGCGCTGACCGCGATCGCCGTTCCCGAGCTGGAGCCCATCGGCGTGTGCTCGGCGTTCCATGGGTTGCGCGGGAACGGGAAGCGGGTGGTGCTGTCGGGCAGGCCGCACGCGAACTCGTTCGTCGTGGACTTCCCGAGCAGGACGCTCCCCGCCTCCCGCAGGCGCGCCACCGCCGGTGCGTCGACGCCGCCGCCCCAGCCGGGGGCGAGGACCTCGCTGTTGGCACGCGTCGGCGCGTCCCGGGTGGCGATGAGGTCCTTGACCACCAGCGGGACGCCCTGGAGCGGCGACCTGTCGCGTCCGCGCGCGAAGTCGGCGTCGGCGCCGGCCGCCGCGGCGAGCGCCTCGTCCTCGGTGACGGTGACGTAGGCGCCGAGCGCGGGGTCGAGCCGGGCGATGCGGTCGAGCACCGTCCGGGTCAGGGCCGTCGAGGTCAGGGCGCCGGTGCGCAGGGCCGCGGCGGCGTCCTCGATGGTGAGCGGCAGGGCCTGGGTCGTCATGGGCGTGCGCCTTCGCCTGGTAGCGCGGGGGTCCGCGTCATGGCGACGGGGTCGACCGGCGGGTCGTCGCGCAGGTCGAGGGCCGACAGCGCGCCGGCCTTCGCGCGCAGCGCGTCGTAACCGGCGGCGAGCCGGACGATCTCCTCCTCGGAGAGCGACAACCCGGCCGCGCGCAGCGCGGACTCCGCGGCCCTCATGACAGCCCGGCCCGCCATCGCCGGAGCGCCGGGACGAGCGGGCGCCCCTCCGCGCCCCGGCTGATCCACAGGCGGTGCAGGCGGCGCTGGTGGTCCGGGTCGGACGGGTCGTCCACGAACCCGGTCCGGGAGTGGATCACCGCGTGGTTGTTGACGAACTCCATGTCGCCCGCCCGCAGGTCCACATGGACCGCGGTCCCCGGGCGCCGCAGCAGCGAGTCCAGGTACATCAGGCAGGTCATCTCCTCGGCGCCGAGCCGCGGGACGTCCTCGAACCGCATCGCGCTGACGATCCGCCTGGTCGCGAGCGAGCAGGTCAGCACGCCGCCCGCGGAGGAGAAGATCGGCCGCGGGCTCCAGCCGGGCTCGCCGTCCGGCTGCTCGCCCTCCCAGTCGGTGGCGTACTCCCGGTAGACCAGGTCGAGCCACTCCGGATGCTCGCGGACCAGCGCGTTGTAGACCGTCGCGGCGCTGGCCACCACCCGCGCGCCGCCGCTCCTCGCGGGCGCCAGGCAGAGGTAGCTCACCACGTCGGTGGGATCGGTGTGGAACGGCGCGCCGGCCTTGCTGGCGTAGGTCCCGCCGCGCTGGGCGGGGTGGTGGGCGTCCTCAAGGACGCGCACCAGATCGCCGTCCCGGTTCTGCGGGACGATCTCGCCGAGGCCCTGGGCGACCGTCCAGTGGATCCTTGACGCCTGCTCGGGCGTGCACCGCGTCCCCACCGGCAGGCCGCGCAGGACGGCGTAGCCGATCCCGTTCTCCAGCCGCTCCACCAGCTCGGCGATCAGGTCGGCAGGGGCGGCGGCCCGGTCGAGCGCGTCCTGGTCGAGCGCGTCCAGGTCGGCGTCGGTGAGATGCCGGACGTACGGCTCGCCGGACTCGAGATCGTCGGCCGTCCACACGCCCGGGCCCGTCACCGGCCGGTTCGGTATCTCGGCGCTCATGCCGACCTCGCCCATTCCAGGCGGGAGATGCCGCTGCGCCAGTAGTGGTACTCGGGGCACACGACCCGTCCGGTGTCGGGGCGGCTGACCCACAGCCGCAGCAGGTGCCGCTGGAACGCCGGGTCGTCGGGGTCGTCCACGAAGCCGGTCCGGCTGTGCACGGTCACGAAGTTGTTGACGAACTGGATGTCGCCGGCCTCCAGCGTCATGTCCAGCGCGACCCCCGGCCGGGTCGGGATCTCGTCGAGGAACAGCAGGCACGCCACCTCGCGGGCGCCGAGGCGCGGGACGTCCGGGAACCGGGTCGCGCTGAGGATCCGGCCGGTGCGGTACGCCGCCGACAGCAGCCCGTCCACGTAGGAGTAGAGCCGGGAGTAGTACCAGCCGGGGCTGCCGGGCGGCTCCTCGCTGACCCAGTCGGTCGGGAACCGCTTGTAGAGGACGTCGAGCCACTCGGGGTGCTCGTCCAGGACGATGTTGTAGAGCGCCATCGCGCTGGCGACCAGGCTGATCCCTCCGCTGCGCGCCGGGCGCAGGCACATCAGCCCGACGATGTCGGTCTGGTCGGTGTGGAACGCGGCGGCCGAGGCGGTCGCGTACCCGCGCGCGTTGTGGCCCTTGGCGCCGAGGTTCCGGATGTGCCCGATCAGCTCGCCCCTGCGGTTCTGCGGCACCAGTTCGCCCAGGTGCAGGCCGATCGCCCAGTAGATCTTGGCGGCCTCCTCGACGCTGTAGCGGTCGTGGATCGGCAGGCCGCGCAGCAGGACGAAACCGGTGCCGCGCTCAAGCTCGTCCAGGACGTCGCGGACCTTCTCCGAGAACGACGGCAGCGGGAAGTCGCGCTTGGTCAGCTCCTGCGCGGACTTCTCCCGGACGCCGGCCAGCGCCCGGTCGAACTCCTGGAGGTCGTCCTCGGTGAACCTCCGGGCGTAGGAGTCCTCGGCACCGATGTCGGCCGCCGTCCAGACGCTCCGTCCGGTCACCGGCTCTCTCAGAATCTCAACCATCGCAGAACTCCGAACAGGGACGATTGGTGATCACGCCGAGCCGCCCGCGAGAGGACGCACGGTGGGGGCGGCCGTCTCGCGCACGGCCTGGACCGGTGTGGGCTTGTGGCCGTACCGGGCTAGACAACGGTTCCGTTCTCGTCGTGGAGCCGGGCGAGGAGCTTCGCGATGGTGAGCAGCTGGATCTGCGAGGTCCCCTCGTAGATCCGGAAGATCCGGCAGTCCCGGTAGAGACGCTCGATCTCGCTCTCCTTCACGTAGCCGTAGCCGCCGTGGACCTGGAGTGCCCTGTCCACGGCCTTGAAGCAGTTCTCGCTGGCCACGTACTTCGCGATCGACCCGGCCCGCCGGACGTCCCGGCCCTGGTCGCGCAGCGCCGCCGCGTGGTAGGCGTGCAGGCGCCCTGACTGGACGAGCGCGTCGATCTCGGCGAGCAGCAGCTGGATCGCCTGCAGCTCGCGGATCGGCCGGCCGAACTGGACCCGGGTCGACGCGTACCCGGTCGCGAGGTCCAGCGCGCGCATGGCGACGCCGCCGGCCAGCGCGGCCACGTCGATGCGCGCGCTGTTGAGCACCTCCAGCGCGATGCGCCCGCCCCCGCCGGGCTCGCCGAGCACGGCGCCCCGCTCGACCCGGACGCCGTCGAAGGAGACCTCGTACGCGTGCTCGCCGCGGATGCCGAGCTTCTCGATGGGTGCGGAGAAGCCGAGACCGTCCGCGCTGGAGGCGACGAGGAACGCGGTGATGCCCTTGAACCCCGCGCCGGGTTCGGTCATGGCGAACACGACGATCTCGTCCGACTCCCGCGCGTTGCTGGTGAAGGTCTTGTTGCCGGACAGGGTCCAGCCGTCCGGCCCGGCGGTGGCGCGGGTCCGGATGCGGCTGATGTCGGAGCCCGCGTCCGGCTCGGTCAGAGCGAAGGCGACGCGGAGAGACCCGGCGGCGAGGCCCGGCAGGTACCGCTTGCGCTGCTCGGACGAGCCGAACTGGCGCAGGGTCTCCATGCCGAGGTAGTGGCCGGCGAACACCGACCCCAGGGACGCGTCGGCGTAGGCGACCTCCTCCATCGCGAGGACCTGGGTCACCATGTCCAGGCCCAGGCCGCCGAACTCCTCGGGGATCGTGATGCCCATGAGCCCCATCCCGGCGAGCCGGGTCACCAGCTCGGCCGGGTACTCGGCCTCGGCGTCGCGCCGCGCCGCGCCGGGCATCACCTCCTTGCGGCAGAACGCCCGCAGGGTGTCGCGGAACTCCCGCCGCTGATCGTCGAGCAGGTCAAACATCGGTTCCCTCCCGTCCGGCGCCGGTGCGCACCGGTTCGTCCAGCCAGCCGGCGATCAGGTCGTCGTGCTGGCCCAGCGCGGGCGCCGGGAGGGTGTCCGCGCGCGAGCCGGCGATCCGGAAGCCGCTGCCCAGCGTCGGGAAGCCGTCCGCCTCGGTGCGCACCATGCCGCGGGCCTCGGCCTGCGGGTGGCGCAGGGACTCGCGGACGTCGAGCACCGGCCCGCAGGGGACGCCGGCGTCCGACAGCGCGGCGATCGCGTCGTCGCGGGTCATGCCGACGAGCGCCGCCTCCAGCTCCTTGCGCAGCTCGTGGCGGTTCCGGCCGCGGTCGGCGTCGGTGCCGAAGCGGGCGTCGCCGGTCCACTCGGGATGGCCGAGCGCGGTGGCGAGGCTCGCGAAGAGGGTGTCGTTGGCCACCGCGATGGCGATCGGCTCGTCGCGCGTGGCGAAGGTGCCGAACGGCGCGCTGATCGCGTGGTGGCTGCCGGTCGGCTCGACCGGCTCGTCGGTGAGCAGCGCGCGCATCGCGACGGACTCCAGGATGGACAGCAGCCCGTCGAGCATGGCCACGTCGACGTACTGGCCCCGTCCGCTCCGCGCCCGCTCGTGCAGCGCCGCCAGGACGGCGGTCACGGCGTACATGCCGGGCACGATGTCGCCGATGCTGACGCCCACCCGCGCCGCCGGGCCGCCGTCCGGGCCGGTCACCGACATCAGCCCCGACGCCGCCTGCACGATCAGGTCGTAGGCGGGCCGGTCGGCCAGCGGCCCGGTGCGGCCGTAGCCGCTGATGGCGACCGCCACCAGCCGCGGGTTGAGCTCCAGCAGCCGTGCGGGCGGGAAGCCGAGCCGGTCGAGGACCCCGGGCCGGAAGTTCTCGACGAGCACGTCCGCCCGCTTGATCAGCTCGGTGAACGTCCGGCGGCCCGCGTCGGACTTCAGGTCCAGCACGATGCCGAGCTTGTTCCGGTTGAGCAGCCGGTGGTAGCTGCTGACGCCGTCGTAGAAGGGCCCGAAACGGCGCCCGTCGTCGCCGGACGGCGGCTCGATCTTGATGACCTCGGCGCCGAGGTCGGCGAGGATCCGCCCGCACAGCGGGGCCGACAGCACGCGCCCGAGATCGAGGACCCGGATGCCGCCGAGTGCGGCCACCTGCTCACGCACCGCGCCTCCCCGCCTTGACGGAACGTTCCAGGCGAGGCCGCCGAGCCCTGCCCGCCCCGGCCGGGAACGCGACCCGGAGGTCGCTGTGCGGCGGTGCTCCGGCGCTGGACAGCTCGGCTCTCATCTGCAACCCTGTCATCTAGTAAAAATCGAAGGTCACTAGATGAAAGCATAGGTCCGGGGACCTGGCAAGACTCGCTCCCGGAACGACCACGGAGGACAGACAGGGTGTCGACAGGCAACGGTCCAGCGCCGACGCGCACGGTGGAGCGGGCTCTCACGCTGCTGGTGGAGGTCGCCACCAACGACGGCCTCGGCCTGGTGGACCTCGCGCGACGGGTCAACCTGTCGCCCGCGACCGCGTCCCGGCTGCTGCGCACGCTGGAGGCGACCGAGTTCGTGCGGCGGGACGAGGACGGCGCGTACCACGGCGCGAGCCGGCTGATCCAGGTGGCGGTGACGTTCATGGGCAGCGTCCCGCTGTACCGGCTCGCCGAACCGCACCTCGCCGCCCTGCGCGACGAGGCGGGCGAGAGCGCCTACCTGGGCGTCGCCGGCCCGCAGAACACGGTGCTGTACGCGCGCATGGCCGAGAGCGGCAAGTCGATCCGGCACAGCGGCTGGCTCGGCAGGACCGTGCCCGTCGAGGGCACCGCGATCGGCGCAGCGCTGCGCGGCCACTGCGGCGACCTCGGCTACGTCACCGCGAGCCACGCGCTGGAGGACGGCGTCACGGCCATCGCCGGAACCGTGCGCTGGGCGGACGGCAGCGTCGCGGCCGCGATCAGCGTCGTCGGCCCGACGTTCCGGATCCCGGACGCGCAGGTGCAGAAGATCGGGAGGCTGGTCGCCGCGCGCGCCCAGGCGATGTCCCGGGAACTCGGCACGCCGGACTTCGCCACCGACGCGGCGTCCGACCCGCCCGGCCCATCTGGCT
>NZ_SMJX01000290.1 GCF_004348535.1 Actinomadura sp. KC216
ACTCTCACCCGCGCCGCCGGTGCCCGCGCCCGCGCCACCGCCACCGGCCGTACCGCCCATGCCGCCCGCACAAGCCGCAGCACCACCGCCCACGCCTGCGCCCGCGCCGCCGTTCCTGGCGCCCACGTCGCCGACCTCCGCACCTGCGCCACCGGTCCCGCGCCGGGGCCCGTCCCTGGAGCGCCTGTGCCGCCGCCCGGTGCGTCCAGCGGGGTGCCGCATGGGGGGCCAGGACGAGGCCCGTGTTCGGGGGCAAGCGGCAGCGCGAGGAGGACAAGGCCCGCAAGGAGCAGCGCGTCTACCAGGTCAATCTCCGGCGGGAGTTCCCCTACGCGACGCCCACCGAGCTGCCGGAGGCCGAGGAGTTCCGGGCCGGCCGCAGGTAGACGTCGTTATCCGGCGGGGAGGGGCTCGCCGGTCTCCAGGAGGGTCTTGAGGCCGGACACGACCTGTGGCCAGCCGTGGCGGGACATGTCCAGGAGGGCCTCGCCCCCCTCGTGGACGACCGTCAGTTTGGTCGTCTCGCCGGACGGTTCGATGTCGAAGGTCACCTTGGAGCGGGGTTCGGCCAGGAGCTTGAGGCGGGTTTCCTCGTCCACGCCCACGGACTTCGCCCATTCCGGGGTGAAGGTGTGCCAGGTGTAGGAGAGGCGGCGGGGCGGGTCGGCTTCGAGGACGATCTGTTCCGGGTCGGCCATCGTCGCGTTCTCCTCGTGCCAGGTGATCGTGGAGCCGGGCGTCCAGTCGGTCTCGAACGCGACGCCCCAGTAGCGGCGGGTGAAGGCCGGGTCGGTCAGCGCCTGCCAGAGCCGTTCCGGCGTGGTGCGGATGTAGGTGGTGTAGACGAACTCGCTTCCGGTCATCGCGTCCTGCTCCAATGCGGTCTTCAGGTCCGCGAGCGCGTTCGCCCGCTCGCGGTCGTACCGGCTCATCCAGCGGTCGGCGATGGCGTTGATCGGGGCGGCGTTGAGGTAGTGGAGCTTCTCGCGGCCCCGGCGCATGGTGGTCACGAGGTTCGCGTCCTCCAGCACGGCGAGGTGCTTGCTGACCGACTGCCGGGCCATGTCCAGCCCGGCGCACAGCTCCCGGAGGGTCTGCCCGTTGCGGGTGTTGAGGCTGTCCAGCAGCCGGCGGCGGCTCGCGTCGGCGAGCGCCTTGAAGACCTCGTCCATGCACCGTCCCGATATGCAGCCATCTGGTTGCCTTTCACATTAGGCACCCAGATGGCTGCATGTCAATCCGTGTCAGTCGTCGTCCTGGTCGTCGTCCTGTTCGGCCTTGTCGGTGACGACCTTGGCGGTGGCGGCGTCCACGATCAGCTCGTGCTCGGCCCCGTCCCGGCCGGTGACGTCGACCTCCCAGCCGGACCTGCCGTCCTCCTGCTCGAAGTCGACGGACGTCACGGCGCCGGGGACCGCCTTCAGCGCGGCCTGGGCGGCCTCCGAAGCGCTGACCTTGGCCTTCCGGAGGGCGGTGGGCACGTTGCGGTCATCGTCATCGTCGTCGTCCGGGCGGGCCGCGCGGTTGAAGAGGATCTTGCCGGTGCCGGAGTCGACCCTCACCTCGCGCCAGCCGCCGGTGCCGGCGAGGAGGTCGACCTCCCACGCGCGCCTGCCGTCGTCCAGCTCCATCTCCTCGATCGTGCCAGGGGCCGCCTTCAGCGCCGCGGCCGCCGCCTCCGCCGCCGTGACCGAGGCCCCGGGCGCCGCGCCGCCGGACGGGGGCGTCGGCGTTCCGGGGCCGTCGTCGTGGGCCGCGAACGCGGTGGCTGCTCCCCCGCCCGCGATGACGCCCGCGGCGACCACCGTGACCAGCAGCCCGCGTCCGGAGACGAAGCGCCGTGGGTCGATCCTCATTGCACCCTCCAGGTGTCGCAGGCGGCCGGCGGGTCCGGCCGCCCCGTGCGCCATCGACGATGCCGCCGGATCCTGTAGCCGCCCTGAAGCTTCCTGAAGCCTTCTTCAGGGACGGTTTGGCAGGCTGTGGGGCATGCGCCTGCTGCTCGTGGAGGACGAGAAACGCCTGGCCACGTCACTCGCCCGCGGGCTGACGGCCGAGGGGTTCGTGGTCGAGATCGTCCATGACGGCGCCGAGGGGCTCGACCGGGCGCTCGGCGGGGAGTTCGACCTGATCGTCCTCGACATCATGCTGCCCGGGATGAACGGCTACCGGGTGTGCGCGGCGCTGCGGGCGGCGGGCGACGACACGCCGATCCTGATGCTGACCGCCAAGGACGGCGAGTACGACGAGGCCGAGGGCCTGGACACGGGCGCGGACGACTACCTCACGAAGCCGTTCTCGTACGTGGTGCTCGTCGCCCGCATCCGTGCCCTGCTGCGCCGCCGGACGCGGGGCGCGGCCCCGAGCATCGTGCTCGGCGACCTCACCGTCGACCCGGCGGCGCGGCGGGTGTTCCGGGGCGACGCGGAGGTGGAGCTGACCGCCAAGGAGTTCGCCGTGCTGGAGCATCTGGCCTCGAACGCGGGCCAGGTCGTGTCGAAGACGCAGATCATGGAGGCGGTCTGGGACTTCGCCTACGCCGGGGACCCCAACATCGTCGAGGTGTACGTGAGCGCGCTGCGCCGCAAGCTGGACGTCCCGTTCGGGCGCCGGTCGATCACGACGGTGCGCGGGGCGGGATACCGGCTCGCCCGGGACGGGGGCGCCTGACGTGGGGCGGCGGTTCTCGTCCGTCCGGGCGCGGACGACGCTCGGCGCGACCGCCGTGGTGGCGGTCGCGCTGGTCGCGGCCGGGCTGGCGGTCGTGCTGCTGCTGCGCGCGAACCTCGGCGGGCAGGCCGACCTGTCGGCGGAGGTCGCGGCCCGGGAGGTCGCGTCGCAGCTGGCGACCGGCACCCCGTACCGGAGCCTCGACCTACCGGACGGCGACGAGCATCCGGTACAGGTCGTGGACGAGCACGGACGCGTACGCGCGGCCAGCGAGGACCTGGAAGCCATCGGCGGGACGGGATCGCCGGGCGTGCGGCCCGGCCCGTCCCCGACCGGCGGCGACATCGACGACGATTCCGGCTCCGATGACGACGATCCCGGACGCGGCGAGGTGTCCGACGACGGGCCGCGCTTCTCCACCGGCAGCGCCACCGTCGACGGCCGCACCGCCGACTACCGGTTCGCGGCGGTCGAGGCGACGAGCCCCGCGAACGAGACCGTCACCGTCTACGCGGGCGCGGACCTGGCCGCCGCGCGGGACGCGGTCGGCACCGTCACCCGGGCGATGCTCGCCGGGCTGCCGCTGCTGCTCGCCGTCGTCGCGGGCGTGACGTGGCTGGTCACGCGGCGGGCGCTGCGTCCGGTGGAGGCCGTCCGGGCGGAGCTGGCGGAGATCACCGCGGCGGGCGACCTGGCCAGGCGGGTGCCGGTCCCGGACTCGCGGGACGAGATCGCGGGGCTGGCGACCACGACCAACGCGACGCTCGCCGCGCTGGAGGACTCCGTCGCCAGGCAGCGCGGGTTCGTCGCGGACGCCTCGCACGAGCTGCGCAGCCCGATCGCTTCGCTGCGCACCCAGCTGGAGGTCGCGGCGGCGCATCCCGAGCTGCTCGACGTGGAAGGCTTGGCCGAGGACGTCGTCCGCCTCCAGGACCTGGCCGCCGACCTGCTGCTCCTCGCCCGGATCGACGCGGGCGACCGCGCACCGGAGCGGCCCGTCGCACTCGGCCGCCTAGTCCAGGACGAACTCGACCGGCGCGCGCCAGGCGACCGGCTCCCGGTCCAGGCGTCGATCAAGGGAGACCCGCACGTCATGGGCGTGCCGGGACGGCTCGCGCGAGTGATCGGCAACCTCCTGGACAACGCCCAGCGACACGCGGACGGGGCCGTCCGGCTGACGCTGCGCGAGGAGGCGGGCACGGCGGTCGTGATCGTCGCGGACGACGGTCCCGGGGTGCCGCCCGCCGACCGCGAGCGGATCTTCGAGCGTTTCGTCCGCCTGGACGACGCCCGCAGCCGCGACGAGGGCGGCGCGGGCCTGGGCCTCGCCATCGCCCGGGACCTCGTGACCGCCCACGGCGGGACCCTCACCGTCGGTGAGGCCCCGGGCGGCGGAGCGCTCTTCGAGGTGCGGCTGCCGGTGACCACTTCAGGAGCCGGCGGGCCTTGACCATGCGCCGGGTCTGGTCGGTGCACGCGGTATGTTTCGATCTCCAACTGCGGCTTCGGCATGGGGGCGGGAATGCGTGCATTGGTCTACGTGGCGCCCACCGAGCTGGTGGTCGGTGAGGTCGCCGAGCCGGAGCCGGGTGAGGGTGACGTCGTACTGACGGTGGAACTGGTCGGGTTGGGCGGCAGCGAGGTGCTGGCGTTGCGCGATCCTGGTGCGCGGACTCTGCCGCTGATCATGGGCCACGGGGTGGTGGGCCGTACGCCGGAGGGACGGCGGGTGGCGGTCAATCCGCTGTCGGGTTGCGGGGATTGTGCGCGGTGCACGGCGGGCGTGCCGCAGCGGTGCGCGGGGTGGCGCATGCTCGGCGTCCATCATGACGGCGGGCTCGCCGAACGGGTCGCGGTCGCGCGGCAGGCGCTGGTGGAGATTCCCGACGGCCTGACGTGGGAGCAGGCGGTGTTCATCGAGCCGTTCGCCAACGCGGTACGGGCCTGGGAACGTTCCGGGGCGACCGGCGGCGACGCGGTGGGCGTCATCGGCGCCGGTGGCCTCGGGCTGGGATGCGTGGCGGCCGCGCGGCAGGCGGGCGCCGAACTGATCGACTGTTTCGAGCCGTCCGAGGAACGAGCCCTGGCGGCAAAGGGACTGGGAGCCACCGGTCGTGGTCCTGTACGGGGCCGACGGTACGACGTCGTCTTCGACAGTGTGGGCAGCGCCGCGACCCGCGCCCTGGCGATCGAGCACACCCGCCCTGGCGGTCACATCGTGCTGCTGGGGTTCGCCGACACCGTCGCGGGGTTCGATCCGGTGGCGTTCATCCGGGCCGAGCATCGGCTCACCGGGTCGTTCGTCTTCGACGACGCGCAGTTCAGGGTGGCGATCGGGCTGGCCGGCCGGACCGATCCCGCCTGGGTTCGGGCCTTCGGCCTGGACACGGCCGCCGCGGCGCTGGAGGGCTTCGCGCGGGGCGACCATTCGATCGTGAAGGCCGCGGTGAGACCGGCCGATCTTCCGGGCACGTGTTCGGCACGTGGTGAGCACGTGGTCGGCACCGATGCGCGTTCACCCTCCTGAGCCGCAGGCTGAGGGCGCAAGGACAACGCATAAGCCCTCACAGGCAAGACGGAAGGAAGCGACCATGTCGGAGAGCACCGAGTTCGAGATGCCGACCCCGGACGCCGCCCTGAAGCGACTGGACTTCCTGGTCGGCAGTTGGAAGGCGAAGGGCTCCACGATCGAGGGGCCGATGGGCCCGGCCACCGAGATCCTCGGCGAGGAGGGTTTCGAGTGGATGGAGGGCGGCTTCTTCCTCGTCCACCGCTGGACCAGCTCCTTCGAGGTCGCCGGAATGGCGGTCGTCGACGCCGGTTACGAGATGTTCGACTACGACCCCGCGACCGGCCGGTTCCGCACCCACTTCTTCAACAGTCTCGGCCCCTACGACGACGCGGGCAGCAAGTACCACGGCGGCTTCACCGGAGACGCTCTGGTGGTCGTCGGACCTGCCCGGATCACCCGTACGCCCAACGCCGACGGCACCGTCACGGTCGACTCGGACGTGCCGGTCGGCGACGACACCTGGGCGCCGATGATGACCTACACCCTCACCAAGACCGGCTGACGCCTTCCGGTACGGCGCCGGGGCGCAGGAGGAGGGTGCGGGCGTGCTCGAAGCGGGCGCCGAGGCGTTCCCAGCCTCGGACGGACGCATCCAGCGCCGCGGCGTCGCCGGACAGGCGCCACCTGATGCGCCGCAGGCAGGCGCCGGCCCAGTCGTTCTCCTCGGTGTCGGCCTCCACCTCGGGCAGGCGCTTCTCGGCCTCGGGCAGCCCGGCCATGACGCCGAGTTCGACGGCGGCGGCATGGGCGTACGGCTCGTAGCGGGCGCCGGGGACGTCCAGGAACGCGCGTTCCAGAAGACCGGCCGCGCCGGCGAGCTCACCGGTGTGGACGGCGATCCGGGCGTCCACGAAGCAGGCGAGCGGCGAGAGTTGGGCCTGGAACGGGTCGGGGATGCCGGAGACCGCGTCGACGCGGCCGCGCCACCGCGCGGACAGCTCGCGGTCGCCGAGCAGCCCGTAGGCGAGCGAGGTGAAGTGGACCGCCGCCGGCATCCCGAACACGGGCGGGCCTCCGGCGCGCTGCCAGCCGTCCCACATCGTGACGGCGTACCGCAGTGCCTCCTGGAGATCCCCGGTGAGCACCAGCACCGGGATCACCTTGGCGGCCGGCAGGTAGGGGTGCCGGCCGAGCAGGTCGTCGGCCAGGAGCCGGTGCGCGGCGGCGACCGCGGCCGGTAGGTCGCCTGCGGCGACCGCGTCGGCGCACGCCCCGCTGTAGACGTCGTCGATCTCCGGGGCCGGGTACGGATCGCCGGGGTCCATGCGCGGCAGCAGGGCGAGCCGTTCGCCGCTGAGCCGGTGCGCCTCCCGCAGCCGGCCGGAGGTGGCGGCCGCGGTCCGCAGCACGTCCAGGGCGCCGCTGATCAGTACCGGGTCGGCGGTGGCCTGGGCCGCTTCGACGGCCATCGCGCCGAGCGCCGGGTCGGGAGCGAGTCTGCGCGGGCCCGCGTCCCACGCCGCCGCGCAGGCCAGATGGGCGGCGACGCTGGGATCGGCGGGGTCGCCCGCGCCCGCCGCCTCCTGGAGCAGGCCGCCGAGCCGCTCGTACGGTATCTCCGTGCGGAACGTCGCCGGGAACCGGCCGACCAGCTCGGCGGCCCGGGCCAGCGCGATCGCCTGGGCGTTGCCGTCCCCGGCGGTGCGCGCCGCGGCCGCCGACTTCAGCCGCAGCTCGAACGCGTTGCCGGTGTCGTGCATGACTTGCGCGCAGTCCGCCGCGCCGCGCCATGCCGCGGCCGCGTCCAGTGCCGTGGGGGCGTGTCCGGCGGCACGCTCGTAGTGCCCTTGGGACTCCCGCAGGAACCGGCGCGCGTAAGCCAGGCGGCTGAGCGAACGCGCCAGCCGGTACGGGACGGGGTCCGGCCCCGGGGGTACGGCGGCCAGCGCGGCCCGCAGTTCGGCGCCGACGGCGTCGAAGTCCTCGCCCGGCCCGCCGTCCGGTGGGTTCTCCAGCCGCGCCGCCGTCGCCGCGGCCCAGACCAGGTGCCGGTGCCCGACCTCGGCCCGTTCACCGCTGAGGTCGAGCTGCTCCGCGGCGCAGGCGCGGATGGTCGCCAGCATCCGCCACCGGCTCACCGGCCCCCGCCGGTGCATCACCAGGCTCTTGTCGACGAGCCGGCCGAGGACGTCGGCGCCCGCCACCGCATCGACATCGCAGACAGCCGACACGGCCGCCAGGTCGAACGAACCGGTGAAGGCCGCCAGCCGGCGCCACAGCACCCGTTCCTCCTCCTCCAGCAGGTCATGGCTCCAGCCGATCACCCCGCGCAGCGAACGATGCCGCACGGTGGGGCCGCGGCCCCCGGCCAGCAGCCGCAAATAGTCACCCAGCCCGGTGAGCAGGCCGGATGCCCCGAGGGAGGCGCTGCGGGCGGCCGCGAGCTCGATCGCCAGCGGCAGCCCGTCCAGGCGCGCGCACAGGTCCGCCACCACAGCCGGATCGGCCGCGTGGGCGGGATCGGCCGCCAGCGCCCGGTCGGTGAAGAGCCGCTCGGCGTCGGAGTCCAGCGGGAGCGGCCCGATGGGCACGACCTGCTCACCCGGCACGCCCAGCCGTTCGCGGCTCGTGGCGAGGATCGTGGAGCCGGGGCAGGCGGACAGGATCCGCTCGGCGAAGTCCGCGGCGGCGTCCAGCAGGTGCTCGCAATTGTCCAGGACCAGCAACGACCGGCCCCGCGCCAGCCGTTCGGCGATGGTGGCCTCCAGCGGCTGCTGCGGCCGTTCCGACACGCCCAGCGCCTCCGCCGCCGCTTGGGCGACGAACCCGGCGCCGACGGGCGCCAGATCGACGAACGCCCCACCGAAGGGGAACAAGGAACCGGCCTCGTCACAGACGACGATCGCCAGCCGCGTCTTGCCGACACCGCCTGGCCCCAGCAGCGTCACCAGCTGTCCGCCGGGCAACGCGGCCAGAACCGCCTCACGCTCCGCGACACGCCCGACGAACGAGGTCCGCGCACGCGGCAGCCCGGCCAGCCGCCCCAGCGGCGGCGGAACGCCACCGCCGACGGTTTCCGCGAGATCGGCCAACGCGCTCCGCCCCGCCACCCCGTACTTGCGCAACAGCGACGACACGTGACCCTCGACCGTGCGCACCGACACGTTCAGGCGCCGGGCCATCCGGGCGTTCGAGAGCCGAAGGCCCAGAAGCGCCAGCACTTCGGCCTCACGCGCGGACACTTCGACCTGCTGCTCCCCCATCCGCCCATCATGGCCGAACTTTCACCACATATATCCCAAGTTGCCAGGTTGCGGCCTATTCAACTGGTTTGGAGAGCAAGGCCAGGTGGCTACTTCAAGAGCTGTCGGGCCATGACCATGCGCTGGATCTGGTTCGTGCCCCTCGTAGACTTGAGTGATCTTGGAAGGTGAGGCCGTGACCTGCGTTTCTCCAGGCCACGCCCGAAGTGGTCCGTTCTAGGCACGCTCAATCCCGTCCCCGACACGCCCGATCACGCATGATCGTCTCCCAGATGTCTCCCAGCCGCCCCCGGCGGCGCCCTTTGAAACCCACCCCATCGCCGAGATCGCACGCATCGTCGGCCGACTCCACGCTCGAATGGCTCACGCCGGCCCTGCCTGCTACCGCTGATGGTGTGGTTCGCGAACGAGGACGGCGGCCTGGTCGGCTCGCCGGCCCTCCCTCCTCCGCCGAGGTCCGACGCACGTTCGCCGAGTGGGTCGCACACCTCCAGCTCGACTCCGACCCGCCTCGGCACCGCGGCGACCCTACACGTCTCCACGTGCAGGGGCGTGTCGACGGCATCCTGATCGCGCTGAACGCCGGATATCGACCTGCCGACCGCGGTCAGCCGACTGTTCGCACCGGCTGAGGCGCCCAAGGCATGGGCCTGGTTGTGTCGCGCCATGATCTGCACAGGTAGATGCGGTGACGTCTGGATGAGGAGATCAGTCAGCCGACGTCTCTCCTGGTCGGTGGTGTCAACATCGTGGATGGCGACCGGCAACGCATTGGCGTCCTCGTCGACACCTATCAGCCGGACGCCGCCCCTGGTCGCCGCCCAGGCGGCGTATCCGCTGCTCTGGCCGACCGTCTCGGACAGACGCAGCGGTAGGAGGCGGTGAAGCTGAGCACGCGGTGCGCGGGTACGAACACGTCCTGGACGTCCACGTCGATGCTTCCCGTGCCGCGCAACCCGACGGTGCGCCAGACGTCGCGCACGGTGCAGTCCTGAGCGGCACCAGGAAGGCCGCCCAGTCGACGGGTGCGCCGTCGTCGCCGAGGATCAACCCGCCGAGGATGGCGGCGCCCGCGTGGCCGACGCCCGAGGAGAAGCTCCACCTGCCCGACAGCCGG
The DNA here is from genome assembly GCF_004348535.1 of Actinomadura sp. KC216. GTDB lineage: Bacteria > Actinomycetota > Actinomycetes > Streptosporangiales > Streptosporangiaceae > Spirillospora. The sequence continues at coordinate 9,563 of NZ_SMJX01000290.1, forward strand.
TATCCGCCCTCGACGGCGCTTGCCCGTCCGAGGGGGCCGTAGGCGGAGGAGAGCAGCGTGCCGGGATCCTTCCCCCAGATGTCCTCCTGGGCCTGAGCGGGGAAGGTCGCGAGGTGCCACTGGTGGGCGCCGAGCACGGAGGCGACCCAGCCGGTCGACCGCAGGCGCCGGCGACCAGGCGGACCGCGGTGTAGAAGGTCACCGGATCGCATTTCATAGCCGCCGTAGCTCGCGGGCTGGAGCAGCCGGAAGAAGCCGCTCTCCCGCAGCGCTTTGATGGTGGCCTCAGGCACCAGCGCACGTCCTCGGTCTCCTGCGCGCGCTCGCGCAGGATTGGAAGCAGGTCGTGGACGGCGCCGAGGACCTGCTGGCTTATGGATCGCTCCCGTGCCGGATCGGGGGTGGTTGACGAGAATCGTCTGGCGACCGTGACGTGACGGCTAATACCGTTTCGAGTGGCTCATACCGATGGCGCAATACCGGCTTCGGGCGTGGCTCTCAGGTCCGCTAAATGGACATAGAGCCGTGGACGGTGGCCAACCGCGCGTCAGCGGGGGGCTCTGCCATCAGGGAAGCTGATCGGCAGCAAGTACGGGCGCAGTGAGACCGCTCATCAAACGGGTCGACCGCGCCTGGCAACTCGACGCTGTCGCTTCGCAGCGAGACATCGCGGAATCCGGCGTTGTTGCCCGGTAATCGTCGGTAGACGTCTCGGCCATGCCGAGAACCGCATTGTGAGACCGACGTCCGCCGTGAGGCGCCTGGCCGGGCTTACCAGCGGTCGTGATGGATGGCCGCGTCCAAAGTGCGGCGGCG
>NZ_SMJX01000291.1 GCF_004348535.1 Actinomadura sp. KC216
GCTTTCCTATGCCTGCGCCGGTGAAGGGGTTGGCGATCATGAGGGAGCTGGTGGTGGCCAGTTCGGGGTCCTGCGGCAGCGGCATCGCTCGGGTGCCCGCCTCGATCTTGCGGAGGGCGGAGGCCAGGGCGAGCGGGTCGCCGGTGAGGCGGGCCCCGGCGGCGTCGGCGGAGTATTCGCGGGTGCGGCTGATCGCCATCTGGACGACGGCGGCGGCCACCGGGCCGAGGACGAGCATGAGGAGCGCGCCGAGCAGGCCGGGACCCTCGTCGTCGTCGGAGCGGCCGATGGGGATGAAGATCGCCAGGTGGGACAGGTAGGTGATCACGGTGGCGATGGCCGCGGCGACGGAGGAGATGAGGATGTCGCGGTTGTAGACGTGGGAGAGCTCGTGCCCGAGGACGGCGCGCAGCTCGCGCTCGTCCAGCATCTGCAGGATGCCGCGGGTGCAGCAGACGGCGGCGTTGCGCGGGTTGCGTCCGGTGGCGAACGCGTTGGGCTGGCGGGTCTCGGAGACGAACAGGCGCGGCATCGGCTGGTGCGCGGACGTCGCCAGTTCCCGGACGAGCCGGTACAGCATCGGCGCCTCGACCTCGCCGACCTGGTGGGCGCGCATGGAGCGCAGGGCGATCCGGTCGCTGAACACGTAGGCGACGCCGTTGGTGGCGAGCGCGATGATCAGCGCGATCGTCAGCCCGGCCCCGCCGCCGATCAGCCATCCGGCCGCCAGCATCAGCGCCGACAGCGTGCCGATCAGCGCCGCCGTCTTGACGCCGTTGAACTGCACTTCCGCCTGCCTCCCCGTCGGTCCCCGTATCACGAACAACGGGTTGACCTGGGTCAACGTTCCCACTAGGTGGCTTGAGTCACCGTTTGTAGGACGATTTGCGGGGCGGCTGAGAGTACAAGCGCGGCGGTCGCTGTTGCGGTGATCGCGGCACGGACCGGCATTCCGGGCGCCGGATCGTAGGACGGACCGGCCGCGGGGGTGAACAGGCGCACGGCCCACACCAGGTAGTAGTACAGGCCGATGGCCGTGTTGATCGCCATCACGACGGCCAGCCAGGTGACGCCGCCCGCGACGGTGGCGCGGAAAACGACGACCTTGGCGAACAGTCCCATGACGCCGGGCGGCAGGCCCGCGAGGCAGATGAGGAAGAACGCGAGGGCGGTGGCGACGGCGGGGCTGCGGCGGGCGAGGCCGCGGTAGTCGTCGAGGGTGTCCCAGGACGGGCTGAGCGCCCCGGCAGTGCGGCGGCGGAAGCCGATCACTATGGCGAACGCGCCCAGGTTCATGACGGCGTACAGCGCCACGTAGGCGGTCGTGGCGGCGACGGCCTCCGGGAGCCGGTCGTCGCCGACGGAGAGCGGGGCCAGCATGTAGCCGGACTGGGCGACGGATGACCATGCGAGGAGACGGATCGCCGTCTTCTGCCGGAGGGCGACGAGGTTGCCGACGGTCATGGTCAGGGCGGCTAGGACGGCCAGCGTCGGGCCCCACACGTGGGCATAGGCGGGGAGGCCGAGGGCGAGGACGATCGCCAGGCCCGCGAAGCCCGCGGCCTTGGAGATCACGGACAGGAACGCGGCCACGGGCAGCGGGGAGCCCTGGTACACGTCCGGCGCCCAGAAGTGGAACGGGACGGCGGCGACCTTGAACGCGAATCCGGCCAGGACGAGGACGGAGCCGGCGGTGGCGACCGGGTCCAGGTCTGACGGCAGCCGGGTGAGCGCGGGGGCTATGCGGTCCAGGTGCATGGCGCCCGTCGCGCCGTAGACGAGGCTGATCCCGAAGAGCATGACCGCGGTGGAGACCACGGAGACGAGGAAGAGTTTCAGCGCGGCCTCGGACGCCGTCCCGTCGTAGCGGCGCAGCGCCACCAGCGCGAACACCGGGAGGGAGAGGGTCTCCAGCGCGACGAGGAGGAGGACGAGGTCGCGGGCGGCGACCAGGGTCAGCGCGCCGACCACGGCGGCGAGGAGGAGGAAGTGGTACTCCCCCACCGGCATCTTGGAGTCGGTGATCTCCTGGAGGGAGAGCAGGACGACGACCACCGCGGCGCCCAGGACGATGCCCTGGAAGAGGAGGGTGAAGTCGTCGGCGACGTAGGAGCAGGAGCGCGGGCCGGTGCCGCGCAGGCCGTCCGGGAGGCAGAGGGTGTCGCGGCGGTCGCCGAAGGCCAGGGCGATCACGGCGAGGAGGGCGATCGCCAGGGAGCCGACGCTCAGCAGGGACAGGACGCGGCGGGGTGCCTCGAAGGCGTCGGCGAGGAGGAGGCCGATGGCGGCGACGGCGAGGATCAGCGGTGGCGCGATCGCCGCGTAGTCAATGCTCTGGATCATCAGCCGCCTCCGAACAGGGCGCGGACCGGTTCGGTGGTCACGTCCAGCAGGGTCTTCGGCCACAGGCCGACGAGCAGCGTGAGCGCGATCAGCGGGACCCAGGCCGCGTACTCCTGCACCGAGACGGCCGCCGGCGAGCCCGGCCGCGCGGGGCCGGCCGCCGGGACGCCTCCCGGACTCGTGCCGCCGCGCGGGCCGTGCGTGAGCTTGGAGAGCATGCGCAGGAAGTACGCGGCGGTGAGCACCGCACCGAGCGCCGCGACCGCCATGAACGTCACGAACGTCTCGCGCGGGAGGTCGGCGTGCGGGCGGTAGGCGCCGAGCAGCGCCAGCATCTCGCCCCAGAACCCGGCGAGGCCCGGCAGCCCGAGCGACGCGACGGACGCGAACGTCAGGATCGACGCGAGCCGCGGGGACGTGCCGAGCATCCCGCCACCGAGCGCGTTCATGTCGGCGGTGCCCCAGCGTTCCTTGACCGATCCGGCGAGGAAGAACAGCAGGCTGGTGATCAGGCCGTGCGCGATGTTGCCGAACAGCGCGGCGTTGACGCCGACCGGGGTGAGCGTCGCGATGCCGAGCAGGACGAAGCCCATGTGGCCGACCGAGGAGTAGGCGATCATCCGTTTCAGGTCACGCTGGGCCAGGCAGGCCAAGGCTCCGTAGATGATCCCGATGACGGCCAGGAGGCCGAGCCACGGGGCCCAGAACTCCGCTCCGTCGGGTGCCAGGGGGAGGGCTACGCGGATGAGGCCGTACGTGCCCATCTTCAGCAGCACCCCGGCCAGCAGGACCGACCCGACGGTCGGCGCCTCGGTGTGCGCGTCCGGCAGCCAGGTGTGCAGCGGCCACATCGGCGCCTTGACCGCGAAACCGAGGCCCATCAGCGCGAACGCCGTGACCTGGAGGCCGCGCGAGAGCCCCGATCCGTGGCGGGCGGCGAGCTCGGTCATGTCGAGCGTGCCCGCCTTCGCGCCGACGAGCAGCATCCCGGCGAGGAGCAGGCCGGAGCCGAGGAGCGTGTAGAGGATGAACTTGGTGGCGGCGGCGCGGCGGCCCTTCCCGCCCCACAGCATGATCACCACGTACATGGGGATCAGGACGGTCTCGAAGAAGACGAAGAACAGCACGAGGTCGAGCGCGACGAACGTGCCGATCAGCCCGATCTCCAGGACGAGCAGGAGCGCGGTGAGCAGCCGGATCCGGCCGCCTTCGGGCGGGTGCCGCAGCGTGTAGAGGAAGCACAGGAACGTCAGCAGCGCGGTCAGGACGACGAGCGGCAGGGAGATCCCGTCGACGCCCAGGTGGAAGCGCAGCGCGATCGCCGGCACCCATTCCCGGTCGACTTCGAGCTGCATGCGGGACGTGGCGCCGAAGTCGAACGCCGCCGCGGCGGAGATCGCGACGAGCAGCGTCGCGCCGGACACCGCCGTCCCGAACACCCGGACCGCGGTGTCGGTGCGCAGGAACCGGTTCGCCGGGACGAGCAGCGCCAGCGCCCCCACCAAAGGGATCGCCATCATCAGCACGAAGATCACAGGAAGATCACCACCCCGGCCACGATGACGACGACACCGGCGAGCAGGCCGGTCAGGTAGTTCTGCGCGTTGCCGTTCTGCGGGACGCGGAGGAACCCGCCGAGCCGCCGCGCCCCGCGTCCGGCCCCGACGACGGCGCCGTCCACGCGGCGGGCGTCGAAGGTCACGACGTGGCGCGCCAGGGCCCGGATGGGCCGGACGATCGCCAGCGCGTACAGCTCGTCCACGTAGAAGGCCCGCGCGAAGACCGGACGGGCCGGGCCAAGCGCGCGCGCAGGATCGAGTGCGGGGTCACGGTTCCAGGTAAGGAACGCTGCGCCGCCGCCGAGCACGACCAGGAGCAGGCTCAGGAGAGCGGCCCCTACGTGAGGGCGCAACTCCTCGGCGCCGAGCCCGAAGAAGCCGAGGATCGCGGCGGGGACGGCCAGGACGGCGACCGTCCACGACATGACCCTGGACGGCTCGCGGATCTCGAACGTCCCGCGCGGCTCGCCGAAGAACGTCATCAGCCACGCGCGCATCGCGTACGCCGCCGTCAGCGCGACCGTCAGCAGCAGCCCCAGATACACCAGCCACGCGACCCCGCCCGAAATATCGACGTCGTAGGTCGAACCCGCAAGGAAGGCCGGGGCGGGCGCCTCGGCGCTGAAAGCGATGGCATGGGACGTCGGGTAGCCGGCGTCGGGCGACAGCGCCCCGAGGGCCGACAGCTCCGATCCGGACAGGGCCCTGCTCACGCTGACGGACGCGGCCTCGGACGAACCGCTGTGGAAAGCCGCGTGCTGGGCCGCCTCGATGACGGAGTCCTTGCTGAACCACCCGCTGAACGGCGGAACGCCCGCGAGCGCGGCCAGGCCGACCGTCATCGACCAGAAGGTGACGGGCATGCCGCGCCGGAGCCCGCCGTAGTGCGCCAGCATGTTGGAGCCCGCCACGACGATCACGCATCCGGCGGCGAGGAACAGCAGCGCCTTGAACGCGCCGTGCGTCAGCAGGTGGAAGATCGCGGCGGACTTGGCGCCGACCGCGAGCCCGGCGGCCATCACGGCGAGCTGGCTGATCGTCGAGTAGGCGAGGACACGCTTGATGTCGTCCTGCGCCAGCGCCGCGAGCGCGGAGCCCACCATGGAGACCACCGCGAGCACGCCGAGCACGGCGAGCGCCGCCGACGCCGACACGAACACCTCGTACACGCGGGCGACCACGTAGACGCCCGCCGCGACCATCGTGGCGGCGTGGATCAGCGCGCTGATCGGGGTGGGGCCCGCCATCGCGTCCGGGAGCCAGGTGTGCAGCGGGAACTGCGCGCTCTTGCCCGCGACGCCGGCGAGCAGCAGCAGCGCGCCCGCGGTGACCGTCGCGTCCGGCATCGTCCCCGCCTTCTGCAGGACGGTGCCGATCTCGAAGGACCCGGCACCGATGCCGAGGACGAGCACGCCGATCAGGAACCCCGCGTCGCCGAGCCGCGTGACGAGGAACGCCTTGACCGCCGCCCGCGAGTTCGCCCGGTCCTCCCAGTGGTGGCCGATCAGGAAGTACGAGCAGATGCCCATGACCTCCCAGCCCGCGTACAGGACGAGGAGGTCGCCAGAGTAGACGACCAGCAGCATCGCGGCCGTGAACATCGAGATGAACGCGGCGTAGGACGAGTAGCGCTCGTCGTCCCTCATGTAGGCGATCGAGTACACCTGGACGGCGAGCGCGACGCAGCAGACCATGAGGCCGACGACGGCGGACAGGCCGTCCACCTGCAGCCCGACCCGGATCGGCACCGAGCCGGTCTCGATGAGCGTGAGCGAGCCGGTCCGCTCGCCGGGGTCGCGCCACACGGTGAACGCGACGATCGCGGCGAGGACGAGCGACACCGCGACCGGCAGGCACGCGATCAGCGCAGGGCCGTTGCGCGCGGGCGGCACGGGCGGCACGGGCGGCGGGGGCGCCGCGGGCGCCGGCGGTGTCCCGGTGCCGGGGCGGCGGTGGCCGCCGAGCAGGCGGGTCAGGGACGGGCCGAACAGCATCCCAGCGAAAGCGGCGGCGAACGGCAGCAGGGCCACCAGCGAGGCGAGCCACATCACGGGGCGGCCTCCTCGACCGCCCCGGCCTCCCGGGCCTTCGGCGCGGCGGCACCTGCGGGTTCAGCGGCTTCGGCCGGACGGGACGAGTCCTCTGCCAGGGCGCGGAGGCGGTCGACGTCCACCATCCGCCGGTTCCGGTACACCAGCAGGACGATCGCCAGCCCCAGCCCGACCTCCGCCGCCGCGATCACGATCGTGAACAGCGTGAGGACCTGCCCGCCGTGCAGCCGGTCCTGGTACCAGACGTCGAACGTGACGAGGTTGAGGTTCACCGCGTTCAGCATCAGCTCGACCGACATCAGGACGAGGATCGCGTTGCGGCGCGCCAGCACCCCGTACACGCCGACGGAGAACAGCAGCGCGGCGACGACCGTCGGGTAGGCGAGATGCATCAGCCGTCGCCCTCCTCCTCCGCCGCCCCCGCGCCCGCTTCGGGACGGGGGCGGATGTCCGATCGGGACAGCACGATGGCGCCGACGAGCGACGAGAGCAGCAGCACCGACAGCACCTCGAACGGCAGCACCCACGTCCGGAACACGGCCGCGCCGAGCTCCTCGGCCGATCCGGAGCCCTCGCGCAGCGGCATCCGCTCGTCCCGGAACCCCATGAGCACCACGGTCACCAGGACGGCGGCGGTGGCGGCGGCGACCGTCGCGGCGGCCCACCGGTTGCCGGAGTCCAGGTCGGCGGACTCGCCGATCGGCGCCCGCGTCAGCATGATCCCGAACAGCAGCAGCACGACGATCGCGCCGACGTAGATCAGCACCTGCACCCAGGCGACGAACTCGGCGGTGAGGACGAGGTAACCGCCCGCGAGCGCGCCGAACGACACCACCAGCCACAGCGCCGCGTGGACGAGGTTCCGCGTCGTCACCACCAGGATCCCGGACCCGACGGCGACGACGCCGAGCAGCGCGAACACGACCTCCTGGCCGCTCATGCCCGCTCCCCGCGCGGGGGGCGGGAGGCGGCGCGCGAGGCGGCCTTCTCAGCGGTGGCGACTTCCTTGGGCGGCTCGGCGGACGGGTCGTGCGCCTGCGGCGGCGGGACCGTCCACATCCATTCGCGCAGCCGGTCCTTCTCGTGGGTCAGCTCCGCGATGTCGTATTCGGCGTACTCGAACTCCGGGGACCAGAACAGCGCGTCGAACGGGCACGCCTCGATGCAGATGCCGCAGTACATGCACAGCGCGAAGTCGATGGCGAAACGGTCGAGGACGTTGCGGGTGCGGGGGCGTCCGCCGCCTTCGGCGGGGAGGGTCTCCTTGTGCGAGTCGATGTAGATGCACCAGTCGGGACACTCGCGGGCGCACAGCATGCAGACGGTGCAGTTCTCCTCGAAAAGCGCGATGACGCCCCTGCTGCGCGGAGGCAGGTCTGGCTGCACTTCCGGGTATTGACGCGTTATGGAACGCCGCGTCATCGTCCGCAACGTGACCGCCAGCCCCTTGGCCAGCCCGCCTCCTGGTAGCCGTCCCACGCGCCCCATGATTGCGCACGATCGCCTTCGGGGGAACGCGCTCGCGTCCGCGTTCGTCCAACCAGGCATAGGCCCCGAGGTCAGGGCGCGGGTCGCGGGCAGGGAGGGCATGTGAGTCAGCACGCGGACCACCCTGGGCGGCGGCCTGCAAAGCGGCCTTACGGTCCGCCCGGTTGGCGTCCCCCGTATCCGGGGCCGCCCGTCCCACCGGTTCCGCCGGGACGTCCGGTCCCGCCCGTGCCCAGTGCGCCGAAGGAGACCGCGCGCGGCGTCCTGTGGGCGTTCGTGCCGTTCATCACGCTCGGGTACGGGACGCCGTTCTCGTTCCTCTACGCGGCCATCCGGCGCGGGTCGTGGAACCTCGGCGCGACGGCGGCCGGATACGGCGCCGGGACGGCGGGCGTCATCACGCTCCTGCAACTGGACAACGTGATCTTGACCGTGCTCGGCACGTTCATGGCGATCCTGCTGTGGATCGCGGGCACCGCGCACGCGTTCGCCGTGCGGTCGTCGGTCTTCCCGCGCGAGGTGCCGCGGAACCGCCTCAACGAGCACGCGATCGAGGTCGCCAAGTACCGCAGGTCGCTGCGCGAGGAGGCCCGCGCGCTCGCCGCCGAGGACCCCGCGCTCGCCCGCGAGCTGCGGATCGGCCGCCCGGACGTGCCCCGCACCTACGACGACGGCGGGCTGGTGGACGTCAACCACGCGCCCGCGGAGATCCTCGCCGCGCTGCCCGGCATGACGCCCGAGCTGGCGGAGCGGGTCGTCCGGCACCGCGAGGAGCACGGCGGGTTCGTGTCCGTCGAGGAGATGGCGGTGGACGTCGACATCCCGCCGGACGTCCTCCCGGAGATGGCCGACTTCACCATCTTCCTCAGGTAACCCCGGGTCGGCGGGGTCAGAGCGCGACCTTGAGGACGCCGGTGAGCGCGAGCTGGGCCAGCGAGAGCGGCACCAGCCAGGCCCAGGCGAGCTTCTGCAGCTGGTCCTCGCGCATGCGCGGGTAGCTGACGCGGAGCCAGATCACGCAGAACGCCAGCACGCCGACCTTCATCAGCGTCCAGAGCCAGCCGAGCTCGGTGTTGAGGAACGGGCCCTTCCAGCCGCCGAGGAACAGCACGGTCGTCAGCCCGCACAGCACCACGATCCCGGCGTACTCGGCCAGCAGGAACAGCGCGAACCGCAGCCCGCCGTACTCCGTGTACGGGCCGAAGATGATCTCGGAGTCGGCGACCGGCATGTCGAACGGCGGGCGGCGCAGCTCGGCGAGGCCCGCGACGAAGAACACGACGGCGCCGGCGGCCTGCCAGGGCAGCCAGTACCAGCGCCACTCCTCCACGACGCCCTGGAGCGACAGCGTCCCGGCCGCCATCGCCACCGACGACGCCGCGAACACCATCGGCAGCTCGTAGGACATCAGCTGCGCGGCGACCCGCATCCCGCCGAGCAGCGAGTACTTGTTCGCGCTCGCCCAGCCCGCCATGATCGCGCCGATGACGCCGACGCCCATCACGGCGAGCGCGAAGAAGATCCCGGGGCCGAGGTCGAGCGCGACCTGCCCGCCGGGCCCGATCGGGATCACGAGCAGGACCAGCAGATACGGGACGAGCGCCACGCCAGGGGCCAGCTTGAACACCCACCGGTCGGCGTCGCGCGGGACCACGTCCTCCTTCTGCGCGAACTTCACGCCGTCTGCGACGAGCTGCGCCCAGCCGTGGAAGGCGCCCGCGTACATGGGGCCGAGACGGCCCTGCATGTGGGCCATGACCTTGTGCTCGGCCTGCCCGACGAGCAGCGGCAGCAGCGCGAACGCGGCGGCGACCAGCGCCAGTTTGACGACGATCTCAAGCATCGGGCGCCTCCTCCGAGCCCGAGCCCGAGTTCCCGCTCGCGTCTGCGGGAGGAGCGGCGCGGCGGCGTCCCGCGCGTTCCGCCGCGGCGCCCCAGGCGCCCTCTTCGGGCACGCCCGGCGGGCGGACGCGGCGGCGGCTCGGCGCGCCGTGGCCCGACTCGCCCGGCTCCTTGGCGCCCGGCCACGGCTTGGCGACGCGGGCGGCGAGCACGAAGTCCTTGCGGAGCGGATGGCCCTCGAACCCGTCCGGCAGCAGCAGCGGGACGAGGTTCGGATGGCCCTCGAACAGCACGCCGAACATCTCCGCCGTCTCCCGCTCGTGCCACTCCGCCCCGCGGTAGACGCCCGTCGCCGTCGGCAGGACGGGCGCGCGCTTCGGGACGCGCGTCCTGACCAGCAGGTGGTGGCGGCGTTCCAGCGAGTACACGTGGACGACGACGGCGAAGCCCTCGTCCAGCTCGTCCACGCCGGTCAGCCAGTCGAAGAAGCCGCAGGACAGGTCGTCGCGGGCGAAGGTCAGCGCGTCCAGCCAGTGCTCGGGCGGCACCCCGACGGCGAGGCCGCCGGTCGTCTCCTCGGTGGTGATCTCGTCGCCGAAGCGGGCCGTCCAGGCGTCCACCAGCGCCTGCTGATCGGGTCGCCCTTCCTGTTCGGCGCTCACCGCTCGCGGCCGATCTCGTCGTCGTGGCCGTCGTCGGTCAGGCCCGGGATGATCGACGGATCATGGCCGTCGCCGGCGCCCTCGCCGTCCTCCAGATGCGGGACGGGCATGGTCACGTCGTCGGCCGGATGCACGCCGGGCGGGATCTCCGCGACGACCGGCACCTCCACGGTCGGCGCGTCGGGCCCCGCGGCCGGCTCCTCGATGATCGGGACCTCCACGGTCTCGGCCGCGGGGCTCCCGCCCTGCGCCTCGGGGTCGGGGTCGGACTCGCCGAGATGCCAGACGGGCACGGTCTCATCGTTCGGGCCCGCCACCCCGTTGCCGCCTTCCGGCAGCTCCGTCGTCGTCTCGGCCGGAGGCGGTGGGGGGAGCGGGGGC